>JBDHRX010000122.1:0-8690 GCA_039807785.1 Burkholderiaceae bacterium
CGCGGTTCTCTGGATCCGGCCACCGGCCGGCCGCCGGAGCCGGGCCGGTGTAGCTCAGTTGGTAGAGCAGCGCATTCGTAATGCGAAGGTCGACAGTTCGAGTCCGTCCATCGGCACCACGATCCTGAAGGGGTCGGTCGTTCCCGCGGCCGACCCCTTTCTTCATTGCGCGGCGGCGTCCGGCGCGTCCGCTTCCTCGCGCGGCCGGGCCAGGCCCTTGGGCAGCGGGAAGGTCATGTTCTCGCGCACGCCGTCGAGCGCGTGCACGTCCGCGACGCCGAGCGACCTCAGCCGCGCCAGCAGTTCCTGGACCAGGCGCTCGGGCGCCGACGCGCCGGCCGTGACCCCGACGCGGCGCCGGCCGGCCAGCCAGCCGGGATCGAGCTCGGCCGCCGAACCGATCATCCGGGCCTCGCAGCCCATCTTCTCGGCGACCTCGCGCAGCCGGTTGCTGTTGGAACTGGTGGGCGACCCGATCACCAGCACCAGGTCGCATTGCGGCGCCATCGCCTTGACCGCGTCCTGGCGGTTCTGGGTGGCGTAGCAGATGTCCTGCTTCTTCGGCTCGGCGATGTCCGGAAAGCGCCCCTTGAGCGCCGCGATGATCGCGCGGCAATCGTCGACCGACAGCGTGGTCTGCGTCACGTACGCGAGCCGCCGCGGATCGCGCACCGCGAGCCGCGCGACGTCCGCGACCGATTCCACCAGGTAGATGCCGTCGTCGGCCTGCCCCATCGTGCCCTCGACCTCGGGGTGCCCGGCATGACCGATCATGACCAGCTCGCGCCCGTCGCGGCGCATCTTCGCGACCTCGATATGCACCTTGGTCACCAGCGGGCAGGTCGCATCGAACACGCGCAGGCCGCGACGATCGGCCTCGGCGCGCACCGCGCGCGACACGCCGTGCGCCGAGAAGATCACGACCGCGCCGTCGGGCACCTGGTCGAGCTCGTCGACGAATACCGCCCCCTTGTCGCGCAGCCCGCGCACCACGTGCTCGTTGTGGACGATCTCGTGGCGCACGTAGACCGGGCGCCCGAACACGTCGAGCGCGCGCTCGACGATCTCGATCGCGCGATCGACGCCGGCGCAGAAGCCTCGGGGCTGGGCGAGCAGCGCGTCCATGCGGAAGTCCTACAGGATGCCGAGGATCTCGACCTCGAAGCGGATCGACCGGCCCGCCAGCGGATGGTTGAAGTCGAACAGCGCGTGACGCTCGTCGAGCGCCTTGAGCACGCCCGCGTAGCGCCCGCCGCCCGGTGCCGGGAACTCGACCGGATCGCCCGGCTGGTAGTCGGCATCGCCGCCGGTGTTGGCGTCGAAGGCCGCGCGCGACAGGGTCTGCAGCAGCGCCGGATTGCGCGGCCCGAAGGCCTGCTCGGGCGCCAGGTCGAAGCGGGCATGCGCGCCCTCGGCCAGCCCGATCAGGCATCGTTCCAGCGGCTCGGCCAGCTGGCCGAGTCCGAGCTGCAGGGTGGCCGGACGACCGCCGAAAGTGCTAATGACGTCCTCGCCCGACTCGGCCAGACTGATCCGGTAGTGCAGTGTCAGATAGGCGCCCGCGGCCACGGTCGCGGGCGGAGTCGCCGGTGGGGTGCGTGTCATGCCGCCATTCTAGGCCGACTTCGCCCGCGCTCCGGCGGCGGCGCGCCGCCGAACCGGGAACGACCTTGGCAATCCGTGACTGGCCGATCGACCAGCGTCCGCGCGAGCGGCTGCTGGCCCGCGGCGCCGCCGCGCTCTCCGACGCCGAGCTGCTCGCGATCCTGCTGCGCACCGGCGTCGCCGGCGCGCACGCGGTCGAGCTCGCCCGCCGGCTCCTGGCCGAATGCGGCGGACTGCGCGCGCTGGTCTGCGCCGACCCCCGGGCCGGGTCGCACCCGGCCGGGCTGGGTCCGGCCCGTCGTGCCCAGCTCCAGGCAGCGGTCGAGCTCGCGCGACGCAGCCTGGGCGAGGAGCTGCGCAGTCGCGACGTGCTCGCCTCGCCGGCCTCGGTCCGCGAGTTCCTGCTGTTGTGGCTGCGCGACCGCAGCCAGGAAATCTTCGCGGCCCTGTTCCTGGACGCGCGCAACCGGCTGATCGCCGCCGAGGAACTGTTCCGCGGCACGCTCACCCAGACCGCCGTCTACCCGCGCGAAGTCGCGCGGCGCGCGCTGGAGTTGAACTGTGCGGCGCTGATCCTCGCGCACAATCACCCGTCCGGGGTGGCCGAGCCCAGCGCCGCCGACCGCCTGCTCACCCACGCCCTGAAGGCGGCGCTGTCGCAGCTCGACGTCCCGGTGCTGGACCACCTGATCGTGGCCGGCAACCGCTGCTTCTCGTTCGCGGAGGCCGGGCTGCTCTAGCACCGACCCGCGGACGGCTTGCGAGCGCACTGTAAATAGCGCTATAATTCAAAGCTTTGCTGCAATATCAGGCTCGAATCTCGAGCCCCAGGAGTCCGTCATGGCCCGAGTCTGCCAAGTCACCGGAAAAGCGCCGATGGTCGGCAACAACGTTTCGCACGCGAACAACAAGACCAAGCGCCGCTTCCTGCCGAACCTGCAGTACCGCCGCTTCTGGGTCGAAAGCGAGAACCGCTGGGTGCGCCTGCGCATCACCAACGCGGCGCTGCGCCTGATCGACAAGAAGGGCATCGACGCGGTGCTCGCCGATCTGCGCGCCCGCGGCGAAGCGGCCTGACATCGAGCGATACCCATCGAGCGATACTCGAGGAATACCCATCATGCGCGACAAGATCAAGCTCGAGTCGTCGGCCGGTACCGGCCACTTCTACACGACGACGAAGAACAAGCGGACCATGCCCGAGAAGATGGAGATCAAGAAGTTCGATCCCGTCGCCCGCAAGCATGTGGCGTACAAGGAAACCAAGATCAAGTAGCCCGGACGAGTCGGCGCGGATGCCGGCCGGCGTGTCGCGCCCAGGCCCACGGCCGGGCGGCCCGGTACGGGCGCAGGTCCCCGGCGCACGTTCCCGGCGTCCCTCTCGCGACACAGCCCTTCACCGCGAGCTTCGCGGTGAACCCCACGCGACAAGCCCCTCGATCGAGGGGCTTTCGCCTTTCCGCACCCTCCCTGTCCTACGCTCCTGGCAGATGGAGGTGACCCCATGAAGCTGCTCTCGTACCGGACCCCCGACGGCAACGCGCGCTTCGGCGCGCTGTCCGGCGACGGCGTGGTCGATCTCTCGGCGCGCCTGGGCGCGCGCTGCCCCGACCTGCTGCACCTGCTCCAGGCGGCGGATGCCGGCCACGGCGGCGACGGCCTGGCCGAGGCGCGGCGCCTGGCGCAGGCCGCGCCGGCCGACCATCGGCTCGACGAGATCGCGTTCGACCTGCCGGTCACCCGCCCGGGACGGATCCTCTGCATCGGCGTGAACTACGCCGACCGCAACGCCGAGTACCGCGACGGCTCCGACACGCCCCGGTACCCCAGCGTGTTCCCGCGCTTCGCCTCGTCCTTCGTCGGCCACGAGCGCCCGATCCTGCGCCCGCCGGAGTCGCCGCAGCTCGACTACGAGGGCGAGATCGCGATCGTGGTCGGCCGGCGCGGCCGGCGCATCGCCGAACGCGACGCGCCGGGCCACATCGCCGGGCTGACCTGCCTGAACGAAGGCACGATCCGCGACTGGGTGCGCCACGGGAAGTTCAACGTCACCCAGGGCAAGAACTGGGATGCCAGCGGCGCCATCGGCCCCTGGATCGTCACCGCGGACGAGTTCGACGGCTACGACGCGCTGACCGTCACCACCCGCGTGAACGGCGAGGTGCGCCAGCACGACAGCACTGCCCGGCTGATGTTCCCGTTCGCCTACCTGATCCGCTACGTATCCACCTGGACCACGCTCGAGCCGGGCGACATCATCGCCACCGGCACCCCCACCGGCGCCGGCGCGCGCTTCGACCCGCCGCGCTTCCTGGTTCCCGGCGACGTGGTCGAGGTCGAGGCGAGCGGCATCGGCATCCTGCGCAACCGCATCGCCGACGAGGCCGTCGCATGAAGCTCACTCCCGAACAGCAGCGCCAGGCGGCCGAGGCGCTCGCCCGGGCCGAGCGCGAGGCGACGGCGATCCCTCAGCTCGCGACGACCTGGCCCGGCATGGACCTCGAGGACGCCTACGCGGTGCAGCGCGAAGTCATCGCGATGCGGATCGCCGCCGGCGCGCGCCTGCGCGGCCACAAGGTCGGGCTGACCTCGAAGACGATGCAGCGCAGCGTCGGCATCGACGAGCCCGACTACGGCCACCTGCTCGACGACATGTTCCATGCCGACGGCGACACGCTCGAGGCCGCGCGCTTCATCCATCCGCGCGTCGAGGTCGAGCTCGCGTTCGTGCTGGGGCGCGCGCTCGCGGGCCCCGGCGTCACCCTGTTCGACGTGCTGCGCGCGACCGAGTTCGTGATTCCGGCGCTCGAGCTGATCGACGGGCGCAGCCGCTACCCGCGCACGATCGTCGACAACGTCGCCGACAACGCCGCCTGCGGTGCGGTCATCCTGGGCAACCACGCGGTCGGCCCGGCCGGGATCGACCTGCGCTGGGTGGGCGCGATGCTCTACAAGAACGCGCAGGTCGAGGAGACCGGGCTCGCCGCCGGGGTGCTGGGCAACCCCGCGCTCGGCGTCGTCTGGCTGGCCAACCGGCTGGGCAGCCTCGGCACCCGGCTGGAGGCGGGGCACGTGATCCTGGCGGGATCGTTCACCCGGCCCGTGCCGGTGGCCGCCGGCGACGCGATCCATGTCGATTACGGGCCGCTGGGCTCGGTCGCCTGCCGCTTCGCCTGACCCCGGATTCTCCCCACGCCCGCGGAGGCCGCGATGGAACCGCCGATCAACACCTTCAAGCGCCGGCTGCGCGAGCCCGCGCCGCTCCTCGGCCTCTGGGTCGCGCTGGCCGATCCGTACCCGGCCGAACTGTGCGCCGGCATCGGCTACGACTGGCTGCTGCTCGACGGCGAACACGCCCCCAACGACCTGCGGACCCTGCTCGCGCAACTGCAGGCGATCGCCCCGTACCGGTCGCATCCGGTGGTGCGCCCGCCTTCCGGCGACCCGAACCTGATCAAGCAGTTGCTCGACATCGGCGCGCTCACGCTGCTGGTGCCGATGGTCGAGACCGCCGCGCAAGCGCAGGACCTGGTGCGGGCCACGCGCTACCCGCCCGCCGGCATCCGCGGCGTCGGCAGCGCGCTGGCGCGCGCCTCGCGCTTCAACCTGGTGCCCGACTACCTGGCCCGCGCCGATGCCGAGATCTGCCTGCTGGTGCAGATCGAGACCCTGCGCGGACTCGAGAACCTCGACGCGATCGCGGCGGTCGACGGCGTGGACGGCGTGTTCATCGGCCCCTCCGACCTGGCCGCGTCGATGGGCCATCTGGGCCAGCCCGGGCATCCGGCGGTCCAGGCCGCGATCGACGCCGCCATGCGCCGCATCGCGGCGAGCGGCAAGGCGGGGGGAATCCTCGCCACCGACGACGGCTTCGCGCGCCGGATGATCGCCGCCGGCTGCCGGTTCGTCGCGGTCGGCATCGACGTGTCGCTGCTGGTGCGCGGCGCACGCGCGCTGCTGCAGGGCTTCGCCGGCGCCGCCCCCGCGGGCGGAGCCGCCGCACCGGCCGACGGCTCGCGCGGCGGCTACTGAGGCAGGCTTACCGAGGCAGGCTTATTGAGGGGGGCTTACCGAGGCAGGCTTGCCGCGGCGAGCCACCGCAGCGAGCTGCGGAGACGGCTCCCGAGACCCCTGCCGGAGCGACGCTGCGGCGTCAGTGCTCGCGGATGTCGTCGATCTCGCGTTCGCCGAAGGCGTCGCCGGCCAGATGGGCGAGGATGCGCGCCGCGACCGCTTCCGGCGCGCCGAGCGCACCTTCGGCCGCGAGCTGCCGGAAGCGCTCGACCGCCGGGAAGTCGTCCGGATCGGTGGCGCGGATCGTCGCCTGCATGGCGGTCTCGACCACTCCCGGCGCCAGCGCGCACACGCGCGGCGCGTTCGGGCGGCCGGCATGCTCGGCGGCGATGCAGCGCGTGAACATGTCGAGCGCCGCCTTGCCGCTGCAGTAGGCCGACCAGCCGGCCATCGGATGGCGCGCCGCGCCCGACGAGATGTTCAGCACGCGGCGCTCGACGCCGGAGGCGGCGGTCGCGGCCAGGAACGCCGCGGTGAGCAGCATCGCCGAGCCCAGGTTGACCTGCAGCGCGACGGCGAGCGAAGCCGCGGCGAGCGATTCGACACGGCCGATCGGCTCGATCACGCCGGCGTTGTTGATCAGCACGAAGCGGGACGCGTCCGATGCCGCGCGCAGCAGCGCGCCCAGCTCGCGCGCGAGCCGCTCGGTGGCCGCCGCGTCGGCGAGGTCGTGCATCCGGTAGTCGAGGGGTGCCCCGAGCGCGCGTGCGCGCGCCGCGAGCGGCGCGTTCGGCGCACGGGCGATGCACACCAGCCGCCGTTGCGGCGCCAGCAACTGCTCGGCCATGGCCGCGCCCAGCCCGCGCGAGGCCCCGGTCAGGATCACGTATTCCATCGGCCGCCTCCGGTCAGTAGCCGTGCTCGGGCCCCGGAAAGCTGCGCGCCTTGACCGCGTCGCGGTACGCCTCGACGGCGGCGCGCACGCTGCCGGCGCCGTCCATGAAGTTGCGTACGAAGCGCGGCCTGCGTCCCGGGTAGACGTCGAGCATGTCGTGCAGCACCAGCACCTGCCCGGAACATCCGGCGCCCGCGCCGATGCCGATGGTCGGGATCGACAGCCGCCGCGTGACCTCCTCGGCGAGCGCCGCCGGCACCATCTCGAGGACCAGCATCGTCGCGCCGGCCTCCTGCAGCGCGAGCGCATCGGCGATCAGCCGCTTGGCGGCCTCGGGCGTGCGGCCCTGGATCCGGTAGCCGCCCAGCGCGAATACCGATTGCGGCGTCAGGCCCAGGTGGGCGCAGACCGGGATCCCGGCGCGCGTCAGCACCGCGACCGTCGGCGCGAGCCAGGCACCGCCCTCGATCTTGACCATCCTCGCCCCGGCCTGCATCAGCCGGGCCGCGTTGGCGAACGCGGCCTCGGCGCCGGTCTGGTAGGTCGCGAACGGCATGTCGGCGATGATCCAGGCGTGGCGCGCGCCGCGCGCCACGCAGCCGGTGTGGTAGGCGACCTCGTCGAGGGTGACCGGCAGGGTCGACTCGTGGCCCTGCACCACCATGCCGAGCGAATCGCCGATCAACAGGCATTCGATGCCCACCGAGTCGAGCAGCGCCGCGAAGCTGGCGTCGTAGCAGGTCAGCATCGCGATCGGCTCGCCGCGCGCGTGCAGCTCGGCGAGATGGGGCAGGCTGACCGGCTTGCGGGCGGTGTCGGCGGGATGGACGCTCATCGTGATCCGGCGCGAAGAAGGGGCGATGCCGGCGTCAGGCCGCGTAGGAACGCAGCCGCAACGCCAGCTCCTGCAGGGCGCGCACGCCGCTGGCCTCGGCGCGCTGGCACCACTGCTGCAGATGCGCCAGCAACTGGTCGCGGCTCAGGCTCGAGCGCTCCCAGACCGCGGCGAGCTCGCGACGCATCTCGACCAGCTTGCGCAGGCGCTCACTGGCGGCGAAGATCTCGCCCAGCCGCGCGCGGTGCTGGTCGCTCCAGCGGGCCGCGTCGAGATGCAGCCAGCGGCGCGCCGACGCGACCAGGGTGCTCTCCGGGCGGTCGAGCCGGGACAGGCGCAGCGCCTCCTCGGCGCAGACGCGCCGCAGCGACCGCGCGTACTGCGCCATCACGTCGTAGCGGTGCGCGATCACCGCCTGCAGCGTCTCGTGGTCGACGACCGGCTTGGCGGCGGCGAAGCGCGGCTTCGGCGCCACGCGGCGCACGCTGGCCAGGCGCAGCATCGACAGCAGGCGGATGTACATCCAGCCGATGTCGAACTCGTACCACTTGACCGACAGCTTCGCCGAGCTGGCATAGGTGTGGTGGTTGTTGTGCAGCTCTTCGCCGCCGATCAGGATGCCCCAGGGCAGGATGTTGGTGCTCGCGTCGGGGCAATCGAAGTTGCGGTAGCCGCGCGCATGGCCCAGCCCGTTGATCACGCCGGCCGCCAGCACCGGGATCCAGAGCATCTGCACGCCGAATACCGCCAGGCCGATCGCGCCGAACAGCAGCACGTCGAGCGCCAGCGTGATCCCGATCCCGAGCAGCGTGTGGCGCGCATAGAGCACGCGCTCGATCCGGTCGTCCGGGCAGCCGTGTCCGTACTTGCGCACGGTCTCGGCGTCGGCCGCCTCGGCGCGATACAGCTCGGTTCCCTCGAGCAGCACCTTGCGCAGGCCCCAGCGCGCCGGGCTGTGCGGATCCTCGTCGGTCTCGCACCTGGCATGGTGCTTGCGATGCACGGCGGCCCACTCGCGGGTGACCATGCCCGTCGTCAGCCACAGCCAGAACCGGAAGAAATGCGCCGCGGCCGGATGCAGGTCGAGCGCGCGATGCGCCTGGCAGCGGTGCAGGTAGACCGTGACCGCCACGATCGTGACATGGGTGACGACCAGCGTATAGGCGAGGATCTGCCACCAGGCCGCCCCGAGCAGACCCCGGTCGAGGAACGCGAGAACGGCGTGAACGGAATCCGGCAAGGGGAGCGCCTCCTGGGGTGCATCGTCCGGAGCGGTGGCCCCGCCCGGCACGGCGGCCCGATTCTACCCTCCGGGGCCGGCCGCGCGAGCGATGGCGCGCG
>JBDHRX010000123.1:0-8681 GCA_039807785.1 Burkholderiaceae bacterium
GCGCTGATCGTCTTTCCCTTCCTGTTCCGCGCGGTGCTCACCAGCGTCATGGGCCTGCGGCAGGCGCTGATCGACGCTTCCGAGATCCTCGGGGCGTCGCCGCTGCACACCTTCCGGCGGGTGGTCCTGCCGGCCCTGGTGCCCGGCCTGGCCTCGGGCGCGATCTTCGCGTTCATCGTGTCGCTCGACCAGTTCACGGTCAGCCTGTTCGTGACCCAGTCCAAGCAGATCGTGTTGCCGGTCGCGATCTATCAGTACCTGTTCGACGTGAACGATCCGGTGGTCGCCGCCGTCTCCACCGTGCTCGTCGTGTTCGGGCTGCTGGTGGCGCTGGCGATCGACCGGTTCGGCTGGCTGCGCCATCTCGGCGGCACCGGCGGCTGAGGCCGCCCGGCGTCGCGCTTTCGTCCGCTGCAAGACTCTCAAAGGAGGTCAACGTGAACATCGATCCGAATCGCCGCGCCCTGCTGGGCGCCGCCGCGGCGGCGTCCGCCGCCGCCCTGGCGCCGTCCCTCGCGCTCGCCCAGGCCCAGGAGATCGCCGTCGGCTGGTATCCCGGCCTGCTCGGCGGGAACTTCCGCAAGGGCTTCCTCGACACCTTCGCCGATGCCGGGTCGGTGAAGGTCATCGAGTCCTGGGACAACCCGCGCTTCACGCAGATGCAGGCCAACCGCAACCAGCCGAACCTGCACGTGGCCATCTTCCTCGACGTGCTGCTGCCGATCGTCGCGCGCTCGGGGCTGATCGGCGAGCTGTCGGCCGCGCAGATCCCCAACCTGGTCGACGTCGATCCGCGCGTCCAGTCCGCCGCCGGCAAGTTCGCGGTGCCCGCGACCTACGGCTCGTGGGGCATCGCCTACAACGCCAAGCACGTGAAGAAGCCGGTCACGTCCTGGGCCGATCTGCTGCGCGACGACCTGAAGGGCCACGTCTCGTCGCCGAACGTCACCTACAACTCGTCGATCTATACCCTGGACGCGCTCTCGGCCCTCAAGGGCGGCAGCCTGAAGTCGCCCCAGGCGGGCCTCGAGGCGATGCACCAGATCCGTCGCGGCGGACCGGGCCTGTGGGACCAGGAGAGCATCGCGGTGGGCTGGCTGAAGACCGGCGAGATCTGGGCGACGCCGTACTTCAGCGGCAACGTGCTCGCGATGATGAAGGACCCGGACCTGGCCGACCTGAAGTTCGCGATCCCCTCCGAGGGCGCCTATGCGGTGTCGCTGAACATCACGCGGGTGAAGAACGCCACCGGCGGAGCCACGCCCGAGGCGTTCATCAACCACATGCTGAGCGTTCCGGCCCAGGAGACCTGGGCGCGCGTCGGCGGCGGACGGCCGGTCAACGCCAAGGCCGCGGTGCCCCGGGAAGTGGCGGAAACCGTCCCGACCGCCAACAGGCTGCGGCGCGTCGACTGGGACTACTACGCGGCGAACCGCACCGCGGTCGTCGACCAGTGGAACAAGGTGGTCAACCGCTGAACCACGGCAGCCGTCGAACCACGGGTCGCCGGGTCGCGGATCACCGGACCGCGGATCCACCGGACCGTGCCCCCTGCGGCGCGCGGCCCGGCCCGGCGCCGAGGGGGCCTCAGCGCCGGTTCTCGAGCAGCATCAGCCCGGAGGCGGTGTTCGAGATCGGGATGTGGTAGTTCGCGTGCAGGCGGCTGACCCGGCCGGTCAGCGCGCCGCGCGCGACCAGCCACATCAGCAGCTCCACGCCCTGGGTGCCCACCAGCTCGACCAGGTCGAGCGTGGAATACTGCGTCGCCCACTTCGGGTCGTCGACCAGGCTGTCCATGAACCGGCGGTCGAAGTCCTTGTTGATGTGGCCCGCGCGCGTGCCGTCGAGCTGGTGCGACAGCCCGCCGGTGCCGATCACCACCACGCGTTCCTCGGTGTCCCAGGATTCGATCGCGCGGCCGATCGCCTCGCCCAGCTTGTAACAGCGCGCGGCCGACGGCAGCGGCGACTGCACCGTGTTGACCACCACCGGCACGGTGCGCACCGGCCAGCGCAGGTCCGGCCACAGCAGCGCCATCGGGATCGCGAACGCGTGGTCGACCAGCATCTCCTGGCAGGTGACCAGGTCGAACTCCTCGGCCACCAGCGACTCGATCAGGTGCCACGACAGCGCCGGGTCGCCCTTGAACGGCGGCACGGCGGGGATGCCCCAGCCTTCGTCGGCGTTGCGGTACTCGGGCGCGGCGCCGACCGCGAAGGTGGGCATCTTGTCGAGGAAGAAATTGAGCCCGTGGTCGTTGTAGACCATCACCGCCACGTCGGGCCGCACCTCGGCGAGCCACTCGCGCACCGGCGGGAAGCCGTCGAAGAACGGCTTCCAGTAGGGGTCGTCCTGCAGGCCCTTGTCGATCGCGCGGCCGATCGCCGGCACGTGCGAGGTGGTGATGGCTCCGACGATCCGCGCCATGGCGTCAGTCCTTTCCGGCGGCCACCAGCCGCGCCTTGAATTCGTCCTTGGTCAGGCCCGTCTGCTGGGCGCCGATGTCCTGCACGTCGAGCCCGAAGATGCCCGCGAACTTGGCCAGGTAGTAGACGTTGCCGCCGGCCGCGATCAGCGCCAGCACGTTGCGGTCGCGGACGGCCTCGCGCTGCTGCGGGTTCAGCCCGTACTTCGCGCAATAGGCGTCCTCGTCGCGCAGGAACTCGACGCGGTTGGCATCGTCGTTGAACGAGAAGCACATCTTGTTCAACGCGTAGCCCTTGCGCGCCTGCCCGCCGTCGAAGACGGTGGTCCCCGCGATCTCGCGCTTCGCGGCATTCATCGGCGTTCCTCCTCCGGATCGGTCCGTACCCGTCAGGCTAACCCGGCCGGCCGGTCGCGCGACTTGCCACGGATCAAGTCCGGTCACCGGGGCTCGATGCGGGCGGCCGCGATCACCTCGCGCCAGCGCCGGATCTCGGCGGCCAGCAGCGCCTCGAGCCCGGCCGGCGTGCCGGCCTGCGGGCGCACCCCCATCTCGAGCAGGCGCTGGGCCACCGCCGGCGTGGCCAGCGCCTCGTGCAGCGCGGCGCCGAGCCGTTCGACGACCGCCGGCGGCGTGCCGGCCGGCACCGCCAGCGCGTTCCACGAGGCTACGTCGTAGTCGACGACGCCGGCTTCCTGGACCGTGGGTGTGGTCGGCAGCACGCGGTTGCGCCGCGCGGCGCTGACCGCCAGCGGGCGCAGCGCGCCGCCGGCGATCTGCGGCAGCGTCGGGCCGAGGATCTCGAAGGCCAGGTCGATTTCGTCGCCGCGCAGCGCGGCCAGCAGCGCCGGCGTGCCCGGATACGGGACGATCACCGCGTCGATGCCGGCGCGCGTGCGGAACAGCTCGGCGGCCAGGTGCTGGGTCGAGCCGATCGCGATGGTGCCGATGGTGAGCTTGCCGGGATTGGCGCGCGCGTGGGCCAGCAGGTCGGGGAGCGCGCGAAAGCCGGTGCGCGCGTTCACGCACAGCGCCAGGTCGAAGAAGCCGAGCGTGCCCACCGGCGCGAGGTCGCGCGTCACGTCGTAGGGCAGGCGGCGGAACAGGCTGGCGCTGATCGCGTTGGCGTTGCTCAGCAGCAGCACGGTGTGGCCGTCGGGCGGCGCGTTGACCACCGCGCCGGTGGCTACGATGCCGCCGGCGCCGGGGCGGTTCTCGACCACGATGTTCCGGCCCAGCGTGCGGCTCATCGCGCGCGCGACCACGCGCGCGCTCAGGTCGGCGATGCCGCCGGCCGCGAACGGCACGACGAGCACGACCGGACGGCCGGCCTGCGCGAAGGCGCGCGGACCGGCCAGCAGGCCCGCCGCGACGCCCAGCAGCATGCGGCGGACAGGGCGGTGCGCAACGATGCGACGACGCTCGCGCCGATCCGGTGCGGACCGGCGCGATCCGTCGCGCAGGGCGGTCGCCGCGAACGTGGACGTGCGCGGCGCCGATCCCGGAAGATCGCTCATGCTGTGGCTCTGGCCTGGACGGGGGCTTCCTTGACCGGCCAGTTCACGATGGCGGCGATCAGGCTCAGTCCGATCGTCAACCCCCAGGCCACATCGTAGCGACCCAGTCGATCGAAAACAACGCCGCCGAGCCATCCTCCGAGAAACGATCCGATCTGATGGGCCAGGAACGCCACGCCGCCCAGCAGCGAGAGGTTCCTCACGCCGAACATGGTCGCGATCGCGCCGTTCGTCAGCGGCACCGTGGACAGCCATAGAAGCCCCATCGATGCGGCGAAGATCGAAGCCGACGCCGGCGTGACCGGCAGCAGCAGGAACACGGAGATCGCCGCCGCGCGCCCGAGATAGATGCCCGTGAGCAGTCGAGGCTTGCTGTACCGCCCGCCCAGGTAGCCGGCGGCGAGCGTGCCGAAGATGTTGAACAGCCCGATCAGGGCCAGGACGGTCGAGCCCACCGCGGCGCTCGAGCCCGCGTCCGACAGGAACGCGACGATGTGGGTCGAGATGAAGACGACCTGGAATCCGCAGACGAAGAAGCCGAAGGAGAGCAGGAGGAATCCCCGGTCGCGCAGGGCCAGCCGCAGCGCCTGCGCGGCCGACATGCCGGGCAGGGCGCTGCCGCCGGCGCTTCGTTCCCTCAAGGCGAAGGACAAGGGGATCATCAGCGCGGACAGCATCGAGAGGGCCAGCAGGGCCGTCGCCCAGCCGAATCCGCCGATCATGGCCAGCGATCCCGGCAGCAGGGCGAACTGGCCGATCGATCCCACCGACATCGCGACACCGAAAGCCAGGCTGCGCTTGTCCGCCGGCATGGCGCGACTGATGGCGCCGAACACCACGGGCATCGTGGTGCCCGACAAGCCGAGCCCCACCAGGACGCCGGCGGCAAGCAGGAAGAGCGACGCGGAGTCGACGACCGACATGAGCCCGATCCCGATCGCGAACAGCAGCCCGCCCGCGAGAACGACGGGGCCGGCCCCCTTGCGGTCGGCCAGGACGCCCGCGAACGGCTGCGCCACGCCCCAGACGAGGTTCTGCAGGGCGATCGCCAGCCCGAACACCTCTCGCCCCCAACCCTGGTCCTGGCTCACGGGCTGCAGGAACAGGCCGAACGTGTGCCGGATCCCGAGCGAGACCGACAGGATCACCGCGCCGCAGATGAGGATCGCTTTCGCCCTGGGTGTCAGCATGATGGAACGTCCGTTTTATGGGTATATGCCCGTTAATGTCGAAAAAAATGCCCGACGGGAAGTTCGGGCGATTCGAATCGGGTGGTCCGAGCCGGAGGACCCGGGCCGGATGACCCAAGCCGGGCCGTCCGGGTCAGGCGGCCTGCTCGAGCCCGGCATTCAGTTTTTCCAGGTACTTTCGTGCGTCCCCGGGGAGCGCCGTCGACAGCCGCTCCTGGGTCCGATCCCACAGCGGCCGGGCGATGCGAAGCGCTTTCCGGGCCTTCGCCGTGAGCCCGGCGATGCGGGTGCGCCCGTCGTCGCCCTGGTCGATCGCCACGAACCCGGCCTTCTCGAGGACGCGGAGATTGCGCCCCAGCGTAGACCGGTCGAGCCCGGTCGCTTCCGACAGCTCGGAGACCGACGGAGACTCCAGGCGATCGATCGCCCGCAGCAGCGAGTACTGCGTGATCTTCAAGCCGGAAGGCTCGATCGCTCGATCGTAGATCTCCGTCAACGATCTCGCGGAGCGCCTGGCCAGGGTGCAAAGGCAGTCGACCGGAAGCATGCCCGTCGCTCGATGGGAATGATTGGAAGTATATACCCGTTTCTGGCTGGACCATTTCCGGCCCGGCCCGGCCCGGCCCGGCGCAGGCCAGTGGCCGCCGGCCGCATCGGCCGGCGTGCCGGCCCCTCGTTCAGGCGTTCGCCGGCTGCAACTGCCGCTCGAGCGCGTGCAGCGTGCGGTAGCAGGGCAGCACCTGCGCCACGCTGGCGTTGGGCTCGCGCCCTTCGCGGATCGCGGCGAAGAACTCGCGGTCCTGCAGCTCGATGCCGTTCATCGACACGTCGACCTTCGAGACGTCGATCTTCTGCTCCTTGCCGTCGAACAGGTCGTCGTAGCGCGCGATGAAAGTGCCGTTGTCGCAGATGTAGCGGAAGAAGGTGCCCAGCGGCCCGTCGTTGTTGAACGACAGGCTCAGCGTGCAGATCGCGCCGGTGCTCGCCTTGAGCTGGATCGACATGTCCATCGCGATGCCGAGCGCCGGATGGACCGGTCCCTGCACCGCGTTGGCGGCGATGATCGCGCCGCCGGCCTGGTATGCGAACAGGTCGACGGTGTGCGCGGCGTGGTGCCACAGCAGGTGGTCGGTCCAGCTGCGCGGCTGGCCGAGCGCGTTCATGTTGGTGCGCCGGAAGAAATAGGTCTGGACGTCCATCTGCTGGAGCGCCAGCTCGCCGGCGACGATCCTGCGGTGCAGGTACTGGTGGCTCGGGTTGAAGCGGCGCGTATGGCCGCACATGGCGACCAGGCCGGTCCGCTTCTGCAGCGCGACCACCGCCTCGGCGTCCTCCAGGCTGTCGGCGAGCGGGATTTCCACCTGCACGTGCTTGCCGGCCTTCAGGCAGGCGAGCGCCTGCGCGGCGTGCAATTGCGTCGGGGTGCACAGGATCACCGCGTCGACGTCCCGCATCGCCAGGGATTCGCCCAGGTCGGTCGTGATGTGCCCGATGCCGTACTTCCTCGCCACCTCGCGCGTCTTCTCCAGGTCGCGGCCGACCAGCGAGACGACCTCGACGCCGTCGATGTTGCGGATGCCTTCGATGTGCTTGACGCCGAACGCGCCTGCGCCGGCCAGTGCGACCTTGATCGTCTTCATGCGGACTCCGGATTCTCGAGGATCAGGTGCCCGACCGCGGTGTTCGAGGCGGGCACGTGGTAGAAGCGGTGCGCGACCCTGGGCGGCGGGCCGCCGGCGACGTCGGCCATCGCGCCGCGCGCGATCAGCCACATCACCAGCTCGATCCCTTCCGAGCCCGCCTCGCGCACGTAGTCGATGTGCGGCATCGCCGACAGGCCCGCCGGATCGGCGATCAGCCGGTCGAGGAAGGCATTGTCGAACTCGCGGTTGATCAGCCCGGCGCGCGGCCCCTGCAACTGGTGGCTCATGCCGCCGGTCCCCCAGATCTGCACCTTCAGCGGCGCATCGTACGCCTCGACGGCGCGGCGGATCGCCTGGCCGAGCTGGAAGCAGCGCCGCCCCGACGGCACCGGATACTGGACCACGTTCACCGCGAACGGAATCACCGGGCAGGGCCAGGTCGTGGGCTGTCCGCACATCAGCGACAGCGGCACCGTGAGGCCGTGGTCCACGTCCATCCGGTTGACGATCGTGAGGTCGAAGTCGTCCTGGATCACCGACTGCGCGATGTGCGCGGCCAGCTCCGGGTGGCCGAGCACCTTCGGCACCGGCCGCGGGCCCCAGCCCTCGTCGGCCGGCGAGAACTCGGCGGCGGTGCCGATCGCGAAGGTCGGGATGAGCTCGAGGCTGAACGCGTTCGCGTGGTCGTTGTAGACCAGGAAGATCACGTCGGGCCGATGCGCCTGCATCCAGCGCCGCGAGAACTCGTAGCCGGTGAACACCTTCTGCCAATAGGGTTCGCCCGTCTTGCCCAGGTCGATCGCGGCGCCGATCGCCGGGACGTGGGAGGTGTAGACGCTGGCGTCGATGCGGGCCATCACCGTTTCTCCCCGACGTAGCGGTTGCCCTCGATCGGGCGGCCGCCGTTGACCATCATGTCGCGGTACTCCTCCTCGCTCATGCCGGTCATGCTGCCGGCCATCTGCTGGAAGCTCTTGCCGTCGGTCGCGCCGATCTTGGCGAGGAAGTAGATGTTGCCGCCCAGCGCGATGCAGCGGTTCAGGTCGCGCGCCATCACCGCCTGTTTCTGCGCCTCGCTCATCGGCCACTCGTCGAGGTAGGCGCGCTCGTTCGCCTTGAAGCGCGCGCGGTTCTCGGCCTTCATCAGCGACATGCAGAACTGGTTCAGGTGATAGCCCTTGCGCGACTGGTCGGCATCGAAGATGGTCGTGCCGGGGACGTCCTCGTACGGTTTCGCTAGTGCCATGACGGTTCTCCTCGGTTGCTCCACGGTGCGTTGCGCGCGCCGTGCAGCGTGGAAGGGTGGTGCGTGCAAAGGGGCGTGCCAGGGCGCCCTCGGGCGCTTGCCGCGCGGGCCGGGCTGCCCGCTACGGGCGTGCCGGTGCTTGCCCCCGCTTCGCGGGGGTGCCCTGCGATGCTCGGAGCGCCGGCCCCGCGGCGAAACTCGCTACGCTCGCTGCGCGAGCTCCGCTCAGACAGTCGCCGCGAGTCAGAGGTACGAAGCGCGCTACGCGCGCGGGCCGGCGCACCTGCGCTTCTCGGCTGCGCACGGGCACGCCCGTAGCGGGCAGCCCGGCCCGCGCGGCAAGCGCCCGAGGGCGCCCTGGCACGCCCCTTTGCCGGCATCGTCGCGCTGTTCGGGATCCGCGTGGCCGCGTTCGGCTCGAGCGGTATCGACGTCTCCAGGGCGGCAAGCGTCAGCGAGGCCGTATTCGGCCCTGCGCGGCAGCCCTCAGCGGGCGCGGGCCAGAGGCGTCGCGGCGACGTCGGAGGCGCCGAGCAGCGCAGCCTCGGGGTCGGCGCGCGCAGCGCGCTTCGTACCTCTGACTCGCGGCGATTGTCTGAGCGGAGCTCGCGCAGCGAGCGTAGCGAGTTTCGCCGCGCGACCCCGAGGCGAGCAGCGCAG
>JBDHRX010000124.1:0-8646 GCA_039807785.1 Burkholderiaceae bacterium
CGGCGCCGCTGCCGCATCCGTGGCGCCCCGGGCGGGCATCGCCGGCTCCGCCCCGGCCGCGCTCCCCGAGGATCCGCCTCCACCGCCCCCGGCCGCCGGCGAAACGGCGCCGGGCGCGGCACAATGACCGTCCGGCAATCCGCCGGCCCCACTGCCACGCGCGACACCCGATGAGGCCCTACCTCGCACTGCTCGACCGGATCCTTCGCGAAGGCGTCGATCGCCCGGACCGCACCGGAACCGGCACCCGCGCCGTTTTCGGACACCAGATGCGCTTCGACCTGTCGGAGGGATTCCCGCTGGTCACGACCAAGAAGCTCCACGTCCGCTCGATCGTCTACGAGCTGCTCTGGTTCCTGAACGGCGACACCAACGTCGGCTACCTGCACGACAACCGCGTCAGCATCTGGGACGAATGGGCCGACGCCGACGGCGAGCTCGGGCCCATCTACGGCAAGCAGTGGCGCGACTGGACGACGGCCGACGGCCGCCACGTCGACCAGATCGCCGGGCTGGTCCGGCAGATCCGCGAGGACCCCTGGTCGCGGCGCCAGATCGTCTGCGCCTGGAACGTCGGCGACCTTCCGGCGATGAAGCTCGCGCCGTGCCACTGCCTGTTCCAGACCGTGGTGATCGACGGCCGGCTGCACCTGCAGCTCTACCAGCGCTCGTGCGACGCGTTCCTCGGCGTGCCGTTCAACATCGCGAGCTATGCGCTGCTGCTGGCGATGCTCGCCCACCAGTGCGACCTCGAGCCCGGCGAGTTCGTCTGGACCGGCGGCGACGTGCACCTCTACGACAACCACCTCGAGCAGGCGCGGCTGCAATTGCAGCGCGACCCGCTGCCGCTGCCGCGGCTCGAGTTCGCGCGCAAGCCGCCGGCGATCGACCGGTACGAGTACGACGACTTCCGCTTCGTCGGCTACGAGGCGCACCCGCACATCGCCGCGCCGGTCGCCGTCTAGGGCTGCCGTTTCGCTCCCCCCGCCGCCCGCGCGCGCGCCGCAAACCCCTTCGGGCGACCGCGCCGCGCCGGCGGCGCGTCGGCCGGCGCGGGCGCCCCGTTCGCGCCCGCCGACGGCCCGGCCGGGCGCCCCTGCTGCCGCTCGATCAGCCGCAGCATCGTCGCCAGCGTGATCGAGCTGAGCGTGGCCTTCGCGATCTCGTCGATCTCCGACAGGATCGACCCCAGCGCCAGCCCGACCGGCGTGAGCTCGCTCGGCTCGCGGCGATCGCCGGAGGTGAGGTCCTCGAACAGGCGGATCACGTCCATCAACGTCAGGCGACGCGCGTTGCCGGCGAAGCGGTAGCCGCCGCCGACGCCGCGCACCGACTCGACGATCCCGGTGCGCGCCAGCTCCGAGAGCACCTTGGCCAGGTGATGCGGCGAAACGTCGTACTTCTCGGCGATCTCGGCCGCCGGGATGTGCCGGCTCGGGTCGGTGGCGAACTCGAGCACGCTGTAGAGCGCGAGGGACGTGTTCTTCTGCAGCCTCATCGGTTGCGCTCACGATCAGGCATCGAGGTCCATCTCCAGCGGGATGAAGGGCCCGGTCATCATGCCCTGGCTCCGGAAGAACGAGAGGATCAGCGTGTTGTCGCGCGCCAGGATGGTGCGCAGCTTGCGCACGCCCATGCGCCGGAAGCCCGTGCGCAGGGCGTCGAGCATCCGCGTCGCGAGGCCCTCCAGCCGGAACTCGGGCGCGACGTCGATCGCGAACACCCAGCCGCACGGAGGCGCTCCGAACTCCCAGTCGCGCACCTCGCCGATGATGAAGCCGGCGACGCGCCCCTCGACCTCGGCGACCAGGAAATGACGCTCCGGTTGCTCGCCGTCGCCGTAGCGGCGGAACACCGACAGCCAGTAGCTGCGCTTCTCGACCCCGGTCACCACGGCGTCGATCGCGATCACCTGGTCGAGATCCCCGCGCCGCACGGCCCGGACGACCACCTCGTCGTCGGCCGCGCCGGCCGGCGTTCGCCCGGCCGGCGCGGCGCGCCGCCCGCCCGGAACGCGGGCCGCGCCCGCGCGTGTCGATGCCCTGGTCATCGGCCCCCCGAAAGACTGATGCAGATCAAGGTCAATACCCGCACTCCAATACCAGAATAGGTGTTAACGGGCGCGCTGTAAACGTCTCCTTCGCAGACGTCCCGGCCGTCGCCCGACGCAGCCCCTTCGAGCACTCCCGCTGCGGGATGCGCCCGATGGCACGACTGCCTCGACCCGCGCGATGCGCACGGCGAGGCGTAACGGACAGGGCCATGCGTGGCCCTGTCGCCGCAGACAAGAACAGGAGACTCGGATGAGATTCGTCGCAAATGCCCGGAGCGCGATCCGGTTCGCCGGCGCCTTCGCAGCCGCCGCGCTGATCGGAACCGGAACCGTCGCAGCCCAGGAGCCTATCAGAATCGGCGCCTTCCTATCGGCGACCGGCCCGGCCGCGTTCCTCGGCGACCCGGAGCAGAAGACGCTCGAGATGTACGTCGAGCGGATCAACGCCGCCGGCGGCGTGCTCGGGCGCAAGCTGCAGTTGTTCGCCTACGACAGCGGCGGCAACGCCGAGAAGGCGCGCACCTTCACCAAGCGCCTGCTCGAGCAGGACAAGGTGGACGTGATCGTCGGCGGCTCCACCACCGGGGAGACGATGGCGGCGGTGCCGCTGGTCGAGGAAGCCCAGGTGCCGTTCGTCTCGCTGGCCGGCGCCGTGGTCATCATCGAGCCGGTCAAGAAGTGGGTGTTCAAGACGCCGCACACCGACCGCATGGCCTGCGAGAAGATCTTCACCGACCTGAACGCGCGCAAGCTCTCCAAGCTCGCGCTGATCTCGGGCGCCGGCGGCTTCGACCGCTCGATGCGCGCCGAGTGCCTGAAGGTCGCGCCGAAGTACAACATCGAGATCGTCGCCGACGAAAGCTACGGCGCGGCCGACACCGACATGACCGCGCAGCTCACCAAGATCAAGGGCACGGCCGGCGTGCAGGCGGTGCTGAACTGCGGCTTCGGCCAGGGCCCGGCGATCGTCACGAAGAACTACAGCCAGCTCGGCATGAACCTGCCGCTGTACCAGTCGCACGGCGTGGCCTCGAAGGAGTTCATCAAGCTCGCCGGCGCCGCCGCCGAGGGCGTGCGCCTGCCCGCCGCCGCGCTGCTGGTCGCCGACATCCTGCCGGCCAACGACCGGCAGAAACCGGTGGTGACGGCGTATCGCAACGACTACGAGGCCCGCTTCAAGTCCGACGTGTCCACCTTCGGCGGCCACGCCTACGACGGCCTGATGATCGCGATCGAGGCGATCAAGCGTGCCGGCAGCGCCGACCGCGCGAAGATCCGCGACGAGATCGAGAAGACCAAGGGCTATGTCGGCACCGGCGGCGTCGTCAACATGTCGCCGACCGATCACATGGGCCTGGACCTCACCGCGTTCCGGATGCTCGAGGTTCGCAACGGCAACTGGACGCTGGTACAGTAACCGGACCACGGTAGCGCCCCCGGCGGAGACGGATCATGGGTGGACAGTGGGTCCAGTTCCTCGCCGGCGGCCTCACGGCCGGCGCCATCTACGCACTGGTGGCGCTCGGCTTCTCGATCATCTACAACGCCAGCCGGGTGCTCAACTTCGCCCAGGGCGAGTTCGTGATGATCGGCGGCATGAGCGCCGTCTCGCTGGTCGGCGCCGGCGCGCCGATGCCGCTGGCGCTGCTCGGCGCGGTGGCCATCGCCGCCGTCGTCGGGCTGCTGCTCGAGCGGCTGGCGGTCGGCCAGGCCCGCAACGCCGACGTCGTCACGCTGATCATCATCACGATCGGCGCGTCGATCTTCCTCAAGGGGCTGGCCCAGCTCGTCTGGGACAAGAGCATCCATCCGCTGGCGCCGCTGTCGGGCGACAAGCCGATCGCGCTGTTCGGCGCCACCATCCTGCCGCAGAGCCTGTGGGTGCTCGGGGTCACCGTGGTGATCGTGGTCGCGCTGTCGTGGTTCTTCAACCGCACCCTGTACGGCAAGGCGATGCTGGCCACGTCGTACAACCGGCTGGCCGCGCAGCTGGTCGGCGTCGAGGTGAAGCGGGTGCTGTTCGCCAGTTTCGGCCTGGCGGCCGCGCTGGGCGCGATCGCCGGCGTGCTGATCGCCCCCATCACCTTCACCTCGTACGACATCGGCGTGATGCTCGGCCTGAAGGGCTTCGCGGCGGCCATCCTCGGCGGCCTGGGCAGCTTCCCCGGCGCGATCGTCGGCGGCCTGCTGCTCGGCCTGCTCGAGAACCTCGGCGCCGGCTACGTGTCCTCGGCCTACAAGGACGTGATCGCGTTCGCCATCATCCTCGCCGTCCTCTTCTTCCGACCCGATGGACTCCTCGGTGCAATCAAGAGCGAGCGTGTCTGAGCCGCGCGCCCGCCGTGCCGGCGGGTGGGCGACGCCGCGCGCCGGCGGCCTGGCCGCGCTGACGCTGATCCTGGCGCTCGCGCCCGCGGTCCTCGTCAACGACTACTTCTACGACGTCGCCATCCTGGTCGGGCTGAACGCGATCGTCTGCGTCGGCCTGAACCTGCTGATCGGCTACGCGGGGCAGATCAGCCTCGGCCACGCCGGGTTCTACGGCCTGGGCGCCTACGGCTCGGCGCTGCTCGCCGCGCGCTACGGCGTGCCCCCGGTCGCCGCGCTGGCGCTGGCCTGTACCGGGGTGGCGCTGCTCGCCTTCATCGTCGGCCGGCCGATCCTGCGGCTCAAGGGACACTACCTCGCGATGGCCACCCTCGGGCTGGGCATCATCATCGCGATCGTGATCGCCAACGAGGACTGGCTGACCGGCGGCCCCGACGGCATGTCGGTGCCGAAGCTGACGA
This sequence comes from Burkholderiaceae bacterium, assembly GCA_039807785.1. Lineage (GTDB taxonomy): Bacteria > Pseudomonadota > Gammaproteobacteria > Burkholderiales > Burkholderiaceae_E > Zeimonas. The sequence continues at coordinate 4,843 of JBDHRX010000124.1, forward strand.
TACTCGGCTGGGCGGTGCGCGGCAGCCAGGCCTGGTACTGGGTCGTCGCGGCCTGCCTGCTGGTCGCCGTGTGGCTGTCGCTGAACCTGATCGAATCGCCGCGCGGCCGCGCGCTGCGCGCGCTGCACACCTCGGAGGTGGCGGCCGAGGTCGTGGGCATCGACAGCGCACACCAGAAGCTGATGGTGTTCGTCATGTCGGCCGTGTTCGCCGCGTTCGCCGGCGGCCTCACCGCCTTCTATTCCGGCTTCATCACGCCCGAGAAGGCGTCGTTCATGCACTCGGTCGAGCTGGTCACGATGGTGGTGTTCGGCGGCATGGCCTCCACCTACGGCGCGGTGGTCGGCGCCGCGGTGCTGACGATCCTGCCGCAGGCGCTCACGGTGGTGAAGGAATACGAGATGGTCGTGCTCGGCGCGATCATGATGGGAACAATGGTGTTCTTCCCGCGTGGCGCGGTGCCGACCATCGCCGCGCTGCTCCAGCGGAGGAAGCGGTGAGCAGCCTGCGCGTGAACGGATTGTCCAAGGCGTTCGGCGGCGTGCACGCCGTGCTCGACCTGTCCTTCGACATCGATGTGGGCAAGGTGCATTCGATCATCGGCCCGAACGGCGCCGGAAAGACCACGCTGCTGAACCTGCTCACCGGCGTGTACGTGCCGAGCAGCGGCACCATCGCGCTCGGCGAGCGCCAGTTGCAGGGATTGCCCACGCACGCCTTCGCAGCCGCCGGCATCGGCCGCACGTTCCAGAACCTGCAGATCTTCTTCAACATGAGCGCGGTCGAGAACGTCATGACCGGCCGCCACCTGCGCGAGCGCTGCGGCCTGCTGCCGGCGCTGGTGCGCACGCCCGGACGCGTGCGCGCCGAGCTCGAGTGCCGCGAGCACGCGCAGCGGCTGCTGCGCTTCGTCGGCCTGGGCAGCTACGCCGACGCGAACGCCGACGCCATGCCCTACGGCGCGCTCAAGCGCCTCGAGATCGCCCGCGCGCTGGCCGGCGACCCGAAGCTGCTGCTGCTCGACGAGCCGGCCGCCGGGCTGAACCCCACCGAATCGATGGAGATCGCCGATCTGATCCGGAAGCTGTCCGACGCCGGCACCACGGTCGTGCTGGTCGAGCACAACATGCGCCTGGTGATGGGCGTCTCCGACCACATCCTGGTGCTCGACTACGGGCGCAAGCTGACCGAGGGCAACGCCGAGCAGGTCCGCAACGACCCCCGCGTGATCGAAGCCTACCTCGGCGCGGCCGAGTCGCAGGAGGCCGCGCATGCTTGAAGTCGAGGCCCTGTCGAGCCGCTACGGCCGCATCACCGCGCTGAGCGAGGTCAGCCTGCGCGTCGACGACGGCGAGCTGATCGCGCTGGTCGGCGCCAACGGCGCCGGCAAGTCCACGCTGCTGCGCGCGCTGTCCGGCGTGCAGCCGGTGGCATCGGGCAGCGTGCGCTTCGAGGGCGCCGACATCACCCGGACCTCGGCGCGCAACCGCGTGCGCATGGGCATCGTGCAGGTGCCGGAAGGCCGGCAGGTGTTCGGGCCGCTGTCGGTCGAGGACAACCTCAGGCTGGGCGGCTATGTCAGGCCGCCGTCCGAGTTCGCCGACGGAATCGAGCGCGTCTACGCGCTGTTCCCGATCCTCGCCAAGAAGCGCCACGAAGCCGCCGGCACGCTCTCGGGCGGCCAGCAGCAGATGCTCGCGATGGGGCGCGCGCTGATGACCCGCCCCAAGCTGCTGCTGCTCGACGAGCCGAGCATGGGCCTGGCACCGCGCCTCGTGGCCGAGATCTTCGCGACGATCCGCGCGCTGAAGAAAGCCGCCACCACGATCCTGCTGGTCGACCAGAACGCGCGCGCCGCGCTCTCGGTGGCCGATCGCGCCTATGTCCTCGAGGTCGGGCGCATCGCCCTGTCGGGCCCGGGCGCCACCCTGCTCGACGACCCCGCCGTCCAGCAGGCCTACCTCGGCCTCTAGCAGCTCGCCGCCCTCCTTCGCCATCCTGTCCGGAGAACTCTCGATGAAAGCCTCCCTCGCCCCCGGCGCCGCCCGAACCCGCCAGCTCACCGTCGACCGCGACCGCACGATCGGATTCATGGGGGAGAACGCCCGCGTCTATGCCACGCCGATGCTGGTGCAGGACATCGAGATCGCCTGCCGCGACCTCCTGCTCGAGCATCTCGACGCGGGCGAAGACTCGGTGGGCACGCGGGTCGAGGTCGACCACCTCGCCGCCACGCTCCTCGGCATGCAGGTCGAGCTGACCGTCACCATCGCCGAGGTCAAGGGACGCGCGGTCACTTTCGACGTCGAGGGCCGTGACGGCGTCGACACCATCTGCCGCGGCCGCCACGCCCGCTTCGTCGTCGACGTCGAGGGCACCGCCGCCCGGCTGGCCGCAAAGGCGAAGAAGGCGGGGCTCGCATGAATCCGGTTGCGACCCTCGCGCGCCGCCGCCCGGCCGGGCGCGCGCACGCGGGGAGGCCGGCATGACGCGCTGGGCGATGGTCGCCGACCTGCGGCGCTGCGTCGGCTGCCAGACCTGTACCGCGGCCTGCAAGCACGCCAACGCAACGCCGCCCGGCGTGCAATGGCGCCGCGTGCTCGACATGGAGTTCGGCGAGTATCCCGACGTCAAGCGCGCGTTCGTTCCGACCGGCTGCCAGCACTGCGACGACCCGCCCTGCATGGACGTCTGCCCCACCACCGCGACCCGCAAGCGCCTGGACGGCATCGTCACGATCGACTACGACCTGTGCATCGGCTGCGCCTACTGCGCGGTGGCCTGTCCCTACCAGGCGCGCTACAAGACCCAGCGTCCCACCTTCGCCTATGGTGCGCCGAGCGAAAGCGAGGCGCTGCGGCACGATGACGCGCGCCTCGGCGTGGCGACGAAATGTACCTTCTGCGTCGATCGCATCGACGCGGGGCTCGAGCGTGGCCAGACGCCCGGCGTCGACCCCGAAGCGACCCCCGCCTGCGCGAACGCCTGCATCGCGAAGGCGCTCTCGTTCGGCGATCTCGACGATCCGGCCAGCAACGTCTCGCAGCTGCTGGCCGAGAACCAGCACTTCCGGATGCACGAGGAACTCGGAACGGGTCCCGGTTTCTTCTACCTCTGGGACAAGGCACAGCCATGAGCTTCGGACCGAACCCCTGGCAGCAGATGAGCTGGGACTGGCGCGCTGCGGGCAACTTCGTCTGCGGCGGCGCCGGCGGCGGGCTGCTGGTGTTCACCGCCCTCTCGGGGATCGGCGGCCTGGCGGCGCGGCTGCTGGTCCTCGCGGCGCTCGCCCTCGTCGGCCTCGGGCTGCTGTGCGTGTGGCTCGAGATCGGCCGGCCGCTGCGCGCCCTGAACGTGTTCCTGAACCCGCGCACCTCGTGGATGTCGCGTGAAGGCTTCGTCGCCGTGCTGCTCTTTCCCGCGGGGCTCGCCGCGGCATTCGGCATGCCCGGCTTCATGACGGTCGCCGCGCTGCTCGCGCTGGCGTTCGTCTATTGCCAGGCCCGGATCCTGATGGCCGCCCGGGGCATCCCCGCGTGGCGCGAACCGCGCGTGGTGCCGCTGATCCTCGCGACCGGCCTGGCCGAGGGCGCGGGCCTGTTCCTGCTCGCGAGCCCGCTCCATGGCTCGGGCCCGCGGATCCTGGCGGCGCTGTTCTGCGCCCTGCTCGTCGTCCGCTGGCTGGCATGGCGCGCCTACCGCCGCAGGCTCGAGCCGGTCGCCGCCCGGCGGGCGCTCGCGGCGCTCGACGGCGCCGGTGGTGCCCTGCAGACGATCGGGACCTGGCTGGCGCTCGCGCTGGCC
>JBDHRX010000125.1:0-8587 GCA_039807785.1 Burkholderiaceae bacterium
CGCGACGAGTACCGCGCGCACGAGGCCCGGGTGTGCATCGCCGAAGGCGAGATCCTGGCCAACCCGCGGCGCCTGCGCCGCTTCAGCGAGGAGCAGTACTTCAAGTCGCAGGCCGAGATGGCCGAGGCCTTCGCCGACCTGCCCTCGGCGCTCGCCAACAGCGTCGAGATTGCGCGCCGCTGCAACCTGTCGATGCAGCTCGGCAAGCCGCAGCTGCCGCAGTTCCCGACCCCGCCCGGCATCACGCTCGACGACTACATGCGCCGGCTCGCGCGCGAGGGCCTCGCGGGGCGCATGGAGAAGCTGTTCCCCGAGGACGGCATGCCGGCCGCCGAGCTCGCCGCGCGGCGCGAGCAGTACGGCGCCCGCCTCGAGTACGAGTGCGACACCATCGTCCAGATGGGCTTCTCGGGCTACTTCCTGATCGTCGCCGACTTCATCAACTGGGCCAAGAACAACGGCGTCCCGGTCGGCCCGGGGCGCGGCTCGGGAGCGGGCTCCCTGGTCGCGTTCGCGCTCGGGATCACCGACCTCGACCCGATCCCCTACGCGCTGCTGTTCGAGCGCTTCCTGAACCCCGAGCGTGTGTCGATGCCCGACTTCGACATCGACTTCTGCCAGGACCAGCGCTACCGGGTGATCGAGTACGTGCGCGGTCGCTACGGCGAACAGGCGGTGTCGCAGATCGCCACCTTCGGCACGATGGCGTCGAAGGCGGTGATCCGCGACGTCGGGCGCGTGCTCGACATGGGCTACAACTTCTGCGACCAGCTCTCCAAGCTGGTCCCGGTGGTGCAGAACAAGCCGTTGTCGCTCGCCAAGGCGCGCGAGGCCGAGCCGCTGCTGGCCGAGCGCGAGAAGAAAGAGGACGAGGTGCGCGAGCTGCTCGCGCTGGCCGAGCCGCTCGAGGACCTCACCCGCAACGTCGGCATGCACGCCGGCGGGGTGCTGATCGCGCCGGGCCGGCTGACCGACTTCTGCCCGCTCTACAAGCAGCCGGGCGCCGAGGCCGGCGTGGTGAGCCAGTTCGACAAGGACGACGTCGAGGCGGTCGGCCTGGTGAAGTTCGACTTCCTCGGCCTGCGCAACCTCACCATCATCGACCTCGCGGTCGCCTACATCAACCGCCGCCATCCGCAGCTCGGGCTCGACCTGCAGAAGCTCGACTTCGACGACCCCAAGGCCTACCAGGTGCTGAAGGACGCGAACACCACCGCGATCTTCCAGCTGGAAAGCGAGGGCATGAAGAAGCTGCTGAAGAAGCTCCAGCCCGACCGCTTCGAGGACATCATCGCCGTGCTCGCGCTGTACCGGCCGGGGCCGCTCGGGTCGGGCATGGTCGACGACTTCATCCTGCGCAAGAAGGGCCAGCAGCAGATCGACTACTTCCATCCCGACCTGAAGGCCTGCCTGGAACCCACCTACGGGGTGATCGTCTACCAGGAGCAGGTGATGCAGATCGCGCAGATCGTCGGCGGCTACACGCTGGGCGGCGCCGACCTGCTGCGGCGCGCGATGGGCAAGAAGAAGCCCGAGGAGATGGCGCAGCACCGCGGCACCTTCGTCGATGGCGCCAGGGCCAAGGGCTATCCGGTCGAGCTCGCGAACAAGCTGTTCGACCTGATGGCGATGTTCGCCGAGTACGGCTTCAACAAGTCGCACACCGCGGCCTATGCGGTCGTCACCTATCACACCGCCTGGCTGAAGGCCTGCTTCCCGGCCGAGTTCATGGCCGCGACGCTGTCGTCGGACATGGACGACACCGACAAGGTCAAGCTCTTCGTCGACGATGCGCGGCACAACGACGTCGAGGTGCTGCCCCCCGACATCAACGCGTCGGCGTTCCGCTTCGAGCCGGTCGGCGACCGCGCGATCCGCTACGGCCTGGGCGCGGTCAAGGGCACCGGCGAGTCCGCGGTGCTCGACATCCTGCGCGCGCGCGCCGAGGCGGCGTTCACCGACCTGTTCGACTTCTGCATGCGGATCGACCGCAAGCTCGTCAACCGGCGCGCGATCGAGGCGCTGGTGCGCGCCGGCGCGTTCGACGCCCTCGATGCCGATCGCGCGAAGCTGCTGGCCAACGTCGGCCGCGCGATCGATGCCGCCGATGCCGCGGGCGCCGCGATCGACCAGGTGAGCCTGTTCGGCGACGAGGCGGGCGGCCTGCCGAGCGCGCCCGAATGGATCCCGGCCCCGGCCTGGGGCGAGCGCCAGCGGCTGCAGGAGGAGAAGGCGGCGCTGGGCCTGTTCCTCAGCGGCCACCTGTTCAGCGCGTACCGGCCCGAGGTGCGCAGCTTCGTGCGCACGCGGCTCGCCGAACTGCAGCCGGCGCCGCAGCCGGCCTGGATCGCCGGGATCGTCGCCGCGCAGCGCCCGCAGATGACGCGCCGCGGGAAGATGGTGTTCGTCACGCTGGACGACGGCAGCGGCGAGGTCGAGGTGTCGGTGTTCAACGAGCTGTACGACGCGCACCGGCGGCTGATCCGCGACGACGAGCTGCTGGTCGTGCTCGGCAAGGTGAGCCGCGACGACTACACCGGCGGCCAGCGCATCGTCGCCGAGCGCCTGCTCGACCTCACGGGCGCGCGCCAGGAATTCGGCAAGCGGCTGCGCATCCGCCTGAACGGCGTCGCCGACGGCGGCGCGCTGCGCGGCGCGATCACGCCGTTCGCGATCGGCGACCAGGCGGGCGTGCCGGCGATCCCGGTGGTGGTCGAGTACGGCAACCGCGATGCGGCCTGCGCGGTGGAGCTCGGGCCGCGCTGGCGCGTGCAGCCGCACGACGACCTGCTCGGCGCGATCCGCGCCGCGCTGCACCCGCTGGCCGCGGAGGTCGAGTATTGAGCGCGCCGCCGAACGCCGCCCGTGACGCCGCGCCGGGCCCCGCCCGGAGCGCCCCGTCCAGCTGGACGATCTACCGGCGCCTGTTCGCCTATACCGGACCGTACCGGATCGGCTTCGCGGTGGCCCTCGCGGCGATGGTCATCGCCGCCGCCACCGAGCCGATGTTCCCGGCCCTGATGAAGCCGCTGCTCGACCAGGGCTTCGTCGCGCGCTCCGGGTTCCCGCTGTGGGTGGTCCCGGTCGCGCTGGTGGGGATCTTCGTGGTCCGCGGGATCGCCACCTTCGCCAGCAGCTACGCGCTGTCCTGGGTCGCCAACCGCGTCCTGGTCGACCTGCGGCGCGAGATGTTCGCGCGCATGATGCGGCTCTCGTCGGCGGAGTTCGAGCGCGAGGCCTCCGGCATGCTGATCTCGCGGATCGTGTTCGAGGTCACCAACGTCACCGCCGCGGTCACGCGCGCGCTCACGGTGCTGGTGCGCGATTCGCTGGTGATCGTCGGCCTGCTCGGGTGGCTGCTCTACCTGAACTGGAAGCTGACGCTGGTCGCGCTGGCGCTGATCCCGGTGGTGGCGCTGGTCGTCGCGCTGTACAGCCGGCGCATGCGCAGCCTGAGCCGGCGCAGCCTCGAGCACACCGGCGAGCTCACGCGCGTGGTCGAGGAGGCGGTGCACGGCTACAAGGTGATCAAGATCTTCGGCGGCTACGGCGAGCAGGCGCGGCTGTTCGAGCGCACCAGCGAGAAGCTGCGCGGCTTCGCGATGCGGATCACCGTCGCGGGCAGCGCGACGGTCCCGATCACCCAGCTGTGCGCGGCGATCGCGGTGGCGATCGTCGTCACCATCGCGCTGGTGCAGTCGATGGACAACCAGACCACGGTCGGCGGCTTCGTCTCGTTCATCACCGCGATGCTGATGCTGCTCGCGCCGCTGAAGCACCTGGCCGACGTCAACGCCCAGCTGCAGCGCGGGCTGGCGGCGGCCGAGGCGGTCTTCCACCTGCTCGACAAGCCCGAGGAGGTCGACCACGGCACCCGCAGGCTCGACCGCGCGCGCGGCGAGATCGCCTTCGAGCGGGTGTCGTTTCGCTATCCCGGCGCGGCGGCCGACGCGCTGCGCGACATCGACATCCGGGTGCGCGCCGGCGAGGTCGTGGCGCTGGTGGGTGCCTCGGGGGCCGGCAAGACGACGCTGCTGAACCTGCTGCCGCGCTTCATCGAGCCCGGCGCTGGGCGGATCACGGTCGACGGCGTCCCGCTCGACGAGCTGCGGCTGGCCGACCTGCGCCGGCAGTTCGCGCTGGTGAGCCAGGAGGTGGTGCTGTTCAACGACAGCGTCCGCGCCAACGTCGCGTTCGGCGCCGAGGCCGAGGTGGACGATGCCCGGATCTGGGCGGCGCTCGAGGCGGCGATGCTCGATGCGGTCGTGCGCGCGCTGCCCGAGGGCCTCGACGCCTCGGTGGGCGAGCGCGGCACGCGCCTGTCGGGCGGCCAGCGCCAGCGGCTGGCGCTGGCGCGGGCGATCGTCAAGGACGCGCCGGTGCTGCTGCTCGACGAGGCGACCTCGGCGCTCGATTCCGAGACCGAGCGCGATGTCCAGCTCGCGCTCGAGCGCACGATGCGCGGGCGCACGACGCTGGTCATCGCGCACCGGCTCTCGACCATCGAGCGCGCCGACCGCATCCTGGTGTTCGACCAGGGGCGCATCGTCGAGCAGGGCACGCACGCCGAGCTGCTCGCGGCCGATTCGCTGTATGCGCGCCTGTACCGGATCCAGTACGGCAATACCGAATCCTGAAGGAGAATCGACATGACGCAGACTCCGGAACGCTATCCGTCGGCGACGCTGGCCGACGTGCCCGACGACATCCGCGAGCGCATCGTCGCGGTGCAGGAGAAGTCGGGGTTCGTGCCCACCGTGTTCCTCAAGCTCGCGCGGCGCCCCGACGAGTTCCGCGCGTTCTTCGCCTACCACGATGCACTGATGCTGCGCGAGAACGGGCTGTCCAAGGGCGAGAAGGAGATGATCGTCGTGGCCACGAGCGGCGCCAACGGCTGCCTGTACTGCGTGGTGGCGCACGGCGCGATCCTGCGCATCTACGAGAAGGATGCGCTGATCGCCGACCAGCTCGCGACCAACTGGCGCAAGGCCGGCCTGACGCCGCGCCAGCGCGCGATGATCGCGTTCGCGATGAAGGTCTCGCTGCGCTCGGCCGAGATCGACGAGGAAGACTTCGCCGAGCTGCGCCGGCACGGCTTCGGCGACGAGGACGCCTGGGACATCGGCGCGATCGCGGCCTTCTTCGCGCTGTCGAACCGCATGGCCAACCTCTCGAGCATGATGCCGAACCCCGAGTTCTACCTGCTCGGCCGCGTGCCGAGAGCCAAGTCCTGACGAACGAGGAGACCGACGATGGAACCGACCGTTGCCGACGACGATCCCCGTGGCGCCGACGCCAGGCGGCTGGCGATGATCTGCTATGCCCTCTACGCGCTCTCGTGCCTGGTGGGGATCACGGCGATCGCCGCGATCATCATCAACTACCTGAAGCGCGACGACGTGGCCGGCACCTGGGTCGCCAGCCACTTCGAGTGGCAGATCAAGACCTTCTGGTACGCGCTGGCCGGCGCGATCGTCTCCTGGCTGCTGATGATCGTGCTGATCGGCTTCCCGATGCTCCTGGCGGTGATGGTCTGGACCATCTACCGGATCGTCAAGGGCTGGCTCGCGCTGACCGACGGCAAGACGGTGGACGCGTCGAGGCTGCTCTGAAGTGAGCGTCCTGCCGGCGAAGTACGCGTATGCCGCGGCGATCGCCGGCGGCGCGCTGCTGTGGATCGCGACCGCGGCGGCGAGCGGCAGGACCGAGGCCTGGGACACGCCGGCCTACTGGAGCGTCGCCTACCCGCTCTCGATCGCGCTGGCCGGCGCGCTGGCCTATGCCGCCCCCGACCGGCCCTGGCGCTGGGCGCTGGCCGTGATGTGGTCGCAGGCGCTGGTGCTCGCGCTCACCGCGGGCAGCTTCGGCCTGCTGCCGCTCGGGCTGGCGCTGTTCGCGGTGCTCGCGCTGCCGCCGATCGGGGTGGCGAACCTGGCGGCGCGGATGCGCAGGCGGGGCTGAGGCGGCGTTCCGCGTTCGCGTCGGGCCAGGCCAGGCCGGTTCGCGGGCGGCGCGCCGGATGCCCGGCCCCGCTACATCAGCACGATGTCGTACTGCTCCTGCTGGTACGCCGTCTCGACCTGCAGCGCGATCCGCTTGCCGATCAGGTCGCCCAGCGCGGCGAGCGGCTGCGCCTCTTCCTCGAGGAACAGGTCGACCACCTGCTGCGAGGCGACGATGCGGAACTCCCTCGGGTCGAACTGCCGCGCCTCGCGCTGGATCTCGCGCAGGATCTCGTAGCAGACGGTGCGCGCGGTCTTGACCTGCCCCTTGCCCTCGCAGGTGGGGCAGGGCTCGAGCAGCAGGTGGGCGAGCGACTCGCGCGTGCGCTTGCGCGTCATCTCGACCAGGCCGAGCGAGGTGAAGCCGTTGACGCTCGACTTGGTGCGGTCGCGCGCGAGCGCCTTGCGCAGCTCCTGCAGCACCTGGTCGCGGTGCTCGGGGCCGGCCATGTCGATGAAGTCGACGATGATGATGCCGCCCAGGTTGCGCACGCGCAGCTGGCGCGCGATCGCGTGCGCGGCCTCGAGGTTGGTGCGGAAGATCGTGTCGTCGAAGTTCCGGCCGCCGATGTAGCCGCCGGTGTTGACGTCGATCGTGGTCATCGCCTCGGTCTGGTCGATGATCAGGTAGCCGCCGGACTTCAGGTCGACGCGGCGCGACAGCGCCTTGGCGATCTCGCCGTCGACGCCGTGCAGGTCGAACAGCGGACGCTCGCCGGTGTACTGCCGCAGCCGGGCGGCCATCGCCGGCATGTAGGTGCGCGCGAACTCCGACAGCTCGGCCAGCGCGTCGGGCGAGTCGACGAGGACCATGCCGGTCGCCTCGCCGGCGATGTCGCGCAGCACCCGCTGGCCGAGGTTGAGCTCCTGGTAGAGCAGCGCGGGCGCGACGCCGGCGCGGCTGCCGTCGAGGATCTGCCGCCAGCGGCGCCGCAGGTAGGCGACGTCGGCCTCGAGCTCGGGTTCGGCGGCGTCCTCGGCCGAGGTCCGGATGATGAAGCCGCCCTTCTCGTCGGCCGGCAGCAGCTTCTGCAGCCGGCTGCGCAGCAGCTGGCGCTCGGCTTCGTCGCCGATGCGCTGCGAGACGCCGATGTGCGGCGCCTGCGGCAGGTAGACCAGCAGCCGGCCCGCGATGCTGACCTGCGTCGACAGGCGGGCCCCCTTGGTGCCCAGCGGATCCTTGATGACCTGCACCAGCAGCGGCTGGCCTTCGAACAGCAGCTTCTCGATCGGGGCCGGATGGCCGTTGCCGCCGGCCGGGCCGCTGCGCGACTGCCAGAGGTCGGCCACGTGCAGGAACGCCGCGCGCTCGAGGCCGACGTCGACGAACGCCGACTGCATGCCCGGCAGCACGCGCGAGACCTTGCCGAGGTAGACGTTGCCGACCAGCCCGCGCGCGGCGGCGCGCTCGATGTGCAGTTCCTGGGTCGCGCCCTGCTGGATGACCGCGACCCGCGTTTCGTGCGCGGTGTGGTTGACGAGGATCTCTTCGGTCATCGCGGGCGCTGTCCGGCTCCGCGCAGCAGCCGGGATGTCTCGTGCAGGGGGAGACCCATGATACCGGAGTGGCTGCCCTCGATCCGGCGCACGTGCCGGGCCGCGTCGCCCTGGATCGCGTAGGCGCCGGCCTTGTCCATCGGCTCGCCGCCGGCGACGTAGGCGTCGATCCAGGCCGGCGGCAGGCGCGCGAACACGACGCGCGACACGTTCAGCGCGGATTCGATGCGGCGCCCGCGCGCCACGGCCACCGCGCTCAGCACCCGGTGGGTGCGGCCGGACAGTATCCGCAGCATCCGGGCCGCGTCCGCGGCGTCGGCCGGCTTGCCGAGGATGCGTCCGCCGAGCGCGACCGTGGTGTCGCTGGCCAGGACCGGCGCCGGCGGCAATGCGCGCCGCGCCAGCCGCGCGAGCGCCGCCTCGGCCTTCGCCAGGGCGACGCGCCGCACGTAAGCGGTGGGCGATTCGCCGGCGCGCACGGCTTCGAGCGCCTCGGCGTCCTCGTCGTCGCCGGGCACGAGCAGCTCGAAGCGCACGCCGATCTGGCGCAGCAGGGCCTGGCGGCGCGGACTCTTCGAAGCGAGGTAGACGAAGGGCTCGGTCACGGGGTCACTCGCGATGATAGGGGTGGCCCGCGAGGATCGACCAGGCGCGGAACAGTTGCTCGGCGAGCACGACGCGCACCAGCGGGTGCGGCAGGGTCAGGCTGGACAGGCGCAGGGTTTCGTCGGCGCCGGCCGCGAGCGCCGGGTCGAGCCCGTCGGGTCCGCCGATCACGATCGCGACGTCGCGGGCGCCGTCGCGCCAGGCGGCGACGCGCCGGGCGAGCTGGCGCGTGTCGAGGTCACGGCCGCGTTCGTCGAGCACCACCCGGTGCGCGCCCTCGGGCAGCGCCGCGCGGATGCGCTCGGCCTCGTGCCGCATCCAGGCGCCGGGGTGCCCGGATGGGCCACGCGGCGCCGCGCGCACCTCGTGCCACTCGAGGCGCCAGTCGGCCGGCATGCGCCGCGTGTAGTCGTCGACCGCCGCACCGACCCAGGCCGGCATCTTCGTGCCGACCGCGACGATGCGGACCCGCATGCTCAGCC
>JBDHRX010000126.1:0-8568 GCA_039807785.1 Burkholderiaceae bacterium
TCGACGAGCCCAGCGGACTGCTGCTCTTCGTGCCTTTCGTCGCCGACGGCCCGGCGCGGCAGGGTCCGCGGCCGGCGCGCCTCCGCCACGCCCCGGAGCCGCTGCCGCCGCAATGGCTCGCGGCGATCGGCCTGATCGCGAGCATCGCGTTCAGCGCCCTGCTCGCCTGGTCGCTCACGCGGCCGCTGCGCCACCTGCGCCGGGCGGTCGCGGCGGTGGCCGAGGGCCGGCTGGAGACCCGCGTCGCGCCGCTGCTCGGGCGCCGCGCCGACGAGCTCGCCGAGCTCGGCCGCGATTTCGACCAGATGACCCGGCAGCTTCAGCAACTGCTCGCCTCGCAGCGACACCTGCTGCACGACGTGTCGCACGAGCTGCGCTCGCCGCTGGCACGGCTCCAGGCCGCCGTGGGGCTGGCGCGCCAGGATCCGGGGCGCACCGCGACCATGCTCGAGCGCATCGAACGGGACGCCGGCCGGCTCGACGGCCTGGTCGGGGAGCTGCTCGCGCTGGCACGGCTCGAGGCGGGCCAGTCGCTGCCGCCGCTCGAGCCCGTCGATCTCGTCGAGCTGGCCGCCGCGATCGCCGACGACGCGCGCTTCGAGGCCCGCGCGAACGGGCGCGACGTCGCGTTCGCCGGCGCGGGCGCCGCCGTCGTGCCGGTCCGCGCCGAGCTGCTGCATCGCGCGTTCGAGAACGTGATCCGCAACGCGGTGAAGTACACCCGAGCCGGCAGCAGCGTCGAGATCGAGGCCGGCGCCGCGCCCGGCGCAGCCGGGTTCGTGCTGCGGGTCGCCGATCGCGGCCCCGGCGTGCCGGAGCCCGAGCTGGAGGCGATCTTCGAACCTTTTCACCGCGCGCGCGGTGGCGCCTCCGGCGACGGCTTCGGGCTGGGCCTGGCGATCGCGCGCCGCGCGGTCGAGACCCACGCGGGCCGCATCGCGGCACGACCCCGCGACGGCGGCGGCCTCGTCGTCGAGATCACGCTGCCGGTTGCGCAAGCAGCCGGCGACGCGAACGGCCGAGCAGCCACAGCACGATCGACACGTTCAGCAGGTTCCAGGCAAGGCCATTGACGAAGGCGGCGTCGTACGAGCCGGTCAGGTCGAAGATCACGCCGGACAGCCAGCCGCCCAGCGCCATGCCGAGCAGGGTGGCGGTCAGGACGGTGCCGACGCGCATCGCCGCGTCCTCCGGAGAGAAGTACTCGCGCACGATGATCGCGTAGGACGGGACGATCCCGCCCTGGAACAGGCCGAACAGCGCCGAGATCAGGTACAGCGAGGCGAGCGAATCGAACGGCAGGAACAGCAGCAGCGCCACGCCCTGCAGCACCGAGCCGAGCAGCAGCGTGCGCAGGCCGCCGATCCGGTCGCAGATCACACCCGAGACCAGCCGGCTGACGATGCCGAAGCCGAACATCAGCGACAGCATCTGCGCCCCGCGCGCCGCGCCGTAGCCCAGGTCGCCGCAATAGGCGACGATATGGACCTGCGGCATCGACATCGCCACGCAGCAGGCCACGCCGGCGATGCACAGCAGCACCTGGAGCGCGCGCGGCGATATCCCGAGCGCGGTCGGCGCGTCCCGGACGGCGGCCGGCGGCGTCCCCACGACGGCCTGGCCCGGGGCCGGCCGCGCCGCCCGCAGCGCGAGCGGCGTGCGCCGGCGCAACAGGAACGCCAGCGGCAGCATCGTCACCAGGCAGAACAGGCCGATGCCCACGTAGGTCTGGCGCCAGCCGATCGCATCGACCAGGCGCTCGACGAGCGGCGGCCAGATCGTGCCCGCGAGATAGTTTCCGCTCGCGCAGATCGCCACCGCGATGCCGCGCCGGCGCACGAACCAGAACGAGATGTCGGCGACCAGCGGACTGAACGTCGCGGAGCTGCCCAGCAGGCCGATCAGCAGCCCGTGCGCGATGGCGAAGCCGGCGAGGCTCTGCGCCGACGCGGCCGCCAGGCAGCCGAGCGCCAGCGACACCGCGCCGATCGCCACCGGCACGGCGACGCCATGGCGATCGGTGAGGCGGCCCATCACGATGCCGCCCAGCCCGAACCCGACCAGCGTCGCCATGTACGGCAGCGAAGCGCCGCCCCGGGCGACCCCGAAGTCGGCCTGCACCACCGGCAGCACCACCACCACGATGTACATGCCGCAGCCGCCGATCGTGGCCAGCGCGAGGCTCACCCAGAGCCGGAACCAGGCGTATCGGGAATCGGTGTCGTCGTGGGTCATGGAGCGCGGCGCGAAACGCGACAGTCTAGCGCGGCGCGCGACGGCGACGCCCGGTCACCACATGCCGCGGATCCGGGCCGCAACGTCGAGCGCCGGCGGGCCGCCCGGCGCGCCGCTGTCGCCGGGCGCCGGCGCCGGCGCGACGCCGACGCGATCGAGGCACGCGAGCAGCGCATCGTCGAGGAAGCGGCTGCGGGCGCCGTGCACGTAGCCATCGCCGTGGCGCGGCTGCTGGGTCACGAAGTAGCGCTGCGGCTCGAGCAGGTACAGCGCGTCGCGCGCGCGGGTCAGCGCGACGTAGAGCAGGCGGCGCTCCTCGTCGATCGACTCGGCGCGCCCGGTGGCGTACTCGTTCGGGAAGTGGCCGTCGTTGACGCCCAGGACGAAGACCGCGTCCCATTCCTGGCCCTTGGCGGAGTGCACCGTGGACAGCACCAGGTAGTCCTCGTCGCGCAGCGGATCGCCGGCCAGGTCGCCGCTCGCCTGCGGCGGGTCGAGCGCCAGCTCGGTCAGGAACCGCTCGCGCGTGCCGAAGCGCCCGGCGATCGACTGCAGCATGTCGAGGTCGGCCGCGCGCACGGCCGCGTCGTCGTGGCGGCGCTCGAGCAGCGGCTGGTACCAGCGGCGCACCGGCGCGACCTGGTCCGGCCAGCACGCCGACGGGTCGAGCAGCCACGCCATCAGGTCGGCCAGGGCCGCCCATTCCTCGCGCGCCGACGCCGGCGCCGCGCAGGCGCGCAGCGCATCGGGCAGCCGCGGCGCCGCACCGGCGACCGCGTCGAGGCAGCGCTGCGCGGTCGCCGGGCCGACGCCGTTCATCAGCTGCAGCGCGCGGAACCCGGCGATGCCGTTGCGCGGATTGTCGGCCCAGCGCAGGACCGACAGCAGGTCCTTCACGTGCGCGGCCTCGAGGAACTTGAGCCCGCCATGCTTGACGAACGGGATGTTGCGTCGTACCAGCTCGATCTCGAGCGCCGCGCTGTGATGCGAGCTGCGGAACAGCACCGCCTGGCGCCGCAACGGCACCGCCGCCTCGCGGTGGCGCAGCACCGCGTCGGCGACCCAGTCGGCCTGCGCGCGCTCGTCGGGCACCGTCACCAGCTGCGGGCGCGCCCCGCCGCCGCGCCGGGCATGCAGCACCTTCGGGTGCCGGCGCGCCGCCTGGGCGATCAGCGCGTTCGCCGCGTCGAGCACCGGCTGCACCGAGCGGTAGTTGGTCTCGAGCACCACGCGCCGGGCGGGCGGGTCGAACTTCTGCGGGAAGTCGAGGATGTTGCCGACGTCGGCGGCACGAAACGCGTAGATCGACTGGGCGTCGTCGCCCACCACCGCGAGGCCGCGCCCGTCGGGCTTCATCGCGAACAGGATCTGCGCCTGCAGCGCGTTGGTGTCCTGGTACTCGTCGACCAGCACGTGATCGAAGCGCGCGCCGATCTCGGCCGCGAGCGACGGCTCCGACATCGCCGCATGCCACCACAGCAGCAGGTCGTCGTAATCGAGCACGCCGTTGGCCTGCTTGCGCGCGACGTAGCCGCGGAACAGCGCCGTCAGCGCGTCGCGCCACTCGGCGCACCAGGGGAAGGCGTCCTGCAGCACGCGCTCGAGCGGCGCGCCGCTGTTGACCCGCTGCGAATAGATCGCGAGGCAGGTGTCCTTGCGCGGGAAGCGCCGGCGCGCCGCCGACAGGCCGAGCTCGTGGCGCACGACATCGAGCAGGTCCGCCGCGTCGCCGCGATCGAGGATGCCGAAGGCGGCGTCGAGGCCGATGCGGCCGGCGTGCTCGCGCAGCAGGCGCGCCCCCACCGAGTGGAAGGTGCCCGCCCAGGGCAGGCGCGCCGCGGCGAGCGCGCACGCCTCCGGCTCGGCGCCGCGTCCCGTCCGGGCGCTCGCCTGCGCCACCAGCCGCGCGGCGCGCCGCGTCATCTCCTCGGCGGCCCGCCGGCTGAACGTGAGCAGCAGGATGCGCACCGGGTCGACGCCCTGCATCACCAGGTGCGCGACCCGGTGCGCGAGCGTCGCGGTCTTGCCGGTGCCGGCGCCGGCGATGACCAGCAGCGGGCCCGCGCCGAAGCGCCCGGCGGCGTCGCGCTCGCCGAAGCAGGCCGCGTCGCGCTGCTGCGGGTTCAGCGCCTCGAGCAGATGCCGGTATGCGGCCGCGCCGCCCGTCGCGGACGGCGCGGCGGCGGGCCCGGGCGGGCTGGCGACGGACGAGTCGGAGGACATGCCCGGGAGTTTAGAGGATTCGCTGGATATCCATCCACCTGTCGGCGCGGCGACGGCCCGCGCGGTCCGGGTCCGCGCCGGGTCCGCATCTCGCGAGCCCGGACGACCCGGCTATCCGCGCAGCAGCGCCGCGTGATGGCGCAGGTGATCCTCGACGAAGCTCTGCACGAACCAGTAGCCGTGCCCATAGCCGTCGCGCCGATTCAGCCTCAGCGTGGTGCCCGAGGCCCGGCACGCCTCGACCAGCCGGTCGGGCAGCAGCTGCTGCGCCAGGAACTCGTCGGCCGTGCCCTGGTCGACCAGGATCGGCGTCTCGAATCCGCACCGCGCCGCCAGCTCGCTCGCGTCGTACTGCGCCCACTCGGCGCGGTCGTCACCCAGGTAGCCGGCGAAGGCCTTCCGTCCCCACGGACACTGCGACGGCGCCGCGATCGGCGCGAACGCCGACACCGAGCGGTAGCGGCCGGGATTGCGCAGCGCGCACACCAGCGCGCCGTGCCCGCCCATCGAGTGCCCGAAGATGCCCTGCGCCGCGCCCGCCGGGAACCGTGCGGCCACCAGCGCCGGCAGCTCCTGCGTGACCCAGCTGTACAGGCGGTAGTGCTGCGACCACGGCGCCTGCGTGGCGTCGACGTAGAAGCCGGCGCCCAGCCCGAAGTCCCAGTGCGCGTCGTCGCCCGGCAGGCGCACGCGCGGGCTGGTGTCCGGCGCGACCAGCATCAGGCCCAGCTCGGCCGCCATGCGCTGCGCGCCGGCCTTGAGCGCGAACGTCTCCTCGGTGCAGGTGAGCCCGGCCAGGTAGGTCAGCACCGGCACCGGGCCGGTGGTCGCCTGCGGCGGCCGGTAGACCGCGAAGCGCATCTCGGCGCGGCAGACCTCCGAGCGATGCGCGTAGAAGCCCTGCACGCCGCCGAAGCAGGCGTGCTCGGCGAGCATCCGGAACCCGGCGTCATCGGCCATCAGTACACCACCACGCTGCGGATCGACGCGCCGTCGTGCATCAGGTCGAACGCCCGGTTGATGTCGGCCAGCGGCATCGTGTGCGTGATCAGGCTGTCGATGTCGATCTTGCCTTCCATGTACCAGTCGACGATCTTCGGCACGTCGGTGCGCCCGCGCGCGCCGCCGAACGCGGTGCCCTTCCACACGCGTCCGGTGACGAGCTGGAACGGGCGCGTGGCGATCTCCTGCCCGGCGCCGGCCACGCCGACGATCACCGACACGCCCCAGCCGCGGTGGCAGCACTCGAGCGCCTGGCGCATCAGCTGCACGTTGCCCACGCACTCGAAGCTGTAGTCGGCGCCGCCGTCGGTGAGCTCGACCAGGTGCGCGACCAGGTCGCCCTGCACGTCCTTCGGATTCACGAAGTGCGTCAGCCCGAAGCGGCGCGCCAGCGCCTCGCGCTGCGGGTTGAGGTCGACGCCGATGATGCGGTCGGCGCCCGCCATGCGCGCGCCCTGCACCACGTTCAGGCCGATGCCGCCCAGCCCGAACACCACCACGTTGGCGCCCGGCTCGACCTTCGCGGTGTTGATCACCGCGCCCAGGCCGGTGGTCACGCCGCAGCCGATGTAGCAGACCTTGTCGAACGGCGCGTCCGCGCGGATCTTGGCGACCGCGATCTCGGGCAGCACCGTGTAGTTCGCGAAGGTGGAGCAGCCCATGTAGTGGTGGATCTTCCTGCCGCCGATCGAGAAGCGGCTGGTGCCGTCGGGCATCACGCCCTTGCCCTGGGTGGCGCGGATCGCGGTGCACAGGTTGGTCTTGCGCGACAGGCACGACTTGCACTGCCGGCACTCGGGCGTGTAGAGCGGGATGACGTGGTCGCCCTTCTTCACCGAGGTCACGCCCGGCCCGACGTCGACCACCACGCCGGCGCCCTCGTGCCCGAAGATCGCCGGGAACAGGCCCTCCGGATCGGCGCCCGAACGGGTGAACTCGTCGGTGTGGCAGACGCCGGTGGCCTTGACCTCGACCAGCACCTCGAAGGCGCGCGGCCCGTCGAGCTGGACCGTCTCGATCACCAGCGGCTTGCCGGGTTCGTAGCTGACTGCTGCGCGCACATCCATCGGTCGTCTCCTGGCAGGTCTTGGCGCCGCCGATTATCGTGCATCATGGCGCTCCCGATCCAGCCGAGGAGCCCGCCATGCCGATCTCGATGTACGACGCCAGCGTTCCGGTCTATACGCAGATGCTCGGAGCGCTCGAGCGCATCCTCGCGAAGGCCGAGGCGCATGCCGAGGCGCGTCGCATCGACCCGAAGGTGCTCGCGCAGCTGCGGCTGTTCCCGGACATGCTGCCGCTGGCGTCCCAGGTACGCATCGCCTGCGACACCGCGAAGCTCGGCGTGGCCCGCATCGGCGGGCTGGAGGCGCCGAAGTTCGAGGACACGGAACAGACGCTGTCCGAGCTGCGCGAGCGCATCACGAAGACGCTCGCGTTCATCGGCGAGGTGCCGCGCGAACGGATCGACGGCCAGGAGGCCCGCGACATCGTCGTGCCCCTGCGTGACCGCAAGCTCGAGTTCAAGGGGCTCGCGTTCCTGCTGCACTGGTCGCTGCCGAACTTCTTCTTCCACGTCACCACCGCGTACGACCTGCTGCGGCACAACGGGCTCGAGGTCGGCAAGTCCGACTACCTCGGCCGCGCCTGACGCGGACGGCCCGGTCCGCGCTCCCCGGCGGGCGCCGGCCGGGCGGGGGCCGCCGCGTCGCGCGAGGCGTCGAGCGACCAGCCCGCGCCGGCGTCCTGCCTCAGCGCGCCGGCCAGCCAGGGCAGCGCGACCCGCAGGGCGCCGCCCAGGGTCCACGGCGGATTGACCACGAAGACCCCGCTGCCGTGCAGCCCGAGCCCGTCGGGCGAGGGCGCGCGCACCGTGAGGGTGGCGTGCAGCCAGCGCAGCCCCGGCTGGCGCTCGAGCCGGCGCAGCATCGCCGCGGGCTCGCGCCGCTGCACCTGCGGATACCAGATCGCGTAGCAGCCGGTGGCGAAGCGCTCCAGCGCGTCGCGCAGCGTCGCGACCACGCGCGCGTAGTCGCGCTTGTCCTCGTACGACGGGTCGATCAGCACCAGCGCGCGCCTCGGCGGCGGCGGCAGCAGCCCCTTCAGGCCGGCGAAGCCGTCGCCGGGCTGGAGGCGCGCCCGGCGCGCCGCCTCGCGGCCGGCCGCGGCGAGGTTGGCGACCAGCACCCGGTGCTCGTTCGGATGCATCTCGAACAGCCGCAGGCGATCCGGCTCGCGCAGGTGCGAAAGCGCGACGAACGGCGAGCCCGGGTAGTGGCGCAGCGCGCCGCCGGGGTTCAGGGCACGGACCACGGCCAGGTAGTCGGCCACCGGTCCGGGCGCGTCGTCCCGCGGCCACAGGCGGCCGATGCCGTCGGCGAACTCGGCCCGCTTGGCCGCCCATTCGCCCTCGAGCGCGTAGAGCCCGGCGCCGGCGTGCGTGTCGATCACCCAGAAGGGCGTTTCCTTCGCGGCGAGGTGGCGCAGCAGCTGCACCAGCACGACGTGCTTGAGCACGTCGGCATGGTTGCCGGCATGGAAAGCGTGGCGATAGCTGAACATCCCCGGATCATGCCGCATCCGCGGGCGGCGTCGCCGGCCCGGGCCGCGGCGGCCCGTCGGATCCGGGCCGCGCCATGCGCCAGCCCGCGTGCAGCAGCCACGCGAGGGCGACGCCGCCGGCCAGCCACGCCAGCGCCAGCCCGACCCACGCCTGCTCGTCGATCCGGTAGCTGTTGCACAGCCGGGCGGTCGACGCCTGGTAGAGCACGCCGGCCACCGCGGTCATCGGCAGCACGTTGCCGAGGAAGAAGCCCTGCACGACGATGCCCGCCGGCCGCCACGACAGGCGCAACGCGGCGCCGCACAGCAGCAGCGCGGCCCATTTCGCCAGCTCGACGCGCGCGTCGAGCAAGGCGAGATCGAGCAGGCGGGGGATCATCGCCAGCCCGAGCACCCCGGCGGCGAACGCGAGTCCGGCGATGCCGAGCACGTTCCAGCGCGCCGCGCGGCGCCGCCAGGCGGCGGGGCAGGCCGCCGCGGCCAGCGCGCCCGCCGCCACCAGCGCCGGGAACTGCAGCAGCATGTGCGTCGCCATGCCGCCCTCCA
>JBDHRX010000127.1:0-8524 GCA_039807785.1 Burkholderiaceae bacterium
CCGTGCGCGGCGGCGTGCTCGCGCAGCGGCCCGCCGGCCGCGCCGGCGAGCGCGAGGTCGTACGCCAGGACCCGCGCGACGCCGCGCGCGCGCAGGTCCTCGGCGAGGATGCGCCCGACCTCGCCGTAGCCGACGAGGCCGATGCGCCACCGGAGGGGATCGTCGGCCATGTCCATGATGCGGCTCGCTTGCGTTCAGTCGATGTACTTCAGGCCGGCCTTCTCGAGGGCCTCGCGCATCTTGTACATGTCGAGCCCGAGCACGCCGGACGCCAGCTTGGCGCGCTTCTCGACCTCGTTGGCCTCGCGCTTGCCGGCGGCTTCGGCCGCCTGCTGCGCCATCGCGGCAGGCACGACCACCACGCCGTCGTCGTCGGCGACGATCACGTCGCCGGGGTTGACCATCGCGCCGGCGCACACCACCGGCACGTTCACCGACCCGAGGGTGGCCTTGATCGTTCCCTTGGCGCTGATGGCCCGCGAGAACACCGGGAACGGCATCGCCGTCAGGTCCTTCACGTCGCGGACTCCGCCGTCGATCACGAGCCCGCGCGCGCCGCGCGCGCGGAACGAGGTCGCGAGCAGGTCGCCGAAGAAGCCGTCGTCGCTGTCGGCGCTGCATGCCGCGACCACCACGTCGCCCTCGCGGATCTGCTCGGCGGCGACGTGCATCATCCAGTTGTCGCCCGGGTGCAGCAGCACCGTGACCGCGGTGCCGCACAGCTGCGCCCCGGGATAGATCGGGCGCATGTAGGGCTTCATCAGTCCGGTGCGGCCCATCGCCTCGTGGATCGTGGCGACGCCGAATCGGGCGAGCCGGTCGACGGCGGCGCGGTCGGCGCGCTGGATGTTGCGCTTGACGACGCCGAGGTTGTACATGGACATGGAGAGGCTCCTTCGCGGAAACGGGCGCGGCTACAGGCCGCGCGCCTTCAGGGCCCGGTCGAGCCGCGGATAGACGCGGCGCGCGTTGCCCTCGTAGACCTTGCGGCGATCCTCGGCGCTCAGCGCCGAGGACTCGATGTAGCGCTTCGTGTCGTCGTAGTAGTGGCCGGTCTCCGGGTCGATGCCGCGCACCGCGCCGATCATCTCGCTGGCGAACAGGATGTTGTCGACCGGGATCACCTTGGCCAGCAGGTCGATGCCGGGCTGGTGGTAGACGCAGGTGTCGAAGAACAGGTTGTTCAGCAGGTGGTCCTTCAGCAGCGGCTTCTTCAGCTCCTGCGCCAGGCCGCGGAAGCGCCCCCAGTGGTAGGGCGCCGCGCCGCCGCCGTGCGGGATCACGAACTTCAGCGTCGGGAAGTCGCGGAACAGGTCGGAAGTGAGGCACTGCATGAACGCGGTGGTGTCGGCGTTCAGGTAGTGCGCGCCGGTGGTGTGGAAGCACGCGTTGCAGCTGGTGCTCACGTGGATCATCGCCGGGATCTCGAGCTCGACCATCTTCTCGTAGACCGGGTACCAGTGGCGGTCGGGCAGCGGCGGCGAGGTCCAGTGGCCGCCGGACGGATCGGGGTTCAGGTTGATCGCGACGAACCCGTACTCGTTCACGCACTTCTCGAGCTCGGCGATGCAGGTTTTCGGATCGACGCCGGGCGACTGCGGCAGCATCGCCGCGCCGATGAAGCTGTCCGGAAACAGCCGGCCCACGCGATGGCACAGCTCGTTGCAGATCGCCGCCCAGGTCGCGCTGGTCTCGAAGTTTCCGATGTGGTGCGCCATGAAGCTCGCGCGCGGCGAGAACACGGTGAGGTCGCTGCCGCGCTCCCGCATCTTCGCGAGCTGGTTCTTCTCGATCGACTCGCGCAGCTCGTCGTCGGAGATCTTCAGCTCGGAGGCCTTCGGCGCGACCGAAGGGTCTTTCAGGCCGGCGATCTGCCGGTTGCGCCAGTCCTCGAGCGCCTTCGGGGCCGTGGTGTAGTGCCCGTGGATGTCGATGATCATCGTTGCCTTCCTTTCCAGACCGAACCGGGAATCATGACCTCGCCGCGCATGATCAGCCGCGCGGTGCGCAGCAGCGCGGCGCGCACCACGTTCTGCGGGTCGGCCGGGTCGACCTCGAGCTCGACGCTGAATTCGCCGGTCGGGTGCTCGACCGAGATCGCCTTGACCGCGCCCCGCGGCGTCGTCGCGATGCCGTGGGCGATCGAGCCTTCGAGCACGCAGGCGGTGCCCACGGTCACCGCGGCCAGCACCCCGATCGCGTCGTGGCACACGTGCGGGATGAAGCAGCGCGTCGACAGGCTGCCGCCGGCGCGCGGGGGCGCGATCAGGCACATCTTCGGATAGGTCTTGCCGGCCACGTCGCCCAGCCCCATCAGCCGCCCGGCGGCCAGCCGCAGCGCCTCGATGCGCGCTTTCAGCCCGGCGTCGGCGTTGAGCTCGGCCACCGTCTCGTAGCCGGTGCGTCCCAGGTCGGCCGCGCGGAACAGCACCATCGGCATCCCGTTGTCGATGCAGGTGGCCTCGATCGCGTCGCCGCCCGGCACCTCGATCCGGTCCAGCACCCGGCCGGTGGGCAGCAGGCCGGCGCAGACCGATCCGGCGGTGTCCAGGAAGTTGATCGTGATCGGCGCCGCCGTGCCCGGCACGCCGTCGATGCGCGCGTCGCCCGAGTAGGCGATGCGGCGTCCCGCCGGCGTCATCGGCGTGCGCACCGTGATGTCGCACTGCATGTCCGTGTTCAGCGTGAGCACCCGCAGCGTCGTGGTGTCGCCCTGCGGCGTCGCGAGCCCGGTCTCGAGCGCGAACGGCACCACCGCCGCCAGCATGTTGCCGCAGTTCGGCGTGGTGTCGACCGTGTCCTTGTCGGGCTGCAACTGCGCGAACAGGAAGTCGAGGTCGACCCCGGCGGCGGCGCTGCGGCGGACGATCCCGACCTTGCTGGTGAGCGGGTGCGCGCCGCCCAGCCCGTCGATCTGCCGGCGGTCGGGCGAGCCCATCACCGCCAGCAGCACGCGGTCGCGCGCCGGGATGTCGGCGGGCAGGTCGGCCGCGTCGAAGAACGGGCCGCGCGACGTGCCGCCGCGCATGAAGAGGCAGGGGATGGCGGTCTGCATGGATCGGCTCTCGCACCGGTCTCGGGTACCCGCGATTCTCGCACGCGGCCCTGACGATTTCAGCAGGGCCCGCCGATATCAGCTATGCCGTTCCGGCATGGTCGAGCGGCATCGCGCGCCGGCCTGCCCCGGCGCTCCTTCAGCGCGCCACGCGCGGCATCGGCAGGGCCGCGACCAGCTCGCGCAGCAGCCGCGACGCCTGGTGCGACAGCGGCGTCGGGCGGCGGTGCGCCGAGGCCGCCAGGCACAGCACGCTGCGCAACTCGGGCTCGACCAGCAGGCGCACCGCGAGCTCGCCGGCGCGCCCCGAGGCCGCCACCGCGCCGGCCGACAGGACCGCGTGCCCGTAGCCGGCGCAGACGAGATCGATGATCGAGGGGATGCTCGCCACCTCCCAGGCGATGTCGAGCTCGATCCCGGCCAGCATCGCCTGCGTCTCGACGAGTCGCCGGATCGTGTGCGAGCGGTCGGGGACGATCAGCGGGAAGCCGGGCAGATCGCGCAGCGGCAGCGGGCCGCGCGCCCGCGGGCGGCGCCCCCCGGCGGGCTGGACCAGGCACAGGGCCTCGTCGAGCAGCGGAGCGATCTCGAGCGCCGGGGCGGCCTCGGGGTTGTGCGCCAGCCCGAGATCGACGCGTCCGGTGACGATCCACTCGGTGATGTGCGTGGACAGGCCCTCGACGATCGCCAGCCGCGCGCGCGGGAGCTGCCGGCGGAACGCGTCGATCAGCGGCAGCGTGAGCTGGCGTCCCATGCTCGGCGGCAGGCCGATGACGATCCGGCCCACCGGCTCGTCGCGGCCGGCCCCCATGTCCTCGCGGGCATGCGACACGCGCTGCAGGATGTCGACGCCGTGCGCGTAGAGGCGCTTGCCGGCCTCGGTGAGGCGCACGCCGCGGCCGTTGCGCAGCAGCAGCGTCTCGCGCAGGCCGGTCTCGAGGGCGCGCACCTGCCGGCTGAGCGCGGGCTGCGCCACATCGAGCACCATCGCCGCCTTGCTGAAGCTGCCGAGCTCGGCGACGTGGACGAAGTACTCGAGCTGCCTGAGGTTCATCGGGGCGATCCGTCGCGGGGGGCGTTCCCGGCCGGGGCCGGCCGGGTGAGCTCGCCCAGGCAGGCCGGGCACAGGCAGGCGGCGCCGGCCCCGGCGGGCGCCGCGGCCAGCGGCGGCAGGCGCGCGCACCAGCATTCGCGGTCGTCGACGCCGCAGGCGAACGACGCGCCGCAGCGCGGGCAGGCGGCGCCGGGCCGGGGTGACAGCCGAGGGTCCATCGTCGATCTCCGTTCCGGGCGCCGGTCGCGGCGCGAGGCGTCCGCCATGGTAAGGCCGCGCGGCGGTGCGACGACGCGGGGCTCGGTTAGAATGCCTCGCCGTTTCCAGCCATCCGCTCGAGGAGCAGCATGAGCGCCGAGCAGCAGCCCGCGGATCCCGCGTCGCAACCTCCCGCCCCGGCGCCGGCCGAGGCGATCCCGCCGTCGCTGAAGGCGGCGATCCTCGCCGAGGCGATGCCGTACATCCGCCGTTTCCACGGCCGGATCGTGGTCGTCAAGTACGGCGGCAACGCGATGACCGACGACCGGCTCAAGCAGAGCTTCGCGCGCGACGTGGTGCTGCTGAAGCTGGTCGGCCTGAACCCGGTGGTGGTGCACGGCGGCGGCCCGCAGATCGAGCAGCTGCTGGCGCGCGTCGGCAAGAAGGGCGAGTTCGTGCAGGGCATGCGCGTCACCGACGCGGAGACGATGGACATCGTCGAGATGGTGCTCGCCGGGCAGGTGAACAAGGAGATCGTCGAGCTGATCAACCATGCCGGCGGGCGCGCGGTGGGGCTCACCGGGCAGGACGGCGGGCTGATCCGCGCGCGGCGCATGCGGATCGCCTCGAAGGACCGGCCCGAAGAGAAGATCGACATCGGCCAGGTCGGCGAGATCGAGAAGATCGACCCGGGCATCATCCAGACGCTCAGCGCGAACGGCTTCGTCCCGGTGATCGCGCCGATCGGATCCGGCGAGGAAGGCGAGACCTACAACATCAACGCCGACGTGGTCGCGGGCAAGGTCGCCGAGGTGCTGAAGGCGGAGAAGCTGGTGCTGCTCACCAACACGCCCGGCGTGCTCGACAAGAGCGGCCGGCTGCTCACCGGGCTGAGCGCGCGCCAGATCGACGAGCTGTTCGCCGACGGCACCATCTCGGGCGGCATGCTGCCGAAGATCTCGTCGGCGCTGGACGCGGCGAAGGCGGGCGTGAACTCGGTGCACATCGTCGACGGTCGCGTCGACCATTGCCTGCTGCTCGAGATCATGACCGACCACGGCGTCGGGACGATGATCCGCAGCCATTGAGCGTCGACGGCGCGGCCGTGCGCGCGCAGGACGGGGCGCCATGACGCGCGTCTGGCTGCTCGACCTCGACAACACGCTGCACGACGCGACGGCGGTCATCTTCCCGCGCATCAATCGCGCGATGACCGCGTACCTCGCGCGCGAGCTCGAGATCGGGCTCGACGAGGCCGAGGCGCTGCGCACGCGCTACTGGCGCCGCTACGGCGCGACGCTGCTCGGCATGGTGCGCCACCACGGCACCGACCCGCGCCGCTTCCTGCGGGAGACGCATCCGTTCCCGGACATCCGCGGCATCGTCAGGCGCGACATGCGCCTGACGCAGGCGCTGCGCCGGCTGCCGGGGCGGCGCGTGGTGGTCACGAACGCGCCGCTGCACTATGCGTCCGAGGTGGTGCGCAGGCTCGGCATCGGCCCGTACGTCGAGACGATCGTGTCGATCGAGGCGATGACGTTCGCGGGGCGGCTGCAGCCGAAGCCGTCGCGCCCGATGATGCGCCGGCTGGCCGCGCGGCTGCGCGTGCCGCCGGCGCGCTGCGTGCTCGTCGAGGACACGCTCGCCAACCTGGCGAGCGCGCGCCGCGTCGGGATGCGCACCGTGCTCGTGACCGGCGTCAGCCACCGTTCGCACCACCCATCTCGCCGTACGCGCGCCGGACCGGCTCGGCGCGTGGACCTTCAAGTACAATCGGTCGCGCACCTGCCGCGCAAGGCCCTTCGATCCGCGACGACAACGAGATGAACGATCAGACGACGCCCGCGCCGAAGCCCGCTCGACCGAAGCCCGGCGAGCGACGACTGCAGATCCTCCAGACGCTGGCCGCGATGCTGCAGGAGCCCGGCGGCGATCGCGTCACCACCGCCGCGCTCGCGGGTCGCCTGCAGGTGTCCGAGGCGGCGCTGTATCGCCACTTCGCGAGCAAGGCCCAGATGTTCGAAGGCCTGATCGAGTTCATCGAGTCGACCATCTTCGGGCTGATCAACCAGATCACCACCCAGCAGGAAGACGGCCTGCGCCAGCTGCGCGACATCGTCGCGATGCTGCTGTCGTTCGCCGAGCGGAACCCAGGCATGACGCGCGTGCTGATCGGCGACGCGCTGGTGACCGAGGACGACCGGCTGCAGGACCGCATCAACCAGCTGGTCGACCGGATCGAGGCGTCGCTGAAGCAGGCCTTCCGCGTGACGATCGCGCAGGGGCGGCTGCCGCAGGACACCGACGCGGCGGCGCGCGCCGGCATCGTGCTGGCCTACGTGCTCGGTCGCTGGCTGCGCTTCGCCAAGAGCGGCTTCCGGCGCTCGCCCGGCGAGATGTTCGACCAGCAGGCCCCGTTCCTGATCGCCTGAGGCGCGCCGGCCGTGGAACTCGTCTACTTCACGATCGTCGGGGCCGGGCTCTACATCCTCGCCGACCGCCTGCTCGACGCGATGGAGCGCCGCGCCGGGCGCCGCTTCGGCCAGCGCTCGCTGATCTTCTTCGCGCTGCTGCTCGGGATGGCGCTGGTCACTTTCGCGGTGATCCGCCAGGTGTCGGGCCCGGGCTGAGGCGGGTCCGGGCTGAGGCGGGCCCGGGCTGAGGCGGTCCAGGGCTGAGGCGACCGCCGGTCGGCGCGCCCGGTCCCGGCGCTGCGCCGCGGCCGGGTTTCGGTTATCATGTTGCAGCGCGACATCCGGCCGTACCCGGCCGGGATCGCCCCACGGCGCCGACAGCCAGTCTCTGCGCCGTATCCTCGCGGCCACGCGGTCGCTCCGGAAGTCCTCAACCCTGTCCCGTCTGCCCGCGACTGGCGTCGCAACCGGCAGCGCCCGAGCGCTGCGGTGACCGAGGCCGATGTCGTTGGAGTGTCATGTCCTTTGCCAGCCTGGGCTTGTCCGAAGCCCTCGTCCGTGCCGTCGCCGAGCGCGGCTACGATTCCCCCACCCCCATCCAGGCGAAAGCGATTCCCGCCGTGCTCTCGGGCGGCGACCTGCTCGCCGGCGCGCAGACCGGCACCGGCAAGACCGCCGGCTTCGTGCTGCCGATCCTGCAGCGGCTCTCGACGACGCCGGCGCGGCGGCCGGCGGCCGGCGGTCGCCGGCCGATCCGGGCGCTGATCCTCACGCCGACGCGCGAGCTCGCCGCCCAGGTCGAGGAGAGCGTCGTCGCCTACGGCCGGCACCTGAAGCTCTCGTCGACCGTGGTGTTCGGCGGCGTCAACATCAATCCGCAGATCGACCGGCTGCGCCGCGGCGTCGACATCCTGGTCGCGACGCCGGGCCGCCTGCTCGACCATGCCGGCCAGCGCACCGTCGACCTCTCCGGGAT
Organism: Burkholderiaceae bacterium; assembly: GCA_039807785.1. Classification (GTDB taxonomy): domain Bacteria; phylum Pseudomonadota; class Gammaproteobacteria; order Burkholderiales; family Burkholderiaceae_E; genus Zeimonas. Next base: position 7,698 of record JBDHRX010000127.1, read on the forward strand.
CGAGGTGCTGGTGCTCGACGAGGCCGACCGGATGCTCGACATGGGCTTCATCCACGACATCCGTCGGGTGCTGAAGCTGCTGCCGCCGCAGCGGCAGAACCTGCTCTTCTCGGCGACGTTCTCCGACGAGATCAAGGCGCTCGCCGACGGCCTGCTCGACCGGCCGGCGCTGATCGAGGTCGCGCGCCGCAACGCGACCGCCGACACCGTCCGGCAGCGCGTGCTGCCGGTCGACCGGGCGCGCAAGCGCGAGCTGCTCTCGCACCTGGTGCGCGAGCACAACTGGTTCCAGGTGCTGGTGTTCACGCGCACCAAGCACGGCGCCAACCGGCTCGCCGAGCAGTTGACCAAGGACGGGATCCCGTCGCTCGCGATCCACGGCAACAAGAGCCAGAACGCCCGCACGCGCGCGCTGGCCGAGTTCAAGTCGGGCAGCCTCCAGGTGCTGGTGGCCACCGATATCGCGGCGCGCGGCCTCGACATCGTCGAGCTGCCCCACGTCGTGAACTTCGACCTTCCGAACGTGTCCGAGGACTACGTGCACCGGATCGGCCGCACCGGCCGCGCCGGCGCCGAGGGCGAGGCGGTGTCGCTGGTGTCGCCCGACGAGAACGGCCTGCTGCGCGACATCGAGCGCCTGATCCGGCGCGAGATCCCGCGCCAGACGATCGCGGGCTTCGAGCTCGACCCGAACGCGCGCAACGAGCCCGAGCCGGACGACCGTCCGTCGCGCCCGTCGCGGCGCCCGATGCGCGGCGACGCGCAGCGCAGCGGCGCCCGGCAGGGTGCCCGCGGACCGGGGCCCGGGTCGCGCGGCCCGCTCGCGG
>JBDHRX010000008.1:0-42593 GCA_039807785.1 Burkholderiaceae bacterium
CGGTACATCTGACGGTACAAAACCAGCGACGTTCGAGCTGCTGTACAGGAGAATCAACGGCTTACAGACGCCGTTGATGATTGAGTGGGAGTGAACCGGCGTCCTTCCTGAGCGATCGCCGGGTATCGAGATCGAGCCGTGCCCTCATGGGGCCACGGCATCGGGCGGCCGATCAGTCGGGCCGCAACGCGAGCATGCTGGTGTGCAGGCGATGCAGCACCTGCTCGGCGGTGTTGCCCAGCAGCTTGCCAGCGGCGCCGGTGCGGCCCACGGTGCCCATGACCACGAGATCGGCCCCGAGCCTGGCGGCGATGCTGGGCAGCAGGCGATCCGGCGGCCCCGCCTTGACGACGACGTTCTCCGGGGGGATACCGTGCTCGCCGGCCAGGGCCGTGATCGAGGCGCCCAGCCTGGCGCGCGTGCGGCGCTCCAGGGCTTCGATGTCGATCAGGTCGAGATCCTTGGCCACGGTGGACACCGGGATGACATAGGCTGCATGGACCCGCGCGCCCAGGATCGCGCCCAGTTGGGCTGCGGCCGCCAGCACCTTGCGGTCGAGCCCGACCTGGACCGGGTCGGGCGAGCCGGCGTCGATCGTGGCCAGAATGCACCGGCGCTTCCCGCGCGGCTTGCTGCCCGCGATCAGCACCGGCACCGGGCAGCGGCGCAGCAATTGCCAGTCCGTGGGCGTGTAAAACAGGTTCTCGCTGCGATGGCCGGCCTTCACGACCAGGTCGATGCCATCACGTGGCACGGCCTCGACGACCCAGTCCACGATGTCCGCCGTCCATACGACTTCGATGCGCGCGCGGCCGTTGCCGGGCAGCGGCCCGGCGAGGCTGTGCTCGAGCCAGCGCCGCTTGTCCGCCAGCAAGGCCCGCTTGAGTGCGGCGGCCGCCGTCGCCGAGAGCAGGCCGGGCTCCGTCGCGGCCGGTTCGTGGGCGAAGCCTACGACGCGCAGGCGCCCGGCGGCGGCCGGAAGCAGCTCGAGCGCGGCGCGCACGGCGAGCTGCCTGGGATCGTCCCGGTTGGCAATTGCCAGGATGTGATCGAGCTTCATGGCGAATACGGCGCCTCCTTGGGTAAGATCCCGGCTAGGATGCGAGCTGGCGGTGCGACGCGTCGCAACGACGCGGAACGGCGCACGGGCCGGGCGCAGGGCCAAGGATACTGACTAGCAGCCGGTTTGGGGTTGCCCGAAGTCGATGGCAGCGGCATCGCATCGGGTGCGCGTCGGGTCGGGGGAGCGTTACCCGGGGAAGAGGTTCGGCACGCCTGTGCGGCGCGCCAGGGGTGGTTTCAGGTTTTCAGCCTGAGGAAATGGATGAGTCAGCCTAGCCTAGCCTAGCCGGCGCGTTCCTGCAGAACTTCCTGGGCAATTCGCCACCCTGGTACAAGCACACGATCGTCGGCTTCCTGGTGTTGAATCCGATCGTGTTCGCCGTCAGCCCGTACGTCGCGGGCTGGCTGTTGCTGTGCGAGTTCCTGTTCACGCTGGTCATGTCGCTGCGCTGCTATCCGCTGCAGCCGGGCGGGCTGCTCGTGATCGAAGCGATCGCGATCGGGATGACGACGCCGGCGGCGGTCTACGGCGAGGTGGTCCGGGGCTTGGACGTGATCCTGCTGCTGATCTTCATGGTGGCGGGCGTCTTCTTCCTCAAGGACCTGCTGCTGTTCATGGTCACCAAGATGGTGGTCAAGATCCGCTCGAAAATGGCGCTGACGCTGTCCTTCACCTCGGTCACGGTGGCGCTGTCGGCCTTCCTGGATGCGCTGACGGGGATTGCGATCATCATCACGGTGGCGATGGGTTTCTACGGCGTGTACCACCGGGTCGCTTCCGGCAGGCACCTCGATCAAGCCGGCCCGCAAGCCGGCCATGACGCGCACGGCGCCCACCCGGCGCCGGCGCAGAGCCCCGGAAACATCGACCGCGTCCACGCCATCCTGAGGGCGACGAGCTTCGAGTGGGATCTCGTGCAGGTCGAGGATCTGGAGCAGTTCCGCGCCTTCCTGAGGAGCCTGGTCATGCACGGCGCGGTGGCAACCGCGCTGGGCGGCGTCATGACCCTGGTCGGCGAGCCGCAGAATCTGCTGATCGGCACCCTCGCGGGCTGGGATTTCCAGGAGTTCTTCATCCGCATGGCGCCGGTCTCGATCCCGGTCGTCGTCGCCGGGTTCGCCACCTGTCTTCTGCTCGAGCGCTTCCGCCTGTTCGGCTACGGGGCGGAGCTGCCGGAGTCGGTGCGCGCGGTGCTCGTCGCTTTCGACCAGGCCGAAAGCGGCAGGCGCAATATGCGCGACGCGGCGGCGCTCATCGCCCAGGCCGCGGTGCTCGTCTTCCTGATCGTCGGGCTCGCGCTGCACCTGACAGCGGTCGGCATCATCGGCGTCACGGTGATCGTGCTGGCGACTTCCTTGCTCGGAATCGTCGACGAGCGCCGCATCGGCCACGCGTTCCAGGAAGCGCTGCCTTTCACCGCGCTGCTGGTCGTGTTCTTCGCGATCGTGGCCGTGATTCACGACCAGCACCTGCTGGGCCCGATCTTCAGCCGCGTGCTCGCGCTGCCCCGTGAGTTGCAGCCGTCGGCCGTCTACGTCGTCAACGGCGTGCTCTCGACGGTCACCGAGAACGTGTTCATCGCCACGGTGTTCATCAACGAGCTGACCGACGCCCTGCAGAACGGCATCATCGACCGCGCCCAGTTCGACCTGCTGGCCGTGGCGGTCAACACCGGCACCAACGTGCCGAGCGTCGCCACGCCGAACGGCCAGGCGGCGTTCCTGTTCCTGCTCACCTCGGCGCTCGCGCCGCTGATCCGGCTCTCGTATGTGCGCATGGTCATCATGACGCTGCCCTACACCGTGGTCATGACGGTGACCGGCTTCCTGGCCGTCACCTGGCTGCTGTAGCCTCGTGAACGACGTTCGAGAGGGGACATCGCAGCGTGGAAAGCCCCTTGGCGGAGTGGCTGCTTTGCTTGACGGCCGAAATGAACCTGGGCGGGGTCACGCTGATTCCCGGCAGCGCAGGCATGGGGCACGACCGGCGTTTTCATTCGGCCCATTTCTTCGACCTGGCCGACCAGCCGCTGACGGTACTGATGGTGCCGACGACCGAGGAAGCGGGCCGCGCGTCCCAGCTGTTGCGCGCCGAAGGCGTTCATCTGTTCTACGTCAAGACGCCGGTGGAGTTCGGCGGCATCGGGGATCCCGCAGTTCCCGACGCCCGAAGCGCTGGGGCAGGGAACTGAACGCGCGGGTCGACGGCCGGATCATCTGACATGAAAGACCGAAGCGCGGCTGCTCGTTCGGTATCCTTCGATCATGCGGGTCCGGGCGGCCTGCGAACGGCAGACGGAACAGGAGCGATTCGATGGAAAAGGTTGCGCTCATCACCGCGGGCGGCTCCGGCATGGGCGCCGCCGCCGCGCGCAGGCTCGCGCGGGACGGCTACCGCGTCGCCGTCCTGTCCTCGTCCGGCAAGGGGGAGGCCCTGGCCCGCGAGCTGGGCGGAGTAGGCATCACGGGCTCGAACCAGTCGAACGACGACGTCAGGCGGCTCGTCGACCTCGCGCTGGAACGATGGGGGCGGATCGATGCGCTGGTCAACTCCGCCGGCCATGGCCCGCGCGCGCCGGTTCTCGAGCTGTCCGACGACGACTGGCACCGGGGCATGGAGGTCTACTTCCTGAGCGCGGTGCGGCCGATGCGGCTGGTGGTGCCGGTCATGGCAGGGCAGGGCGGCGGCGCCATCGTCAACATCTCGACCGCCTGGACCTTCGAGCCTTCCGAGATGTTCCCGACCTCCGCGGTGTTCCGCGCCGGGCTGGCGAGCTTCACCAAGATCCTCGCCGACACCCACGCGGCCCGGAACATCCGCGTCAACAACGTCCTGCCCGGCTGGATCGACAGCCTGCCCGCCACCGACGAGCGGCGCGACAGCGTGCCGATGCGGCGCTACGGCAAGGTCGAGGAGATCGCCGCCACCATCGCCTTCCTGCTGTCGGACGAAGCGGGATACATCACCGGCCAGAACATCCGGGTCGACGGCGGCATCGGTCGCAGCGTCTGATTCCGGCGCGCTCGCCGCGACGGGAGCTTCGATCCCGGCCCGGCCGGCGCGTCGGCCCTATCTCCCGGCCCTATCTCCCGGCCCTACCGTAGGCCGCGACGACGAGCTCCAGATAGCCGAGATACAGCTCCTCCATGCGCTTGAACGACGACGTGTCCCGAGTCGTCGGATCCGAGCTGTTGATGATGGCGATCAGCATCAGCGCAAGCGTCCTGGCGGGCGTGCGGGGCATCAGCTCGCCCCGCTTGATCGCCAGCTTGACGCTGGCCTCGACGTTCTTCATGACCCTGCGGATGCGGTCGTGGAACCCGTCTTAGCCGTCGATCAGCATCGTCTGCCTTCCCGGGTCGACCCCTCCCGAATGCGGCGGTGACGGCGGCAACGGCCAGGTTCCCGAGCCGGCGCCCATCGCGCTGCTCGCCCTGGGGCTACTCGGAGCCGGGCTGATCCGCCGCCGCGCGCGCCCCTGACGCTGCGGCCACGTCCCGTACCGCGCCCCGGTCCGCCCCGGCGACCAGCGCCGCGTAGGCCTGGAGCGCAGCGCTGACCCGGCGCGGGCGGGCCTGCTCGGGCCGCCAGCCGCGCGCCGCGCGCAGGCCGCGCCGGCGCGCGAGTTCCTCGTCGTCGACCTCGAGCCGGAGGCTGCGCGCGGGGATGTCGATCGTGATCGGGTCGCCGGTCTCGACGAGGCCGATGTTGCCGCCCTCGGCGGCCTCGGGGGCGGCGTGGCACAGCGAGAGTCCGGCCGAGGCGCCGGAGAAGCGCCCGTCGGTGATCAGGGCACAGACCTTGTCGAGCCCCTTCGATTTCAGGTAGCTGGTCGGGTAGAGCATCTCCTGCATGCCGGGTCCGCCGCGCGGGCCTTCGTAGCGGACGACGACGACGTCTCCGGGGCGCACCTCGCCGCCCAGGATCGCGGCGACAGCGGCGTCCTGGCTTTCGACCACGCGCGCCGGGCCGCGGAAGCGCAGCATCGTCTCGTCCACGCCGGCGGTCTTGACGATGCAGCCGCGCTCGGCGAGGTTCCCGTACAGCACCGCCAGGCCGCCGTCGTGGCGATGGGCCGAGGCCCGGCTGCGGATGCAGCCGCCGTCGCGGTCGGTGTCGAGCGCCGCGTAGCGCCGCGCCTGCGAGAACGGGGCGCGGGTCGGCACGCCGCCGGGAGCGGCGCGGAAGAAGTCTCGCACCGCGGCGGCGTCGGTGCGCATCACGTCCCAGGTCTGCAGCGCCCCGGCGAGCGTGGGGGCGTGCACGGTGGGCACGCTGGTGTCGAGCAGGCCGGCGCGGTCGAGCTCGCCCAGGATACCCATCACGCCGCCCGCGCGGTGCACGTCCTCCATGTGATGCGGGCCGGAAGGGGCGACCTTGCACAGCACCGGCACGGCGCGCGACAACCGGTCGATGTCGCGCATCGTGAAGTCGACCTGTCCTTCCTGGGCGGCGGCCAGCAGGTGCAGCACGGTGTTGGTGGAGCCGCCCATCGCGATGTCCAGCGACATCGCGTTCGCGAACGCCGCGCGGCTCGCGATGCGGCGCGGCAGCGCGCTCGCGTCGTCGTCGTGGTAGTAGCGCCGGGCCAGATCGACGATCAGGCGCCCGGCAGCGCGGAACAGGCGCTCGCGGTCGGCATGGGTGGCGAGCAGCGAGCCGTTGCCCGGCAGGGACAGGCCGAGCGCCTCGGTCAGGCAGTTCATCGAGTTGGCGGTGAACATGCCCGAGCACGAGCCGCAGGTCGGACAGGCGCTGCGCTCGATCTCGGCGACGTCGGCATCGGGGATGCGGTCGTCGGCGGCATTCACGATCGCGTCCACCAGGTCCAGCGCGACCTCGCGGCCGCCGATGCGGGCCTTGCCGGCCTCCATCGGGCCGCCGGAGACGAATACCGTCGGGATGTCGAGGCGCATCGCCGCCATCAGCATCCCGGGCGTGATCTTGTCGCAGTTGGAGATGCACACCAGCGCATCGACGGCATGCGCGTTGCACATGTACTCGACGCTGTCGGCGATGAGGTCGCGCGAGGGCAGGCTGTAGAGCATGCCGTCGTGCCCCATCGCGATCCCGTCGTCGACGGCGATGGTGTTGAACTCCTTGCCCACGCCGCCGGCCCGCTCGATCTCCTCGATCACCATGGGCCCGACGTCCCGCAGGTGCACGTGCCCGGGTACGAACTGGGTGAAGGAGTTGGCGACCGCGACGATGGGCTTGTCGAAGTCGGCGTCGGTCATGCCGGTGGCGCGCCACAGCGCGCGCGCACCGGCCATGTTCCGGCCGGCGGTGCTGGCGCGGGAACGATAGGCGGGCATCGGTGTTCCTCCTGGGCCGGGTCGGATCCCCGGGGAAGGCATTCTTGCGCAGCCGTGCCATACGTTCCAATACAATATCGACCACCCGGCCATATCGATTCGAAATAGCAGGAGGACGACAGATGGAGCTGCGCCAGATCCGCTATTTCGTCGCCGTCGCGGAGTCGGGCGGCTTCTCGCGCGCGGCGCAGCGCCTGCACGTCTCGCAGCCGCCGCTGTCGACCCAGGTCCGGCGCCTGGAGGAGGAGCTCGGGGTCACGCTCCTGGAACGCGGGAGCCGGGGCGTCACGCTCACCGGCGCCGGCGAGGTCTTCCTGGAGGGGATGCGGGCGGCGCTGGCGCGGATCGAGCGCGCCCGGACCGAGGCCCGGTGCGCCGCGCACGGCGGCGCCGGCAGGCTGTCGATCGGCTTCGTCTCGATCGCCGACTACGGGATCCTCCCGCCGGCGCTGAAGCGCTTCCGCGCCGGCCATCCGCAGGTCGAGATCCAACTGCACGAGCTGACCACCGATGCCCAGGTGCGCGAGCTGCGCGCCGCCGGCATCGACCTGGGGATCGGCCTGGCGCCGGTGGACGAGCCGGACATCGCGTTCGAGCCGCTGCTGCGCGAAGCGCTGGTGCTCGCCGTGCCGGCGGGCCACCCGGCGGCGAAGGGGCGCGGCGCGGCCGATCTGCGCGCGTTCGCCCGGGAGAGCTTCATCGTGCCGCCTCGGGACCTCGCTCCGGGGCTCTACGACCTGACCATCCAGCGCTGCCGCACCGCCGGCTTCGCCCCGCGGATCACCCAGCACGCGCGCCAGATGCAGACCGTGATCGGCCTGGTCGCGAGCGGCATGGGTTGCGCGCTCGTGCCTGCCTCGGTGCGCGGCCTCAGGCGACCCGGCGTGCGCTACTGCAGCCTGCGGGGCAGGGCGGCGAACGTGGAGCTGGGCCTGCTGCGTCTGCGCGGTGCGAGGAGCGCGCCGGGCGAGCGCTTCGTCGAGGCGATCCGGGGCGCGGCGCGGGCGGCGGACGCGTGAGCGAAGCACAGCGCGGCAAGGTCCGCCCAGGCGCGCACCGCACCGCCCCGGCGACGCCCCGCGCAGCCGGTTCCGGCCGCGCGCTGCGGACTCAGTCCCGGCGCAGCTTCGACAGCCAGTGCTCCATCAGCCGGCCGGCGGCCTCGCGGCCGCCCAGCCCGAAGGACAGCGCCACCGCGACCGCGACCGCGCCCAGCGTCAGGCCGAAGGCGAGGTTGACGATCGAGTCGGCGATGCCCATGGCGCGCAGGCCCATCGCCAGCACCAGCCCGATGATCAGCGCCCGCACCAGGCCGCCGAGCCAGGGCGCGTCGCGCAGCTCGCTGCGCCCGACCGCCGCGCCGAGCAGGTTCGCGAGCCACAGGCCGACCAGCAGGATCACGATGCCCAGCAGCACGTCGCCGCCGAACACGATGAAGCTGCCGACGAGGTCGCTGACCTGGACGAACTGGAGCCGGTTGGCGGCCTCGGAGACCGCCAGCAGCATGGCGAAGAACACCAGCAGGCGGCCGACGAGGCCGGACAGGCGCAGGCCGCCCAGCACCGGCTGCAAGCCGAGCCGCTCGCCGAGCCGGTCGGCGCCGACGCCCTCGAGCACGCTCGCGACCAGCCCGGCCACGAAGCGCGCCACGTACCAGGTCACGCCGAGGATCAGCACCGCCGCGAGCAACTCGGGCAGGGCCGCGACGAGCTCGGTCAGCATCAGCTTGGCCGGCTCCGAGATCGCCTCGATGCGCAGCGCGTCGAGCGCCGAGATCAGGGCCGGCACGAAGATGACGAAGAACACCACCATGCCGGCGAGGCGGGGCAGGTCGGCCTCGCCGAAGCCGGCGCTGCGCGCGAGCGACTGGGCCCGCGTCGCGACCAGCAGGTTGGTGACGATGCCGCGGACGATCTTCGCGACGTAGTAGCCGACCACCGCGATCACGCCGGCGGCGAACAGGTTGGGCAGGAACGCGAGCAGGCGGTCGACGAGGTTCTGCACCGGCCCCAGCAGCCCCTGCAGGCCGAGCGCGCCCAGCACCATCGGCAGGAACAGCAGCAGCACGACCCAGTAGGCGACATGGCCGATGCTCTCGCCGATCGGCCGCATGCCGGCTTCGGCGCTCAGGCGCTCGTCGAGGGTGGTGCGGTCGAGCAGCCGGGTGAGCCCGGTGCGCACCAGCAGCGCCAGCAGCCAGCCGGCCAGCGCCAGCACCAGCGCGGCCAGCATCTGCGGCAGGTACCCGACCACGTCGCCGATCATCGCGGCGAAGGGCGCCGAGACCATCTGCAGGTTCAGGCTGTTGAACGCCGCCACCAGCGCGACCAGGATAACGAACCAGAACACCAGCCTGGAGACGACCAGCTCGGCGTCGAGCGACTGCCCGACCGCGGGCGCCAGCCGCCGGTTCACCTGGGCCATCGACATCAGGCGACGTACCGCGGCCGCCGCGATCAGGGCCACCACCCAGCCCAGCAGCAGCAGGGCGACCGCGCCCACCACCGAAAGCAGTTGCGAGCCGAGCGCGCCCCTCAGGGCTTCGGTGAAACCTCCTTCGATCATGCCTGCTCTCCGTTCGAGGTTTGCGTGCGCCCGAGTCTAACAGCCCGGGCGCGGCCCTTGAACCCTTGGATGTCCCGGACGCCGGGGCTCGCGTAGACTAGGGCGGCCGGGGCGGACAGGCCCCGGACCGCGACATGACCCGCATCTATCTCGATCACAACGCCAGCACGCCGCTGGCACCCTCGGTCCGGGCGGCGATGCTGCCGCTGCTGGACGATGCCTTCGGCAATCCTTCCAGCGCGCACTGGGCCGGGCAGCGCGCGAAGGCCACGCTCGAGCGGGCGCGCGGGCAGGTCGCGGCATTGCTCGGGGCCGCGCCGGACGAGATCGTGTTCACCAGCGGCGGCAGCGAGGCGAACAACCTGGCCCTGAAGGGCAGCTTCCTCGCCCTGAGGGAACGCGGCGAGCACATCGTCACCCAGGCCACCGAGCACCCGGCGATCCTGCGGCCGCTGGCCTTCCTGGAGCGGCTCGGCGCGACCGTCACCTACCTTCCGGTCGATCACCACGGCCTGGTCGACCCGCAGGCCGTCGAGCGCGCGATCACGCCGCGCACGATCCTGGTAAGCATCATGCACGCGAACAACGAGACCGGCACGGTGCAGCCGATCGAGGCGATCGGCGCCGTCGCCCGGGCGCGCGGCGTCCGCTTCCACAGCGATGCGGCGCAATCGCTGGGGAAGATCGCCGCACAGGTCGACGCGCTCGGCGTGGATCTGCTGAGCATCGCCGGGCACAAGCTGTACGCGCCGAAGGGCGTCGGGGCGCTCTACGTGCGCCGCGGCACGACGCTCGAGCCGCTGATCCACGGTGCCGGCCACGAGCACGGCCGGCGCGCCGGGACCGAGAGCGCGCTGCTGGCCGCGGGCCTGGGCGAGGCCTGCGCGCTCGCGACGGATCTCGATCCGATGACCACGGTCCGCGCGCTGCGCGATCGCTTCTGGGAGGCGCTCCGGGGACTGTTCGGCGCGGGCGTGGTGCTCAACGGGCATCCCGAGCGGCGCCTGCCGAACACGCTCAACGTCGGCTTCACCGGGCGGGTCGGCGCCGAGGTGCTCGCCGCGCTCGACGGCGTCGCGGCTTCGACCGGGTCGGCCTGCCACGCGGGCCGCGTGGAGCTGTCGCCGGTCCTGGCGGCGATGGGCGTGAGCGCGCATGTCGGCATGGGCGCGGTCCGCTTCAGCCTCGGGCGCGGCACGACGCGCGCGGAGATCGACACCGTGATCGCGCGCCTGCGCGACTACGTCGCCGCGACCGGCGCGGATCACGCGGGCGGGGCGGACGGCGCGCGCCCTTGAAGGCGCGGACCGGCATGCGACGCGGCGGACACCCGTCCCCGGCAGGCCCGTCCCTTCCGTTCGACGGCGACGCGGAGGATGCCCCGGGCGCGCCGGACGACAGCGAGCGCGCAGCCGTCGAGGCGGCCCGCCCCGACCCCGCCTGGATCGAGCTCGCCCGCGAACTGCCGCCGACGTTGCGCCTGGGAACCTCGTCGTGGAACTACCCGGGCTGGACGGGAACGGTCTGGGGGCGCGAATACGCCGAGGCGAAGCTGTCGCGATACGGCCTGGCGGCGTATGCGCGGCAACCGCTGTTCCGCACCGTGAGCCTCGACCGCGGCTTCTATCGCCCGCTGAGCGCGCTCCAGTACGCCGGCTACGCCGCGCAGGTGCCGCCCGACTTCCGCTTCGTGGTCAAGGGCCCGAGCCGCGTCTGCGATGCGCTGATCCGCGATGAGTCGGGACGGGGCCTGCAGCCGAACCCCGAGTTCCTCGACCCGGAGGCGGCCCTGCGCGATTTCGTCGAGCCGGCGCTGCGCGGCCTGGGCGGCCGGCTCGGCGCGCTGGTGTTCCAGATCAGTCCGTTGCCGCGCGCCATGCTGGCGCGCATCGCCGATCCGATCGCGCGGCTGCGCGCAATGCTGGCCGCGATCCCGGACCTGCGCGCCGACGCGCCCGACGGCGTCGTCGCGGTCGAGGTCCGCGACCCGCAATGGCTGGGGCCGGCGCTGGTGGAAGCGCTGCGCGAGCACGGCGCGACCTTCTGCATGGGCCTGCACGCCAAGATGCCGCGCATCGCCGAGCAATTGCCGATCCTGCGCGCGCTCTGGCCGGGGCCGCTGGTCTGCCGCTGGAACCTGAACCCGCTGCACGGCCGGTTCGGCTTCGAGCAGGCGCACCGCCAGTACGCGCCGTTCGACCGCATCGTCGATCCCGACCCCGACACCCGCGTCGCGCTGGCCCGCGTGATCGCCGGTACCGCCGGAGCGGGCCAGCTCGCCTACGTGACGCTCAGCAACAAGGCCGAGGGCTCGGCGCCGCTGTCGGTGATCGAGCTGGCCCGGGCGATCCGCGCGCTGCGGGGCTGACGCGCGATCCGCCGGCCGCGCCTGCCCGGTCGCCGCAGGCGAGGCTCCGCGCGATCCCGCGCGGGCCTATTGGACCGTCTCGGGCGCGGCGACCGGCGCCGAGCTGCGGATCAGGTAGTCGAACGCCGCGAGGCTCGCCTTGGCGCCGTCGCCCATCGCGATCACGATCTGCTTGTAGGGCGTCGTGGTGGCGTCACCGGCCGCGAAAACGCCCGGCAGCGAGGTCTGGCCCCGGGCGTCGACCTCGATCTCGCCGCGCGGCGACAGCGCCAGCGTGCCGGCGAGCCAGTCGGTGTTGGGCAGCAGGCCGATCTGGACGAACACGCCCTCGAGCTCGATGCGCGCGGACGCGCCGCTCTCGCGATCCTCGTAGAGCAGTCCGTTCACCCGCTCGCCGTCCCCCGTCACCTCGGTCGTCTTCGCGCTGGTGATCACCCGCACATTGGGCAGGCTGCGCAGCTTGGCCTGCAGCACCGCATCGGCGCGCAGCCGCGCATCGAACTCGAGCAGGGTCACCTGCGCCACGACGCCCGCGAGGTCGATCGCGGCTTCGACGCCGGAATTGCCGCCGCCCACCACCGCCACCCGCTTGCCCTTGAACAGCGGCCCGTCGCAGTGCGGGCAGTAGGCGACGCCGCGGCCGCGGTACTCGCGCTCGCCGGGCACGTTCATCTCGCGCCAGCGCGCGCCGGTGGCGAGCACCACCGAGCGGGCCCGGAGCGTCGCGCCGCCGGCCAGCCGTACCCGCGCGAAGCCGGAGGCGTCGACCGGCTCGAGCGCCTCGGCACGCTGCAGGTTGACGAGGTCGACCTCGTATTCCCGGACATGGGCCTCGAGGGCGCGGGCCAGGCTGGGCCCTTCGGTGTGCGGCACCGAGATCAGGTTCTCGATTCCCAGCGTGTCCAGGACCTGTCCGCCGAAGCGCTCGGCGACGATGCCCGTGCGCAGCCCCTTGCGCGCTGCGTAGACCGCCGCGGCCGCGCCGGCGGGGCCGCCGCCGATCATCAGCATGTCGTAGGGCTCGCTGGCGTTCAGGCGCGCCGCGTCGCGCGCGGCGGCACCGGTGTCGAGCTTGGCGAGGATTTCCTCGAACGTCATCCGGCCCTGTCCGAACGGCTCGCCGTTCAGGAAGATCGCCGGCACCGCCATCACGCCGCGCTGCTGGACCTCGTCCTGGAACAGCGCGCCGTCGATCGTGGTGCTGCTCACGCCCGGGTTCACCACCGCGAGCAGGTTCAGCGCCTGGACCACGTCGGGGCAGTTGTGGCAGGACAGCGACATGAAGGTCTCGAAGCGCAGCTCGCCCGGCAGCGCGCGCGCCTGCTCGAGCAGCGCGGCATCGACCTTCGCCGGATGTCCGCCCACCTGGAGCAGCGCGAGCACCAGCGACGTGAATTCATGCCCCATCGGCAGGCCGGCGAAGCGCACCCGCGCGGGCTCGCCGGGCCGCCCGATCGTGAACGACGGGCGGCGCCCGTCGGTGCCGTCCTCGCGCCGGCTCACCCGCGGCGACAGTTCGGCGATGTCGGCCAGCAGCGCGCGCAGCTCGGCCGACTTCGGGCCGTCGTCGAGCGAGGCGACGAGTTCGATCGGCTGCTGGAGTTTCTCCAGGTAGCCCTTGAGCTGGGCCTTGAGGGCGGTCTCGAGCATGATGCGTTTCCCCTGGTCTGCGGACGGGTGTGTCGGGCGTGGCCGCCCGCGCCCCGGAGGGCGCGGGCGCGATCGCCGGCCGGCCGCGGGCCGGCCGGTCTCGGCTCGGCGTCTCGGCTCAGATCTTGCCGACCAGGTCGAGCGACGGCGCGAGCGTCTCGGCGCCCGGCGTCCACTTGGCCGGGCACACCTGGCCCGGGTTGGCGGCGACGTACTGGGCCGCCTGGACCTTGCGCAGCAGCTCCTTGGCGTCGCGGCCGATCCCGTTGTCGTGGATCTCGCACAGCTTGATCACGCCGTCCGGATCGACCAGGAAGGTGCCGCGCAGCGCCAGGCCTTCCTCTTCGATCATCACGTCGAAGTTGCGGGTGATCGTGCCGGTCGGGTCGCCGACCATCGGGTAGCGCACCGTCTTGATGGTGTCCGAGGTGTCGTGCCACGCCTTGTGGGTGAAGTGCGTGTCGGTCGAGACGCCGTAGACCTCGACGCCGAGCGACCGGAACGTGTCGTAGTTCTCGGCCAGGTCACCCAGCTCGGTCGGGCATACGAAGGTGAAGTCGGCCGGGTAGAAGAACACCACCGACCACTGGCCCTTCAGCGTCTCCTCGGAAACCGGGACGAAGCGGCCGTTGTGGAAGGCGGTCGCCTTGAAGGGCTTGACTTGGGTATTGATGAGGGACATGCGGGACTCCTTGTGTGTCGACAGGATGGTTTGATGCGACGCACAAAGATTAGCAATGCCGATCGATTATGTATATTCAATTGTTTGTATCAATGATATAGCTCGGGACTATCGTTGCCGACCGGTCCGCAGGCCGGCCGGGGTTTCGCCGGGAATCCGGACGCCGTTCAATGCCGCGCCGCCGCCGGCGGCTCCACCCGCCGCAGCGCGACCCGGACGATGTCGGCGCCGGAGCCGGTGGCGTCGGTGAGGTCGAGCGCCATCGGCGCCACCGTGTTCAGGCTCGGCAGGCTGCGCTCGCGGGCGACCGGGGTGGCCCAGTGGTCGAACTGCCCGACGATGACCAGGGTGTCGGGGCGCACCCCCTCGGCCAGCGCCGCGTCGCCGTAGGTGACGCCGATGTGCGAGCGGATCTCCAGCCGGTCGCCCTCGCGGATGCCCAGGCGGGCCGCGGTGGTGGCGTTGACGATCACCCCGGTATGGCCGCGCACGTTGCCGGCCATCTCGTACATCACGCTGATCGCCGCGTTGCCGCCGGCGTGGAACTGCATGCTCTTGGTCGACAGCAGCCAGAACGGGAAGTCCTCGGCGCGCGCGCCCGACTTCTCGACCGCGTGGGCCCAGCGCCCCGGGAAGTCCTGCCACTCCGGCAGCGCCGCGTATTCGGACAGCTGCTCGTCCCACCAGGCCATCTTGCGCTCATGCATGCGCCGGCCGAGCTCGCGCCCGACCTTGAGCAGCCGCTCCTGGTAGGGCAGCTCGTAGCGCAGGCCCTGGCTGGCGAGCGTCGGCGTCAGGTACCACTCCCTGCGCGACATCGGCACCGTGTACAGCCCGTTCTCCTTGAACCAGTCGAGCCCGTGGACTTCGCGGCCCCCGGACAGGCTGGTGGTCGCGGCCCGGCAGACCGCATCCCAGATGTGCTCGGGGTCGAGCGGCTGTTGCGCGTCGAGCGCGAAGTCGTAGCCCTCGCCCTGCAGCGGGAAGCCGCCGCCGGTGCCGCGGTTGAGCGCCGCGAGGTAGCGATCGAGCAGCCCGACGCGACGCGCCAGCTCGGTGCTGATCCAGGTGAAGTCGCGCGTGCCCGGGTGCGGCTCGACCGCCTGGGTGCGCAGCGCGACGCCCCGGTGCGCCCAGAACTGCTCCATGTACTTGGTGCCGCCCACGCGGATCAGCTGCGACGACTCCAGGTCGGTGGCCTCCGGCAGCAGGATGTCGGCCATGTAGTTCGTCTCGTCCTGCGTGTAGGCGAAGCACACGGTGAACGGGAAGCGCGCGATGGTCTCGGTGAGCTGCCGGGTGTCCCAGAACGAGATCGCCGGATTGGCGCGGAACACGAACCACAGCTCGGGCAGGGGAGGAACCGGCATGTTCCAGTCCTCGGGCCGGTCGCGCAGGAACATCCATGCGAGCTGCGTCGGCCCCAGCGCCTGGGCCCAGGCGGAGTCGCCGACGATCGGCACCAGGGTGCGGTGCGCGTTGCGGCTGTTCGGCCGCGGTACCCAGTGGGCCTTGTCGGTGGGGTTCAGCGTCTGGGCCATGAAGCCGTCCTCGCCCGGATGCACCGACGACTGGCGCTGGTCCATCGGCCGGTTCAGGCGCACCGTCGTGCCCAGCGTGCCCCCGGGCACGTCGAGCGCGCCGACGAGCACCGCGAGCAGGGTGCGCGACCAGCAGCATTCGTACGCGCCCCAGCCGTTGTTCACCGACTTCCCGAGGATCACCGCCACCGGCCGCAGCGGCAGCGTCTCGCCGTCGATCTCGATGGTCGCGCCGATCCGCGCCGCGGCGAGGTACTCGCCGGCGATGCGGCGGATGATCTCGGGCGAAACGTCGCAGATCGCCGCGGCCCACTCGGGCGAGTACTGCCGCATGTGCTCGGCGAGCTTCTCGTAGGCGGTCAGGGCGGGCACCGCGCGGTGCTCGGCGCGCTCGTCGTCGGCGTCGATCGTGATCGCCGCGTCGACCTCGAAGCGGCCCGCCACCGCCGGCCGGATCCCCGGCGCGTCGAACGGACGCGCGGCGCCGGTGATCTCGTCCCAGACCAGCGGCTTGCCGCTGGAGGGCTCCCGCAGGTACAGCCCGTTGGGCGCGACCAGGTAGGGCGAGGAGGTCCGGTCGCGCAGGAACGCGACGTCGAGCCGCGCGAGACCTGCCTCGTGCAGCAGCGTGTGGATCAGCGCGAACATGAAGGCCGCGTCGGTCTTGGGGCGGATCGGCACCCACTCGGCCGAGCAGGCCCCGGTCACCGAGAGGTGCGGCTCGACCTGGATCCGCTTGTAGCCGCGCGCGCGCGCATCGGCATGGCGCATCACCGCGCTCGGGCCGCCGGTCACGTCGACGTTGGCGCCGAACGAGATCACGTAGTCGGTCAGCAGCGTGTCGGCGGCGACGGTGAAGGCGCGGTGCCAGAACTCCCCGTACAGGTGCTCGGAATGCACGCACTTGACGCCCTGGCCGGAGCCGAAGCTGTAGTCCACCGCGCCCCAGGCGGACAGGAACGCGGGGAAGGTGCCCATGTAGTTGCCGGGCGTGCCGCCGTGCCCGAAGCTCGCCGCGATGCGGGGCACGCCGGACTCGTCCATTACGCCCTTTTCGCGGATCGCGCCGAGCTTCGCCGCGACCAGGTCGAGCGCCTCGTCCCAGGAGATCGGCACGAACCCGGGGTCCTCGTCGCGCCCTTTCCTCGGGTTGGTGCGCTTCATCGGGGAGGCGATGCGGTTCGGGTTGTAGTTCTTCTGGACCAGCCCGTAGGCCTTCACGCAGATGCGCCCGCGCCCGGGATGCATCGCCTCGGCCGCGAAGTTGGGGCCGATCTCGGTCGCGACGCCGTCGACCACCTTGACCGTCATGAAATCGGGGCCGGACACGCAGTTGTAGCAGAAGCTCGGCACGCGCTTCACGCGCTTGGACTCAGCCATGATGGGTCTCCGGGGATTGCGGCCTGCCGGCAGCGCCGCCGGCGTCGCGGCAACGCGCGACCGCCAGCCGGGCGAGCTCGCCGAGCCCGTCGCCGCCCCGCTCGAGATGCGCGACGATCGCGGCGCGCATCCTCGGGTCCCAGAAGCGACGGATGTGATGCGCGATGCCCGCGACCGCCGTCTCGCGGTCGGGCTCGCTGCGGAAGAAGGTCTCGATCTGGTTCGCCATCCGGACCAGCTTGTCGGCGTTCATGGCGCGACCGCCTCCTCGGCCGGAGCCATCCGGTGCGGGTGCGCGTAGACGGTATGGCGGTTGCCCCGCGCGAAGGCCACCAGCGTCACGCCGGTCTCGCGCGCCAGCGAGACCGCCAGCGCGGTCGGCGCCGAGACCGCGCACAGGATCTCGATGCCCATCACCGCCACTTTCTGGACCATCTCGTAGCTGGCGCGGCTGGTGATGAGCGCGGCGCCGGTGCGCAGGTCGACGCCGGCGCCGACCAGGGCCCCGACCAGCTTGTCCAGCGCATTGTGGCGCCCGACGTCCTCGCGCACCAGGTCGATCCCGCCGCCGGTCGAAACCCAGGCCGCCGCATGCACCGCGCCGGTCTCGGCGTTCAGCGGCTGGCGCGCCGCCAGCTGCGCCATCGCGGCCTGCAGCCGCTCGGGAGCGAGGCGCGCGACGCGGCCGACCGCCGGCGGATGCCGCACGGCCTGCGCCAGGGTCTGCGCGCCGCACAGGCCGCAGCCGATCTGGCCGGTCAGGTTGCGCTGCTTGCGGTCGAGCTCGCGAAAGCGCCTCGCGGCGATCGTCACGTCGGCCTCGATGCCGTCGCCGACGTCGTGCACGCGCACGCCGGTCAGCTCGCCGCGGTCACGGACGATGCCCTCGGTGAGCGAGAAACCCAGCACGAAGTCCTCGATGTCCTGCGGCGTGACCATCATGACGACGTACGGCTTGCCGTTGTAGACCAGCGCGAGCGCGGTCTCGGCGGCGATCGGGTCGTGCGACTCGACGACGCGCCCGTCCTCCCAGCGCAGGCCGGTCATCGTCTCGGTCGGCGAAGGTCGCTTGCGCAGGCCGAACATGCCGTCGCCCCCGCGCCGCCTAGCGGACCTGCTCGGGCTCGCCGCCCCGCGCGAGCGCCGCCTGCCGCTCGGCGAAGCGGCGGTGATCGCGCTGCCAGGGCGAGGGCCGGGTCACGCGCGTGACCTGGACCGCGGTCACCTTGTACTCCGGGCAGTTGGTGGCCCAGTCGGAATTGTCGGTGGTGATCACGTTGGCCCCGGAGTCCGGGAAATGGAAGGTCGTGTAGACCACGCCCGGCTGCACGCGCGCGGTCAGGGTGGCGCGCAGCACCGTCTCGCCGGCGCGGCTGGCGATGCCCACCCAGTCGCCGTCGCGGATCCCGCGCTGCTCGGCGTCGTGCGGATGGATCTCGAGGCGATCCTCGCCGTGCCAGGCGAGGTTGGCGGTCCGCCGCGTCTGCGCGCCGACGTTGTACTGCGCCAGGATGCGCCCGGTGGTGAGGATCAGCGGGTAGCGCGCGCTGGTGCGCTCGTCGGTCGGGACGTACTCGGTCACGATGAAACGGCCCATGCCGCGCACGAAGCGATCGACGTGCATCGTCGGCGTGCCCTCCGGCGCGGCGTCGTTGCACGGCCACTGGAGGCTGCCCAGCCGGTCGAGCTTGTCGTAGCTCACGCCGGCGAAGGTGGGCGTGAGCCGCGCGATCTCGTCCATGATCTCGGACGGATGGGCATAGTCCATCGGATAGCCGAGCGCGCTGGACAGCGCCATCGTCACTTCCCAGTCGGCCTTGCCGGCCAGCGGCGGCATCACCCGGCGCACGCGCGAGATGCGGCGCTCGGCGTTGGTGAAGGTGCCGTCCTTCTCGAGGAACGAGGCGCCCGGCAGGACGACGTGCGCGTACTGGGCGGTCTCGTTGAGGAAGATGTCCTGGACCACCAGGCACTCGAGCGCCTGCAGTGCCCGCGTCACGTGCTGGACGTCCGGGTCGGACTGCGCGATGTCCTCGCCTTGCACGTACAGGCCCTTGAACTGGCCCTCGAGCGCGGCATCGAACATGTTCGGGATGCGCAGCCCCGGTTCCTCCTGGAGCGGCACGCCCCACGCACGCTCGAAGCTGCCGCGCACCGCCGCGTCCGAGACGTGCCGGTAGCCCGGGAACTCGTGCGGGAACGACCCCATGTCGCACGATCCCTGCACGTTGTTCTGGCCGCGCAACGGGTTCACGCCCGTGCCCTCGCGGCCGAGGTTGCCGGTCGCCATCGCGAGGTTGGCGATGCCGATCACCATGGTCGAGCCCTGGCTGTGCTCGGTCACGCCGAGGCCGTAGTAGATCGCCGCGTTGCCGCCGGTGGCATAGAGCCGTGCGGCGCCGCGCACCGCCGCCGCCGGCACGCCGGTCAGCGCCTGCGTCGCCTCGGGCGAGTTGCGCGGCTCGAGCGCGAAGGCCTTCCAGCGGGCGAAGTCCGCCGGATCGCAGCGCCGCGCGACGTAGTCCGCGTCGACCAGGCCCTCGGCGACGATCACGTGCGCCAGCGCATTGATCACCGCCACGTTGGTGCCCGGGGTGAGCTGCAGGTGGTAGTCGGCCCGGACGTGCGCGGCCTCGACCAGGTCGATCCGGCGCGGGTCGATCACGATCAGCCGGGCGCCGCGGCGCAGGCGCTGTTTCATCCGCGACGCGAACACCGGGTGGGCGTCGGTCGGGTTGGCGCCGATCACCACGATGACGTCGGCGTAGTCGACCGAATCGAAGGCCTGGGTGCCCGCCGAGGTGCCCAGCGTCTGCCCCAGCCCGTATCCGGTCGGGGAGTGGCAGACCCGCGCGCAGGTGTCGGTGTTGTTGTTGCCGAAGGCCGCACGCACCAGCTTCTGGACCAGGTAGGTCTCCTCGTTGGTGCAGCGCGACGAGGTGATGCCGCCGACCGCCTCGCGGCCGTACCGGGCCTGGATGCGCCGGAACTCCGAAGCCGCGTACCCGATCGCCTCCTCCCACGAGACCTCACGCCACGGATCGGTGATGCGCGCGCGGATCATCGGCTTGCGGACCCGGTCCCGGTGCGTCGCGTAGCCCCAGGCGAAGCGACCCTTGACGCAGGAATGACCGTGGTTCGCCTTGCCGTCCTTGAACGGCAGCATGCGCACGACCCGGTCGCCCTGCATCTCGGCCCGGAACGCGCAGCCGACGCCGCAGTACGCGCAGGTGGTGACCACGCTGCGCCCGGGCTGCCCGGCCTCGATCAGGGTGTTCTCGGTCAACGCCGCCGTCGGGCAGGCCTGCACGCAGGCGCCGCAGGACACGCATTCGGAATCGAGGAAGCGTTCGCCCTGGCTCGCGGCCACGCGCGAGTCGAAGCCGCGGGCGTCGATCGTGAGGGCGAAGGTGCCCTGGACCTCGTCGCAGGCGCGTACGCAGCGGCTGCAGACGATGCACTTGCCCGCATCGAAGGTGAAGTAGGGGTTGGAGGTGTCAGGCTCGGCGGCGCCGAAGTGGTTCGCGCCGTCGAGGCCGTAGCGCACCTCGCGCAGCCCGACCGCCCCGGCCATGTCCTGCAGCTCGCAGTTGCCGTTGGCCGCGCAGGTCAGGCAGTCGAGCGGGTGGTCGGAGATGTAGAGCTCCATCACCCCGCGGCGCAGCCCGGCGAGCCGGTCCGACTGGGTGCGCACCCGCATGCCGGCCTCGGCCGGCGTGGTGCACGAGGCCGGGAAGCCGCGCCGGCCGTCGATCTCGACCAGGCACAGGCGGCACGACCCGAACGGCTCGAGGCTGTCGGTCGCGCACAGCTTGGGAATCGCGATGCCCGCCTGCGCCGCGGCCCGCATCACCGAAGTGCCGGCCGGCACCGAAACCGTCTCGCCGTCGATCTCGAGCGTCACGGCCGCCTCGGCCGCGCGCGGCGGGGTTCCGTGGTCGATGTCGAATCTGGATTGCATGCGAGCTTCCTTGCCGGCCGCCTCAGGCCGCCTTGCCGCGGGCCCCGAGGCCGAAGTCCCCGGGGAAATGCTCGAGGGCGCTCAGCACGGGGTAGGGCGTGAGCCCGCCCATCGCGCACAGCGAGCCGTCGATCATCGTATCGCACAGGTCGCGCAGCAGCGCGGCCTCGCGCAGCCGGTCGCGGTCCGCCACGATCCGGTCGATCACCTCGACGCCGCGCACCGCGCCGATGCGACAGGGCGTGCACTTGCCGCAGGACTCGGCCGCGCAGAACGCCATCGCGTGGCGCGCCATCCGCGCCATGTCCACGGTGTCGTCGAACACGACCACGCCGCCGTGGCCCAGCATCGCCCCCGCCTGGGCGAAGGCCTCGTAGTCCAGCGGCGTGTCGAAGCGCGACGCCGGCAGGTAGGCGCCGAGCGGGCCGCCGACCTGCACCGCGCGGATCGGCCGTCCGCTGGCGGACCCGCCGCCGTAGTCGTACAGCAGTTCGTGCAGCGTCAGCCCGAAGGCCTTCTCGACCAGCCCGCCGCGGCGCACGTTGCCGGCGAGCTGGAACGCCAGCGTGCCGCGCGAGCGGCCCATGCCGTAGTCGCGATAGCGCTGCGCGCCATGCTCGAGGATGCCGGGCACGCTCGCCAGCGTGACCACGTTGTTGACCAGCGTGGGCATCCCGAACAGGCCCTGCAGCGCCGGCAGCGGGGGCTTGAAGCGGACCTGGCCGCGCCGGCCCTCGATGCTCTCGAGCAGCGCCGTCTCCTCGCCGCAGATGTAGGCGCCGGCGCCGCGCCGCAGCTCGATGTCGAAACCCGGGCGGGTCCCGAGCACGCACTCGCCGAGATAACCGCGCTCGCGGGCCCGTTCGATCGCCGCGGCGAGCACCGCCTCGGCATGCGGGTACTCGGAACGCAGGTAGAGGTAGCCCCGGGTGGCGCCGCAGGCAAGGCCCGCGATCGTCATGCCCTCGATCAGCAGGTACGGGTCGCCCTCCATCAGCATGCGGTCGGAGAAGGTGCCGGAATCGCCCTCGTCGGCATTGCAGACGACGTACTTGCGGCCGGCATCGGCGTCGTGGACCGTCTGCCACTTCAGCCCGGTGGGGAAGGCCGCGCCGCCGCGGCCGCGCAGGCCGGACGCGGTCACCTCGGCGACGGCGGCCGCGGCGCCGATCTCGAGCATCCGCTGCAACCCCCGGTACCCGCCATGCGCCAGGTAGTCGTCCAGGCAGCGCGGGTCGACCACGCCCACGCGCGCGAAGGTGAGCCGCTCCTGGCGTTTCAGCCAGTCGAGCTCGTCGGTCGGGCCGAGGCGCAGCGGATGCGCGCCCCCCTCGAGGAAGCCGCTCGCGAAGAGCCCCGGCACGTCGTCCGGCGTCACCGGCGCATAGGCGATCCGCCCGGCCGGCGTCGCCACCTCGAGCAGCGGCTCGAGCCAGACCAGGCCGCGCGAGCCGTTGCGCACCAGCCGGACCTCGCGGCCCGAGCGCCGCGCCTGGGCGACGACGGCGCGCGCGACGTCGTCGGCGCCCAGCGAGAGGGCGGCGGCATCGCCGGGCACGTAGACGGTGACGCTCATGGCCGAGCCGCTCCCGGTGCCGCGTCCGCGACCGCGTCTCCAGCCGCATCCGGCGCGGCGACGATGGCATCGAACCGGGCGGCCGAGACGCGCCCGTGCAGGGCCCGGCCGACCATGACCGCCGGCGAACAGGCGCAATTGCCCAGGCAGTACACCGGCTCGAGCGTGACCGCGCCGTCGGCAGTGGTCTGGTGGAAATCGATCCCCAGCGCGGCGCGGGCGTGCTCGCGCAGCCGCTCGGCCCCCATGGACAGACAGGCCTCGGCCATGCAGATGCGGACCACGCGCCGGCCCGGCGGCGTCGAGCGGAAGTCGTGGTAGAAGCCGAGCACGCCGTGGATTTCGGCGCGCGACAGGCCGAGCCCCCGGGCGATGGCCGCAACGCCCGCCGGGGGCACGTAGCCCAGGCGGTCCTGGATCGCATGCAGCACCGGCAGCAGGGCGCCGGGCCGGTGGGCGTGCGCGCGGATCGCCGCGGCGATGACTGCCTCGTCGACGTCACGCATCGGCGGCGCCGGGTCGGGCCGGGATGCCGGCTGATTGCTCATGTCTCGCCACCGGCCGGGATCGGTCTGCGAGATCCCGGCGCTCCTCCGATCAGGCCGTATTGCGTCGAGGTTATCACTGGCGCGCCGCGACGGCGCGAGTTCGCGCACCGGCGTTCCGGAATTCGCCGCCGCCGGCGCAGGCCTCCCGGCAATACGGGGCAGGCGGCGGTCCGGCGAGCCGGGGCGGGTACGGCCCGGCGTCAGCGCGGCGTCACGGCGCGGGCCACGAAATCGGCCACCGCCTCGATCTCCTGCTCGGTCAACTGATCGGCGAAGCGCGGCATCACGCCGACGCCGGTGCGGACCGCTTCGAGGATGCGCGCGCGATCCGGCCGGAGCTCGTCCAGCGACGGCCCGATGGTGCCGGTGGCCCCGGCCGCCTCCAGCGTATGGCAGAGCGCGCAGGGCGGCTGCGCGCGCTCGGTGAACACCTTCCGGCCGAGCTCCTCGGCGGAGGCGGCGGCGCCGAAGACGAGCAGCGCCGCCAGCCCCGCGATCCTCCGGTACCTCACGCGACGGTCACCGCGACGGCGTGGTCACGCCAGCCGTTGTGGGCGTAGGCCCGCTCGTTCTCGACCCGCAGCTCGGGTTGCACCGTGCCGTCGGCGGCGCTCGCGCGGCTGGTGATCAGGTACTTCCCGGTGGCGAGCGGCACGCGCGCCCGGAACTGCCGCCAGGCGTAACGCCCCATCGAAGGACCATGGAACTCGGCCCGCTGCCACGAACGGCCGCCGTCCACCGAGACCTCGACTTCCCTGACCGGGCTGCCACCGGTGAACGCGACGCCGTGGATCACCACCGGCCCGGCGCGCAGCGTCTCGCCGCCCGACGGCGAGGTCACGAACGACTTCAGGTTCATCTCCCACATCGTGGGCTGGGTCGGGTCGCCTTTCCTGCCGATGTCGCGCACGCGATAACCGGACTTCTGGATCGTGGCGCCGGTCTCGGCGGCGGTGAAGGCGAGGCGCTTGATGTACTTGATGTTGTTGACGCCGTAGTAACCCGGGATGATCAGGCGCAGCGGCCCGCCGTGGGCGAGGGGGATCGGGCGGCCGTCGAGCTCCCAGGCGAGGATCGCCTCCTCCATCGCGGTCCAGGGGACGGAACGCTCGACCGCCACGGTCGCGGGATCGATGCCGGGCGGGATCGTCTCCCCGCCCAGGCTCGTCATGTAGCGCATGCCCTCGCGCACGCCGCCGAGGGCGGTGACCACGTCCTTGACCGGCACGCCGCTCCACAGCGTGTTGCCGGCGGCACCGACCTTCCACTGCGAGCCCGAGGCCTTGTGCGCGAAGAAGCCGCGGCCGTTGCCCGAGCACTGCAGCACCATCGCCACGCTCGTCAGGCCCAGCCGCTTGAGCTCGCCCACCGTCAGCACGCGCGGGTTCGTGACCCCGTCGACCTGCAGTTGCCAGGCATCCGGGTTCGCGGTCAGCGAGGCGTCCGGCGCGGCGAGGTTGTTGCGCAGGAACAGCACGTCGATGTCGGTGATGCCGCTGGAGCCGAACGCGGCACGCTGCGTCTCGATCCCGCTGGCGCTGTGCACGATCACGCGGCTCGCGTCCTTGAACGACGCCACGGGCGGGAGCGGCTTGGCCTGCGCCAGGCCCGGCACGCTCCAGCCTCCCAGGCCCGCGGCCGTGCCGCCGGCGCTCGCGGCCAGCAACCAGCGCCGCGCGATGTCCACTTCGAGTCTCGTCTCTTTCATGGTCGGCCTCCTTCCAGTTCGGCAGCGGTGTCGGCCGGCGCATGGCGGCGCCGGTCGTAGAGCGGATCGAGGGCGAGCAGCCTCGCCGGATCCAGGAAAACGGCGAAGAAGCGGGCGCCGCGTTCGCGCCGGCTCGCGGCTGCCGCCCGCAGCGCCCCGATCAGCGGGGCGAGCGCGCCGGGGCCGGCGCGCGCCGCGGACTCGAAACCGCTGAACAGCAGGACGTGCCCGGGCGCCGGGCGCCAGCCCGGATCGGCCAGCGCCGCCGCGCAGCCGGCCCAGTCCTCGTCGCCGAGGCCCAGCACCCGCGCGCAGCGCGCCAGCAGCGCGTCGCCGGCCGCGCCGTCGAGCGCCACCCGCAGCAGCGGATAACGGTCGAGCGCGCTCGCTTCCTCGAGCGCGCCGGTCACCTCGACCCGGTACACGCCCGAGCGGCGTTCATCGGCCAGGCGTTCGGCGAGCTTGCCCATGGCGCGGCGAACGGAGCTTCGCTTGCGTTTCCATTTGTCGAAAAGTATTCGACAGCAATGATCCGAGTCAACCGAAATCCCTCTCGTTGTGTCGTCGAAGCCGGAAAAAGGAATGACGAAACTTCGCCGGCGGGAGCCGGACGGTCAGGCGGAGAAATGGTGGACCGACGGCGCAGGCACGCGGTGGTATCGTTGCGCTCCTTCGCTCAGGAGCGTCTCCGGGAGATCATCGACGTGGCCGACCCGTCCGTACGCGACATCGAGGCCGGCGCGCCGTCGCCGCAGTTCGATCGCGCGATGATGCGCCTGGCGATCGACCAGGCGCACAACGCCTGGACGGTGGGCGAGGTCCCGGTCGGGGCGGTGCTGGTGCGCGGCGGCCGGGTGCTGACCACCGGGTACAACCGGCCGATCGGCGCGCACGACCCGAGCGCCCACGCCGAAATCTGCGCGCTGCGCGCGGCCAGCGAGCTGCTGGCCAACTACCGGCTGACGGATTGCGAGCTGTACGTGACGCTCGAGCCCTGCGCGATGTGCGCCGGCGCGATCCTGCACGCGCGGCTGCGCCGCGTCGTCTACGGCGCCCGGGACCCGAAGACCGGAGCGGCCGGCAGCGTGGTCGACCTGTTCGGCGAAGCGCGCCTGAACCACCACACCGAGGTCGTCGCCGGGGTGCTGGCCGACGAGTGCGGGGCGCTGCTCTCGTCGTTCTTCGCCGAGCGCCGCGCCGCGCGCTGAACGCCTACTGGATCTTGGCCTTGGCCCTCAGGCTCTGCTGAAGCTCCTGGACGCGGTGGCGCTCCAGCTCCTGCTGGATCTGCGGACGCACCTGCTCCAGCGGCGGCGCCTTGGCCTCGCGCACGTCGTCCAGGCGGATCACGTGGTAGCCGAACTGCGTCTTGATCGGGGCCTCGGTGAACTTGCCCTTCTCGAGCTTCACCATCGCGTCGGAGAACTCCTTCACGAAGGTCTGCGGCGTGTTCCAGTCGAGGTCGCCGCCCGACTGCGCCGACCCGGTGTCCTTCGACTTCTTCGCCAGTTCGTCGAACTTTGCGCCCTTCCTCAATTGCTCGATGACCTGCTTCGCTTCGTCTTCCTTCTCGAGCAGGATGTGGCGGGCGCGGTATTCCTTGTCGCCGGCCTGCTGGCGCAGCTTGTCGTACTCGGCCTTGATGTCCTCGTCCTTGATCGGATTGTTCTTCAGGTGATCGCGGATCAGGGCGCGGATCAGGATGTCCTGCCGCATGCTGTCGAGCTGGCGCTGCACCTCGTTGTTGCGCGTCAGCCCCTTCTTCTCGGCTTCCTGGACGAACAGCTCGCGCGCGATCAGCTCCTCGCGGACCGCGGCGCGCAGCTCCGGCGTATCGGGCCGCCCCTGGGCGGTCAGCGCCGCGACGAAATCGTCGACCCGCTGCTTCGGGATCGGCTTGTTGTTGACCACGGCGGCGTTCTGGGCGAAGGCTGCCGACGCGATCGGCAACAGCGCAACGGCCGCGAGCTGCGCCAGCCGGCGCGACAGGAAGGGGTGCGACATCGTGGATCCTTGTGGCATTCGGGGAACGGCCGGCGCGCTCCGGGCCGGCGTGCTGGGCCGCGCGTCAGGACGCCTCGGCCGGGGTACGGGCGTCGATCACGAGCGCATGGATGCGCTGCGGCATCCAGTCGCGCACGGCATCATACACGAGCCGGTGCCGGGCCACGGTGCCCAGGCCGGCGAAGCGGCCGTCGACCAGGCGCACGCGGAAGTGGCCGGCGCCCCCCGCCGCCCCGGCGTGGCCGGCATGCAGGTGGCTGTCGTCGATCACCTCGACCACCGCCCCGGGAAAGCGCTCGGCCAGCCGCGCCTGGAGCGCGTCGACGGCCGGCCTCACCGGCCTTCCTCCGGCTCCTGGGCATGGCGCCCCAGGTAGAGTGCCTGGGCGACCACGAACACCAGGGTGAGCCCCATCGTGCCGAACAGCTTGAAATCGACCCAGACGTCGGTGGAGAAGCGGTAGGCGACCACCAGGTTCAGGACGGCCATCGCGGCGAAGAACACGATCCAGGCCAGGTTGAGGCGGCGCCAGACCGGCTCGGGCAGCGCGATCTGGCGCCCCATGGCCGCCTTGATCAGGTCGCGCCCGAGGAACAGCCGCCCGCCGGCCAGCACCAGGGCGAACATCCCGTAGAGGAGGGTGGGCTTCCACTTGATGAAGGTCTCGTCGCGCAGCAGGAGGGTCATTCCGCCGAACACGACGATGATCGCCAGGCTCGCCCACTGCATGCCCTCGACCGGCCGGCCGCGCAGCTTCAGCCACAGGATCTGGAGCACGCTGGCGGCGATGGCCACGGCCGTCGCGGCATAGATGTCGGCCACCTTGTAGGCGACGAAGAACAGCAGCACCGGGAACAGGTCGAACAGCAGCTTCATGGGCACAGTATAGAATGGAAGGTTGACCGATCTCGATTCCGGAGCGCCCAGATGGCCGAACGTACCCGCAACCGCCGCAACACCCTCGAGCGCCGCTGCCTGCCCAAGTCGCTGAAGCGGCTGTACAAGGGCTCGACGCGCCCGATCTTCCGGATGCTGGAGAAGGTCAAGAAGGCCTGAGCCGGCAGGCCTCGGCGCGAGGACGATCGTAGTACGAGCAGGCCCTAAGCCGCGGGCTCGAAGCGCAGCGACGCCGAGTTGATGCAGTAGCGCAGGCCGGTCGGCGCCGGCCCGTCCTCGAATACGTGGCCGAGGTGCGCGTCGCAGGCGGCGCACAGGGCCTCGGTCCGCACCATGCCGTGGCTCGCGTCGCGCCGCAGCGCGAGGCGGGCCGCGTCGATCGGCTGCCACCAGCTCGGCCAGCCGCTTCCCGAATCGTATTTCTGGCCGGACGCGAACAGCGGCGTGCCGCAGCACACACACAGGTAGCGGCCCGGTTCGTGGTGATCCCAGTAGCAGCCGGTGAAGGCGCGCTCGGTGCCGTGGCGTCGCGCCACCTGGAACTGCTGTTCGGTGAGCTGGGCGCGCCATTCGGCGTCGGACTTCTCGACGCGGGCGGGAACGGGGGATGGGTCGGTCTTCATGGTTCGATCCTCATGAGGAGCAGCTCAGCTGCAGGCCGGCCGCCCAGGCCGGCGGCGGCGCGGCGTAGTCCTGCGCTTCGGGCTGCTCGTCGAAGGGGCGCTCGAGGACTTTCAGCAGGCGCGCCACCTCGGCATCGTCGCCTTCGCGCGCCCGGCGGATGGCCACTTCGGCCAAGTGGTTGCGCAGCACGTACCTGGGATTGACCCGGTCCATCGCCGCGGCCCGCTCGTGATCGTCGCGCGCCTCGAGCGCCAGCCGGCCGCGGTAGCGCGCCAGCCAGGCGTCGAAGCGGTCGAGCGGCCCGGTCAGCAGCGCCCGGCACGCCCCCGTGCCGCCCTCTGCGGCAGCGCCGGCGTCGACGCCGTCCGGCCGGGCCCGCACCCGGGACAGGCTCCTGAAGAACAGCGTGAAATCGGCGTGCCCGGCATGCATCAGCGCGAACAGTTCGTCGATGAGGGCCGCATCGCCCGGGCGCGGGGCCGCCAGGCCGAGCTTCGCGCGCAGGGCGCGCAGCAGCGCCTGGTCGAAGGCGGCGTCCCAGCCGCCGAGGACCGCGCGGGCCTCGTCCGGACCGTTGCCGCGCTCGGCGATCAGCGGCATCAGCGCCTGCCCCAGGCACCAGCAGTTCCATTCGGCGATCCGCGGCTGCAGCGCATAGCGGTAGCGCCCCGCCTCGTCGGAATGATTGCAGACGTGGTCCGGATCGAAGGTGTCGAGGAAGCCGAACGGGCCGTAGTCGATCGTGAGCCCCAGGATCGACATGTTGTCGGTGTTCATCACTCCGTGGCAGAAGCCCACCGACTGCCACAGGGCCACCGTCGCCGCGGTGCGCTCCATCGCGTCGCGCAGCAGCGCCAGGTAGGGATCGGGCTCGCCGGCCAGCCCGGGACGGAACTTCGCGATCAGGTAGTCGGCGAGGGTGCGCAGCGCATCGACCTGGCCGGTGGCATAGAAATGCTCGAACGAGCCGAAGCGCACGAAGCTCGGCGCCATCCGCGCGACCACCGCGGCGGTCTCGACCGTTTCACGCACGACCGGCTGCGCGGAGGCGACGATCGCCAGCGCGCGCGTGGTCGGGATGCCCAGCGCGGCCATCGCCTCGGAGCACAGGAACTCGCGGATCGAGGAGCGCAGCACCGCGCGGCCGTCGGCGCCGCGCGAGTAGGGCGTGCGCCCCGAGCCCTTGAGCTGGATCTCCTGGGGACCGGCCGGGCCGGCCACTTCGCCGAGCAGCAGGGCCCGGCCGTCGCCGAGCTGCCCCGCCCAGACGCCGAACTGGTGGCCGGCGTAGACCGCCGCCAGCGGCTCGGCGCCGCGCAGCGGCCGGTTGCCGGCGAGCACCTCGGCGAACTCCGGGGTGCAGGCCCGGCCCGGGTCGATCCCGGCCAGGGCGAGCGCCGCCGCGGAAGCCGCGACCAGCCTGGGCGCCGGCAGGGGCGACGCCGCCAGGCGGGTGTGGAACGCTTCGGGAAGGCGCGCATAGCTGTTGTCGAAGCGCAGCTCGGCCCAGACGGCCTCGTCGGCGCGCGGCGGATCGTGCAGGACCGGATCGGCGGAAGCCATGGTCGGGAACGGACGGTTTCGGAAAGGGGTTCGAAAAGAAAGGGGTTCGAAAAGAAAGCTTGGAAAGGGGGAGCGATGTCCGATTCTAGGCGTTCGTCGCGGCGGCTGCAGGGCTATCCCTGAGCGTCCCGCCGCGCCGCCCGCACCACGCGCCGGACTCGCTAGAATCCTCGCATCCGCACGCCCACGTGCCCATAACACCGGAGACGCCCGATGCAAGGACTGATGATGGACATGCCGCTGCTGGTCTCGGGCCTGCTGCAGCACGCGGCACGTCACCACGGCGAGACCGAGATCGTGTCGCGGCGCATCGAGGGCGACATCCACCGGTACACCTATGCCGACTGCGAGCTGCGCGCCCGGCGGCTCGCCGACGCCCTCACGCGCGCCGGCGTCGGCATCGGCGACCGCGTCGCCACGCTGGCCTGGAACGGCTACCGGCACCTGGAGTTGTACTACGCCGTCGGCGGCATGGGCGCGGTGATCCACACGATCAATCCCCGGCTGCACCCCGAGCAGATCGCATGGATCGTCAACCATGCCGGCGACGTGCACCTGGCGTTCGACCTGAGCTTCCTGCCGATCATCGAGGCGATCGCCGGACACTGCCCGAACGTGCGGAGCTGGATCGCGATGGCCGACGAGGACCGCCAGCCCGCTTCCGGCAAGGTCGCCAACCTGGCCAACTACGAGCGCCTGCTCGCGACCGGATCGGCCGACTACCGCTGGCCCGAGATCGACGAGCGCAGCGCGGTGGGGCTGTGCTACACCTCGGGCACGACCGGCAACCCGAAGGGCGCGATGTACACCCATCGCTCCACCGTGCTGCATGCGTACGCCGCGGCGCTGCCCGACGCGATGGGCGCGTCGTCGCGCGACTGCATCCTGCCGGTCGTGCCGATGTTCCACGTCAACGCCTGGGGCCTGCCGTACACCTGCCCGCTGGTGGGCGCGAAGATCGTGTTCCCGGGCGCGCAGCTCGACGGCAAGTCGCTCTACGAGCTCTTCGAGAGCGAAGGCGTCACCTATTCGGCCGGCGTGCCCACCGTCTGGCTCGGGTTGCTGCAGCACGTCAAGCAGCAGGGGCTGCGGTTCTCCACCTTCCGGCGCACCGTGATCGGCGGCTCGGCCTGCCCGCCGGCGATGATCCGCACCTTCCGTGACGACTACGACGTCGAGGTGATCCACGCCTGGGGCATGACCGAGATGTCGCCGCTCGGCACGCTGTGCAAGCTGCAGAACAAGCACCTGGGGCAATCGGAGGCGGCGCAGCAGAAGATCCTCGAGAAGCAGGGGCACGTGATCTTCGGGGTCGACATGAAGATCGTCGGCGACGACGACCGGGACCTGCCCTGGGACGGCCGGACCTTCGGCAACCTGCTGGTGCGCGGCCCCTGGGTGATCCGCGAGTATTTCCGCGGCGAGGGCGGCGACCCGCTGAAGTACGACGCCGGCGGCCGCGGCTGGTTCCCCACCGGCGACGTCGCCACCATCGATCCCGACGGCTACATGCAGATCACCGATCGCAGCAAGGACGTGATCAAGTCCGGCGGCGAGTGGATCAGCACGATCGACCTCGAGAACCTCGCCATGGGCCATCCGGCCGTCGCCAACGCGGCGGTGATCGGCGTGCCGCATCCGAAGTGGGACGAGCGGCCGCTGCTGATCGTGGTGAAGAAGCCCGGCGCCGAGGTCACGCGGGAGGACCTGCTCGCCTACTACGAGGGCAAGGTCGCCAAGTGGTGGACCCCCGACGACGTCCAGTTCGTCGAGGCGATCCCGCTGGGCGCCACCGGCAAGATCCTGAAGACCCGGCTGCGCGAGCAGTTCCGCGACTACCGGCTGCCGCAGGGCTGAGCGCCCGCATGGAGGAGGGGCCCGGCCCGGTCCCTTTCTCCCGCTCCCTTTCTCCCGCTCCCTTTCTCCCGACCTCTTCCTTCCGGTCCCGACTTGCAGGCCGGCCGGACCCCAGCCCCGGGGAGGCGGGGGAACCGGAGAGGGGGGAGTTTTCCCGATTGCGGGGCGTCTTCGTTCCGCTATGATGCCCTCGCACCCGGCAGCCCGAGTGGCTCGCGACCGGGGACGGACCGACACAACGAGGAGACACCCATGCCCCGAATCCGCTCGGCGGCGGCCGCCGCCGCTTTCGTCCTTGCAGCCCCGGCTGCCTTCGCCCAGTCGGGCACCGTGAAGGTCGCCTGGATCGACCCGCTGTCGGGCATGATGGCGCCGCTCGGGCAGAACATGGTGCGCAGCTGGCAGTACGCCGCCGACCTCGCCAACCAGCAGAAGTGGGCCGGCAACGTCAAGTTCGAGGTCGTGCCCTTCGACAACAAGCTGAGCCCGCAGGAAAGCCTGACGGCGCTCAAGTCGATCGTCGACCAGGGCATCCGCTACGTCGTCCAGGGCAACGGCTCGGGCGTGGCGATCGCGCTCTCCGATGCGGTGAACAAGCACAACGAGCGCAACCCGGGCAAGGAGATCGTCTACCTGAACTATGCCGCGGTCGACCCGTCGCTGACGAACTCGCGCTGCAACTTCTGGCACTTCGCGCTCGACATCAA
This sequence comes from Burkholderiaceae bacterium, assembly GCA_039807785.1. GTDB lineage: Bacteria > Pseudomonadota > Gammaproteobacteria > Burkholderiales > Burkholderiaceae_E > Zeimonas. The sequence goes on from JBDHRX010000008.1 coordinate 32,010, forward strand.
CGCCGACATGAAGATGGAGGCGCTCACCGCCTACATGGCCAAGCAGCCCGGGATCAAGAAGGTCTACCTGATCAACCAGGACTACGCGTTCGGGCACTCGGTGGAGAAGGCGGCCGAGGAGTACCTGAAGCGCAAGCGCCCGGACATCCAGGTGGTCGGCAAGGACCGTCATCCGCTGGCCCAGGTGCGTGACTTCGCGCCCTACGTCGCCAAGATCAAGGCGGCCGGCGCCGACACGATCATCACCGGCAACTGGGGGGCCGACCTCGCCCTGCTGGTCAAGGCGGCCAAGGACGCCGGGCTGAACGCGAACTTCTACACCTACTACGCCGGCACCACCGGGGTGCCCACCGCGATGGGCGCGGCCGGCGCCGACCGGGTCCGCCAGGTCTCCTACTGGCACGCGAACGACTCCGTGGTCGACGCGCGCCCGATCGTCGAGGGCTTCAAGAAGAAGTTCAGCGACGACTACTACACGATGGCGACGTACTCCGCGTTCAAGCTGCTGTCCGAAGGGATGAAGAAGGCGAAGTCGACCGAGCCGCTGAAGGTCGCCCTGGCGATGGAAGGCCTGAAGTTCCAGTCGCTCAACGGCGAGGTCGAGATGCGCGCGACCGACCACCAGGCCCAGCAGGCGGTCTACATCTCGTCCTGGCAGAAGGTCGACGGCAAGTCGGTCCGGTACGACCAGGAGAACACCGGCTACGGCTGGCGCACCGAGGCGAAGCTCGACAGCTATGTCGCGGCCCAGCCCACCTCGTGCCAGATGAAGCGCCCGGCGGCCCGCTGAGTCGTTCCTCCACGGGCGCGCCGGCCTGACCGGCGCGCCCGCACGCATCGCCGCGCCGCTTGGAATTCGTCGTCATCTCGCTGCTGAACGGCATCAGCTACGGGCTGCTGCTGTTCATGCTCGCATCGGGCCTCACGCTGATCTTCAGCATGATGGGCGTGCTGAACTTCGCGCACGCGTCGTTCTACATGATCGGCGCCTACGTGGCCTACCAGATCAGCGTCTGGCTCGACGCGCTGCTGCCCGGCACCGGCTACTGGATCGCGCTGGTCGCGGCGCCGCTGGCGGTGGGCCTCCTCGGCGCGTTCGTCGAGCGCTACGGGCTGCGCCGCGTGCACCGCTGGGGGCACGTTCCCGAGCTGCTGTTCACTTTCGGGCTGTCCTACATCATCGTCGAGCTGGTCCAGATCATCTGGGGCCGCGCCGCCGTTCCGTACCGGGTCCCCGCCGAGCTCGACGGGGCGCTGTTCACCGTCTATTCGACCCAGTTCCCGGCCTATCGCGGCTTCATGATGCTGGTGGCGACGCTGATGCTCTTCGCCATCTGGCTGATGCTCACCCGCACCCGGATCGGCCTGGTGATCCAGGCGGCGCTGAGCCATCCCGAGACGGTGGAGGCGCTCGGCCACAACGTCCCGCGGGTCTTCATGCTCACGTTCGGCGGCGGCTGCGCCCTGGCCGGGCTGGCCGGCGTGATCGGCGGCAACGCCTACGTGACCGAGCCGTCGATGGCGGCGCTGGTGGGTTCGATCATCTTCGTCGTGGTGGTGGTCGGCGGCATGGGCTCGCTGGCCGGGGCCTTCGTGGCGTCGCTGCTGATCGGCCTGATGCAGACCTTCGCGATCGGCATCGACTGGACCCCGCTGTCGCTGCTGCGCTCGCTGGGCGTGGCCGCCGGGCCCGAGATGCCGCTGTACAGCCTGTGGTCGCTGAAGCTGTCGCAGGTGGCGCCGGTGCTGCCGTACCTGCTGCTGGTGCTGATCCTGATCTTCAGGCCCAAGGGCCTGATGGGCACGCGCGAGAACTGACGTGGCCGGGACCATCCGCTTCGCGCCGCGCAACGTCGGGCGCTGGTTCGTCTGGGGCGCCACGGCGCTGGTGTTCGCGCTGCTGCCGCTGGTGTTCTCGAGCGGCTTCGCGATCACGCTGCTGTCCCAGATGGGGGTCATGATCATTTTCGCCCTGTCCTACAACATGATCTTCGGGCAGGGCGGGATGCTGTCGTTCGGGCACGCGGTCTACTCGGGCCTGGGGGCGTTCTTCGCGATCCACGCGCTGAACTGGGTCGGCGCCGGCACGCTCTGGCTCCCGGTCGCGCTGATCCCGCTGGTCGGCGGCCTGTTCGGCGCGGTGTTCGGGGTGCTGTTCGGCTACGTCACGACCAAGAAGGCCGGGACGCCGTTCGCGATGATCACGCTCGGCATCGGGGAGATGGTGTTCGCGGCCTCGCTGATGTTCCCGGGCTTCTTCGGCGGCGAGGGCGGCATCTCGGCCAACCGGGTCGTCGGCGGGCCGTTCCTGGGCATCACCTTCGGCCCCGCGATCCAGGTCTACTACCTGATCGCCGCGTGGTGCTTCGCCTGCATGGTGGCGATGTTCGCCTTCACGCACACCCCGCTCGGGCGCATCGCCAACGCGGTGCGCGACAACCCGGAGCGGGCCGAGTTCGTCGGCTACAACCCGCAGCGGGTGCGCTTCTTCGTGGTGGTGGCCTCGGCGTTCTTCGCCGGGATCGCGGGCGGACTGTCGGCGATCAACTTCGAGATCGTCACCGCCGAGAACGTCTCGGCGATCCGCTCGGGCGGCGTCCTGCTGGCGACCTTCATCGGCGGCGCGATGTTCTTCTTCGGGCCGATCCTGGGCGCGGTGATCTTCATCTTCTTCGCGGTCGCGCTGTCCGACTACACCAAGGCCTGGCAGTTCTACCTCGGAGTGTTCTTCGTCGCGATGGTGATGTTCGCCCCCGGCGGCGTGGCCTCGCTGATCCTGATGAACCTGCGCGTGGCGCAGCACCGCTTGTTCGGGCGCCTGCGCGATCCCTATGCCGGGGTGTTCCTGTCCGGCCTGATCCTGCTGCTCGGGGTGGTGATGGTGGTCGAGATGAGCTACCACCTGACGCTGAACTTCGCCGCAGGCTCGAACATGCGCCTGTTCGGCTTTCCGGTCGACAGCGCCGCGCCCGAGGTCTGGCTGGTCGCGATCGGGGTGCTGGCCGCCGGCGCGGCCAGCTTCGAGGCGATGCGGCGCCGCTTCGCGCACGAATGGGGCGCGGTGCAGGCCGAGATCGAGACGCGCCTGCGGCAGGGGAACTGACGATGACGACCGCAGCCCTGGCCCTGCACGACCTGCGCAAGCAGTTCGGCAAGACCGAGATCATCCGGGGCGTGAGCCTGGCGATCCCGCGCGGCGAGCGGCACGCGATCATCGGCCCCAACGGGGCCGGCAAGTCGACGCTGTTCAACCTGATCTCGGGCCGCTTCCCGTCGACCAGCGGACGCATCGAGCTCAACGGCGAGGACATCACCGGGCGCCGGGCGTTCGAGATCAACCGCAAGGGGCTCTCGCGCAGCTTCCAGATCACGAACATCTTCCCGCGGATGTCGGTCTACGAGAACGTGCGCTGCGCCACGCTGTACGCGCTCGGCTACCGCTACTCGTGCTGGCACCGGCTCGCGCGGCTCGCAGACGCCGCCGACCGCACCGAGGACGTGCTGCAGCGGATCGGCCTGCGCGGGCGCCGCGACACGCCCGCCGGCACGCTGACCTACGCCGAGCAGCGCGCGCTCGAGATCGGGATCACCATCGCCGGCGGCGCCGAGGTCATCCTGCTCGACGAGCCGACCGCCGGCATGAGCCGCTCGGAAAGCGACCGGGCGGTGGAGCTGATCCGGCGCGTGACCGAGGGCAAGACGCTGGTGATGGTCGAGCACGACATGAGCGTCGTGTTCGGCCTCGCCGACCGCATCTCCGTCCTGGTCTACGGCGAGATCATCGCCACCGACGCGCCGCAGGGCATCCGCGGCAACCGCGCGGTGCAGGAAGCCTACCTCGGCACCGCGGTGGCCGACGCCTGAGCACGACACCCGCACGACACCCATGGCCGCCTCCATCCTCGAGGTCGAGAACCTCCACGCGTACTACGGCAAGAGCCACGTCCTGCACGGCGTCGACATGACGATCGGCGCGGGCGAGATCGTGAGCCTGCTCGGCCGCAACGGCGTGGGCCGCTCGACCACGGTGAAGGCGATCATGGGCCTGGTCTCCGCGACCGGCCGGGTCGACTTCAAGGGCGAGCCGATCCGCGGGCTGGAGGCCTACCGGATCGCCCACCGGGGCCTGGGCTACGTGCCGGAAAGCCGCGACGTGTTCCCGACGCTGACCGTCGAGCAGAACCTGCTGCTGGGCATGAAAGGCAAGCGGGCCGGGCGCTGGTCGTTCGACGACATGTACCGGATGTTCCCGCGGCTGCGCGAACGCCAGCACACGCAGGCCGGCGTGCTCTCGGGCGGCGAGCAGCAGATGCTGACGCTGTGCCGGACGCTGATGGGCGACCCGGACCTGATCATGATCGACGAGCCGACCGAGGGGCTGGCGCCGAAGATCGTCGAACTGGTCGCCGACTACCTGAACGCGCTGAAGGACCGCGGCATCTCGGTGCTGCTGGTGGAGCAGAAGCTGGCGATCGCGATGCGCATCTCGCAGCGCGTCTACGTGATGGGCCATGGCCATATCGTCTTCGAGGGCACGCCGCGGGCGCTCGAGGAGAACGCCAGGGTGCGCCAGGAGTGGCTCGAGGTCTGATCCGGGGTCTGGTTCGAGGCCTGGTTCGAGGTCTGATGCGGCCAGGGGCCCGGGCGGCCCGAGGACCGGAACCGCGGGCCGAACCCGCAGCCCGCGGCGGTCGTCGGCGCACTCGCTCGGGTTAAACTCCCTGCGCGGGCCGGCCCGTCGCAGGCCCAAAAATCGAACGGGCGTTCGCTTCCTTGCGGACGCTCCAGGCCGCAGCCACTGCACTACGGAAGTCTTCCATGACCCAGGCCCACTACGCGACCCAGGGCGACGTCGCGATCATCACGATGGACAACCCGCCGGTCAACGGGCTCGGGCTCGCGCTGCGATCCGGGATCGTCGACGGCGTGCGCCGCGCGCAGGCCGATCCGGCGATCAAGGCGATCGTGCTGACCGGCGCCGGCAAGGCATTCTCCGGCGGCGCCGACATCCGCGAGTTCAACACCCCGAAGGCGCTGACCGAGCCGACGCTGTTCACCGTGATCCGCACCGTCGAGCAGGCCGCCAAGCCGGTCGTCGCCGCGATCCACAGCGTCGCGATGGGAGGCGGGCTGGAGCTGGCGATGGGCTGCCACTTCCGGGTGGCCGCGCCGGGCGCGCAGATCGCGCTGCCCGAGGTCAAGCTCGGCGTCATCCCCGGCGCGGGCGGCACGCAGCGGCTGCCGCGGCTGGTGCCGCTCGAGATGGCGGTGAACATGATCGTCTCGGGCAACCCGGTGAAGTCCGAGAAGTTCCGCGGCACGCGGCTGTTCGACGAGATCGTCGAGGGCGACCTACTCGCCGCGGCGGTGGCCTTCGCGCGCCGGGTCGTCGCCGAGAACCGCGGCCTGCCCAAGGTGCGCGACCTGCGCATCGAGCACGAGAACGCCGAGGGCTTCCTGCAGTTCGCGCGCAACACGGTGAAGACGGTCGCGCGGCAGTATCCGGCGCCGGCCCGCTGCGTCGACGCGATCGCCGGCGCGCTCGGCGATTCGTTCGAGCAGGGGCTCGCGCGCGAGCGGGCGATGTTCCTCGAGATGGTCCAGACGCCCGAGTCGAGGGCGCTGCGGCACGCGTTCTTCGCCGAGCGCGCGGCGAGCAAGATCCCGGACGTTCCCGAAGACACGCCGACGCGCCCGGTCGCGGGCGCGGCCGTGATCGGCGCCGGCACGATGGGCGGGGGGATCGCGATGAACTTCGCCAACGCCGGGATCCCCGTCAGGCTGCTCGAGCTCGAGCAGGAGGCGCTCGGGCGCGGCCTGGCGACGATCCGCAAGAACTACGAGAGCTCGGCGCGCAAGGGACGCATGAGCGCCGAGGACGTCGAGAAGCGGATGGCGCTGATCCGCCCGACGCTCTCCTACGACGACATCGGCGACGCGGACATCGTGGTCGAGGCGGTGTTCGAGGACCTGCCGGTCAAGGAAGCGGTGTTCCGCAAGCTCGACGCGGTGATGAAGCCCGGCGCGATCCTGGCGACCAACACCTCGACCCTCGACGTCGACCGGATCGCGGCGTTCACCGCGCGGCCCCAGGACGTGATCGGCACGCACTTCTTCTCGCCGGCCAACGTGATGAAGCTGCTGGAGATCGTGCGCGGCGCGAAGACCGGCAAGGACGTGCTCGCGACGACGATGAAGCTGTCGAAGAAGCTGCGCAAGACCGGCGTCGTCTCCGGCGTCTGCGACGGCTTCATCGGCAACCGGATGCTCGAGCAGTACCTGCGGCAGGCGCTGTACCTGCTCGAGGAGGGCGCCACCCCGCAGCAGGTCGACCGGGCGATCGAGAAGTTCGGCTTCGCGATGGGTCCGTTCCGGATGAGCGACCTCGCCGGCAACGACGTCGGCTGGTACATCCGCAAGCGCCGCTACCTCGAGCGGCCCGACATGAAGTACCCGCGCGTCGCCGACGCGCTGTGCGAGCTCGGCCGCTTCGGCCAGAAGACCGGCGCCGGCTGGTACCGGTACGCCCCCGGCAAGCGCGATGCGCTGCCGGACCCGGAGGTCGACGCGCTGATCGCCGCGCAGCGCCAGGCGCTCGGCGTGGCCCCGAGGCGCGTCTCCGACGACGAGATCGTGCACCGGCTGGTGTTCGCGCTGGTCAACGAAGGCGCGAAGATCCTCGAGGAAGGGATCGCGCTGCGCGCCTCCGACATCGACATGATCTACCTGACCGGATACGGCTTCCCGCTGTGGCGCGGCGGGCCGATGCTGTACGCCGACATGACCGGGCTCTACAACGTGGTCAACCGGATGGCCGATTTCGCCGCCAACCCGCACGGCGACGCGGCGTTCTGGACGCCGGCGCCGCTGCTGGCGAAGCTCGCCGGCGAGGGCAAGGGATTCAACGGTTGAAGCATCCAAGGACACCGAACCATGCGTGAAGCTGTCATCGTATCGACCGCCCGGACCGGCCTGGCGAAGTCCTGGCGCGGCGCACTGAACATGACCCACGGCGCGACGATGGGCGGGCACGTCGTGCGCGCCGCGATCGAACGCGCCGGCATCGACCCGGGCGAGGTCGAGGACGTGCTGATGGGTTGCGCCACCCCGGAAGGCGCGACCGGATCGAACATCGCGCGCCAGATCGCGCTCGCCGCGGGCTGCCCGGTCACCGTGTCGGGCGTCACGGTCAACCGCTTCTGCTCGTCGGGGCTCCAGACCATCGCGATGGCCGCCCAGCGGATCATCGCCGGCGAGGGCGAGGTCTACGTTGCGGGCGGCGTCGAGTCGATCTCCTGCGTCCAGAACGAGGCGAACCAGCACATGCTGCGCGACCCCGGGTTGATGAAGACCCGGCCCGAGGTGTACTGGCCGATGCTGCAGACCGCCGAGACGGTGGCCAAGCGCTACGGCATCGCGCGCGAACGGCAGGACGCCTACGGCGTGCAAAGCCAGCAGCGCGCCTGCGCCGCGGCCGCCGCGGGCCGGTTCGCCGAGGAGATCGTCCCGATCGAGGTGACGATGGCGGTCGCCGACAAGGCCAGCGGCCAGCTCGGCACGCGCCGGGTCACCCTGTCCGACGACGAGGGCCGGCGCCCGGACACCACGCTCGAGGGCGTGGCGCAGATCAAGCCGGCGCTGCCGGGCGGCGTGATCGCCGCCGGCAACGCCAGCCAGTTCTCCGACGGCGCGGGCGCCTGCGTGGTGATGGAGGCGCGCCTGGCCGAGAAGCGCGGCCTGCGGCCGCTGGGGTATTTCCGCGGCTTCGCGGTCGCCGGCTGCGAACCCGACGAGATGGGCATCGGCCCGGTGTTCGCGGTGCCGAAGCTGCTCGGCCGCGCCGGCCTGAAGGTCGAGGACATCGACCTCTGGGAGCTCAACGAGGCGTTCGCGGTCCAGGTCCTGTACTGCCGCGACCAGCTCGGAATCCCCGACGACCGTCTCAACGTCGACGGCGGCGCGATCGCGATCGGGCATCCGTACGGCGTGAGCGGCCAGCGGCTCACCGGCCACGCGCTGATCGAGGGCCGGCGCCGCGGCGCCAGGCACGCGGTGGTCACGATGTGCGTCGGCGGCGGCATGGGCGCGGCGGGCCTGTTCGAGATCGCCTGAGACAAGCCGCACCGGCCCCGCGTTCGCTCCGCCGCATCGGCCATGAAGCTGCTGCGCACCCCCGACGAACGGTTCGACGGACTGCTCGACTTCCCGTTCGCCCCGCGCTACGCCGACGACCTGCCCGGCTACGAGGGGGTGCGCGTGCACTACGTCGACGAGGGCGCGGCGCATCACGGCACCGCGCTGTGCCTGCACGGGAACCCGACCTGGAGCTACCTGTACCGGCGCATGATCCCGGTCTTCGCCGAGGCCGGCCTGCGCGTCATCGCGCCCGACCTGATCGGCTTCGGCCGTTCCGACAAGCCGATCGACGAGTCCGCCCACGACTTCGCTTTTCACCGCACGATGCTGATGCGCCTGGTCGAGCGCCTGGACCTGCGCGACATCCTGCTGGTGTGCCAGGACTGGGGCGGGCTGCTCGGGCTGACGCTGCCGCCCGCGATGCCCGGGCGCTTCACGCGCCTGCTGGCGATGAACACCGCGCTGGCGGTGGGCACCCCGCCCACGCGCGGCTTCGCCGAGTGGCGCGACTACGCCAACCGCACGCCGGACCTCGCGGTCGGCCGGATGCTGATGCGCGGCAAGGCCGACATGAGCCCGGCCGAGGCGGCAGGCTACGACGCGCCGTTCCCCGACCGGCGCTACAAGGCGGCGCTGCGCGCCTTCCCCAACCTGGTCCCCGACACGCCCGAGGCGCCCGGCGCCGAGCTCTCGGGGCAGGCGAGCCAGTGGTGGCGCGAGACCTGGAACGGCCGCAGCTACATGGCGATCGGCCTGCGCGACCCGGTGCTCGGCGAGGAATCGATGCTGCCGCTGCGCGCGGTGATCCGCGGCTGCCCGGAGCCGATGCGGCTGGCCGACGCCGGACACTTCGTGCCGGAGTGGGGCGGCCCGGTCGCGCGCGCCGCGCTGGCCGAGTTCGACCTGCGCGGCCTGCGCCACTGAGGCCGGCCGGAAGCATCGTGGAGCACCGCCTCGTCTCCCGCCGCGACCTCGCGTTCCTCCTCCACGAGTGGCTCGACGCGCCGTCGCTCGCCGCGCGCGAGCGCTTCGCCGACCATTCGCGCGAGACCTTCGACGCCGCGCTGGATGCCTGCGAGCGCATCGCCGTCGAGCATTTCGCGCCGATCAACCGCCTGCTCGACGCGCAGGAGCCGCGCTTCGATGGCGAACGCGTCCACCTGCCGGAGGCGCTGGGCCGCGCGCTGCGGGTGTTCTGCGACGCCGGGCTGATGGCCGCCGGCCACGACTACGCGCTGGGGGGAATGCAGCTGCCGTACACGGTCGAGCGCGCCTGCTTCGCCTTCTTCAACGCCGCCTGCGTCGCCGCCGCGGCCTATCCGATGCTCACCGTCGGCAACGCGAACCTGCTGCTCGCCCATGGCAGCCCCGGGCAGATCGACGCCTGGGCGCGCCCGATGCTCGCGGGGCGCTTCTTCGGCACCATGTGCCTGTCCGAACCGCAGGCCGGCTCGTCGCTGGCCGACATCCGCACGCGCGCCGAGCCGCGCGCCGACGGCAGCTGGCGGATCTTCGGCAACAAGATGTGGATCTCTGGCGGCGAGCACGAGCTGGCCGAGAACATCGTCCACCTGGTGCTGGCGCGCACGCGCGGCCCCGACGGCGCGCCGCAGGCGGGGACCCGCGGCCTGTCGCTGTTCATCGTACCGCGCCGGCTGCTGCGCGCCGACGGCACCGTCGGCGCGCGCAACGATGTCGCGCTGGCCGGGCTGAACCACAAGATGGGGTACCGCGGAACGACCAACTGCCTGCTCAACTTCGGCGAGGGCCGGTTCCGGCCGGAGGGAGAGCCGGGCGCGATCGGCTGGATCGTCGGCGCGCCGGGGCAGGGCCTGGCGCTGATGTTCCACATGATGAACGAGGCGCGCATCGGCGTCGGGATGGGCGCGGTCATGCTCGGCTACACCGGCTACCTGCACGCGCTCGACTACGCGCGCCACCGCCCGCAGGGCCGCCGGCCCGGCGCCAAGGACCCGGCGACGCCGCAGCTGCCGATCGTCGAGCACGCCGACGTGCGACGGATGCTGCTCGCGCAGAAAGCCTACGTCGAGGGCGGGCTGGCGCTGAACCTGTACTGCGCGCGGTTGGTCGACGACCTGCGCACGCACCCCGAGACCGCTGCCCGCGAAGCGGCGCAGCGGCTGCTCGAGCTGCTGACCCCGGTCGCCAAGAGCTGGCCGTCGCAGTGGTGCCTCGCGGCCAACGACCTCGCGATCCAGGTCCACGGCGGCTACGGCTACACACGCGACTACCCGGTCGAGCAGTTCTACCGCGACAACCGGCTCAACCCGATCCACGAGGGCACGCACGGCATCCAGGCGCTCGACCTGCTGGGGCGCAAGGTCCGGCTCGACGGCGGCCGTGCGCTCGCCGAGCTCGGGCGGCGCATCGCCGCCACGGCCGGCCGCGCCGGCGCCGCCGGCGACGACTGGCCACAGGCCGGGCGAC
>JBDHRX010000128.1:0-8422 GCA_039807785.1 Burkholderiaceae bacterium
GTCGGCGTCCTGGGCCGCGCCGTCGGCCGCTTCCCGCTTGCCGCCCCGACCGCGACGGGACCCGGAGCGGCCGCCGCGACGCCGGTTGAACATGTTCCTCGGCGCGCGCCCATCCCGGCCGTCCGCGCCGGATTCCGCACCCGCCTCCGCCTCGCCCGCCTCGCCCGCCTGGGCCGCCGCCGGAGTCGCCGGTCCATCGGCTGCGCGCCGCGACGACGACTCGGGATCGGCCGCCTCCGCGTCCTGGCGGCCCTCGCTCGGATGTTCGCTGTTCAAGAGAAAGCCCTCGTCGGGTTCGTTGTGGACGGTCGGAACCGGCCTGCGTTCAAGAATCGGTTGCCGGCCGGTCGGGAGCGACCGCTTCCGGCGATTCGGTCACGTCTACGCGGGCCGGGGCCCCGGCGGCCTCGTCGCCGGCGAACTCGATCACGCGTTGCGCGAGCGCCTCCGCGGCCCCGGGCGCCTGGCCGGGTTCGAGCAACGGGGGCAGCTCGCCGAGCGCGCGCAGGCCGAGGTCGTCCAGGAACTGGCGCGTGGTGCCCAGCAGCTCGGGACGACCGAGCACCTCCTTGTGCCCGATCACCTCGACCCAGCCGCGCTCCTCCAGCGTCTTGACCAGCTGCGACGACACCGCGACGCCGCGGATCTCCTCGATGTCGCCGCGCGTCACCGGCTGACGATAGGCGATGATCGCCAGGGTCTCCATCAACGCGCGTGAATACCGCGGCGGCTTCTCGGGACTGAGCCGCTCGAGATAGGGCGCCATCTGCGGCGTGCTCTGGAAGCGCCAGCCGCTCGCAAGCGCGGCCAGCTCGACGCCCCGCCCCTGCCAGTCCTGGCGCAGCTCCTCGAGCAGCGCGCGCACCGTCTCGGCCGCGACCTCCTCCTCGAAGAGCCGGCGCAGCTCGGACACGGTCATCGGCTGCTGCGCGCACAGCAACGCCGCCTCGATGACGATCTTGGCTTCCTGGGTGTTCATCGGAACGATGCGTATCGGCGCGGGTTGGCGCTCATCGGCACGAACGGTGCGAAAAGGTCGAGGGCGACTCGCCGTGCCCGCCAGGCACGGACCTCATGCTTCAAACGGGTCGAGCCCCGCTGCGCGGTGGCGGCAGGCGCGGCATCGACGGGTCGGGTCGGACGGCATCGGGCAAGGCCGTACCGGCACGTCGGGCTGCAGGCCGGGGATGCTCGTCTGCTTCGAGGGATCCCCGCGGCCCGCCGCCGGCGGCTCACGCCCCCGGCATCGACGATCGGGAATGATGATACACGAACCCGGCCGCGCCGGCGGCAAGCCCGCCGGGAGCAGCGGCCTCAGCCGCGCATCCGCGTGCCGCCGAACTTCTCGACGATCAGGTCGTCGTACTTGTCGGAGGTGCCGATGACCGCCTGCATCGAGGCGGACAGCTCTTTCGGGTCGCAGGTCGAGCCGATGATCGAGTGCTCGAACGTGACGAAGTCGTTCTTCGTGTCGAGGCCGAAGGCGCCGAAGTAGATGTCGCGGTTGGTGCTCAGCAGGAAGTGCATCAGCTCGGGCGTGACCGGAGCTCCCTTGACGACCCAGCCGCAGACGTTGATCACCGCCTCGTCGGCGCCGAAGGGGGAGATCGTGATCGTCATCGCCGCCGATCCGCTGCGCATCACGAAGCTGGGCCGCTCGGGGTTGCGCTCGATGGCGCCGTTGCGCAGGTCTGCCTCGAACCAGCTCGACACCATGATGTAGACGTTCTTCTGCATCTCGTTGCCGAATTCCATGGTGCCGCCTCCGTCCTATGCGAGTGGGTTGCCGCTGCGATACGCGTCGACGACGCGGGTGAGCTCGTCTCCCGACACTTCCTGCCGCTCGAGCAGGAGGGTCGCGACGCGATCGAGCAGCGGGCGATGGCGCCGGAGCAGCCCCAGCACGTGCGCGTATTCCTGCTGCAGGATCGCCTCGGCCTGCTCGCGCAGCTCGGGCGAATCCTCGAACCGGCGCTCCAGGGACAGCAGGCCGTGGAAGCCGCTGCGGGTCAGCAGGTAGCGCAGGTACTGGGTCGCCTGCATCAGGTCGTTGCTGCAGCCCGAGGTGGTGCCCTCGGCGCCGGAAAACGCTTCCTCGGCGGCGCGCCCGGCCAGCGCGACGCGCACCATCTCGATGATGTCGTTGCGCGTGACCGAGTTGCGCGATTCGTCGACGCCGGGCAGCACGAACCCGAGGCTGCCGTTCTCGCGCGGGATGATGCTGGCGTAACGCAGCCGTGCGCCGCGGGTGCGCATCAGCTCGAGGATCGCGTGGCCCGCCTCGTGGTAGGCGGTGTTGCGCAGCTCGTCGGCCGCCATCAGCCGCCGGCGGTCCTGCGACTCGGGGCCCACGCGCTGCTGGATGATCGCCTGGGCCAGGTCGTCCTTCGTGATCGCGCGCCCGCTCTCCTTGCGCGCACGACGCAGCGCGCGGCGCACGATCAGCTCGACCTCGTGCCCGCTCATGCCGAGCGAAAGCAGGCCGATGTGCTCGAGGTCGGCCTGCGCGATCGCGCCGCCGCTGTCGCGCAGCAGCACCGAGTACATCTTGGCGAGCGCCTGCGAGTTCGGCGCCGGCATCGTCAGCGTCGTCTCCAGGGCCCCGTGGCGATGCAGCTCGAAGCGCAACGAGTCGGTCGACTGCGCGCCGGCGATCAGCACCACGCGGTCGTCGGCGACCAGCCCCTTCATCTGGTCGAGGAACGCCTGCAGCAGGCCGGACCACGGCGCCATCGAGAAGACGTCGACATCGTCGACGAAGAACAGCGCCGGGGCAGCCGCCATCGCTTCCTGGAACGCCGCGTTCATCCGCATCCAGCCGAGCTGCGGCTCGTCCTGGGGCGGCGTCCACGCGCTCGCCGACGTCTCGACGTAGCGCAGGCCGGCCGCCTTCGCGATCGCGCGAGCGAGCGTGGTCTTGCCGACGCCGCGGGCGCCGAGCAGGATCACCCGTCCGCCGATGTCGTTCCAGGAGATCGCGCCGGCGCGCGCCAGCCGCACCTCGTCGATCAGCCCGCGCGCCCAGTCGTGGGCCTCGTCCATGCCCGCCAGGTCGGCGAGGTCGAGCGCGTCGCCGGTCTCGTAGCGCCGCAGCCGGCGCTCGACCGACTTGCGCACCGCCGACACCGCCTCGCCGCGCGCGACCTGGCTGTTCAGCAGGAAGTCGCGCGGGACGACATTGGCGACCCAGCCGGCCTCCGCCCCGATCGCCGGCGGCGCGTCGAGCTCGTAGAAGTCGGCGCAGGCCGCGGCGAAGCGCGCCGCGTCGAAGCGCTCGATCGTCAGCGTCGCGTCGACCAGGTCGATGGCCGCCTGCGGCAGCTGCCAGACGCGGGTGCAGATCAGCAGCACGTCCTCGCCGTGGTTGATGTGCCCGACAATGCGCTCGAAGTGCGCCGTGTTGCCGAGCACGCGGTCGAGGATCACCAGTGGGCGCTGCAGGTTCTCGCCGTCCTCGGCCTTGTCGTTCGCGACCAGCATCGCGCCGAGCCGGTGCGCCAGCATGAAGCCGACGTCGTACTCGAAGTCGGTGAACGGGAACTCGAGCGCATAGAGCCGCGGCCGGACCGAATCGCCGCGCAGCGCATCGCGCATGCCCAGGAAGCGCAGCGCGAAATGATCGGCGATCTCGGCGCGCGTGACCTCCGGCCCGGAGCGCGGATCGCCGCCCGCCGCCGCGGTGGCGGCGGGACCGCCGGCCTGCGTCGCGGCCGCGGCGCGCGCCATCTCGGGCGTGAAGTTCTTGGGCAAGCCCGACGCCGGGCTGGAAGCCGGCGCGGACGGGGCCGACGGGGATGAGGCCGGCGAGGACGGAGCCGGAGCGGCGGGCGCGGCAGCGGGGGAGCCGGCCTGGGCCGACGGGCCGGACGCCGGACGGCCGGGGAAATTCTTCGGCAGGTTGCTGCTCATCAGCCGGCTCCCCGGGCAGCGATGCGAATGGGCCCGATGATACGCCGCAGGCGCGGCCTCAGGCGAGCAGCGCCCGCAGGAATCCCAGCGGATGGTGCGCCCGCGCGACCGAGACCATCATCCCGAAGCAGGCCAGCGCGGCGACGAACCACGCGATGCGGCGCCCCGGGGAACGCGCCAGGCGCAGCGCCATGACGCCCAGCACGACATAGGCCGCGAGCAAGGCCAGCTTGGTCGCCAGCCACGGCTCGGCGAACGGGTTCAGGCGCAGCGTCGCCAGCAGCAGCAGCGCCGCGGCCAGCAGTCCGGTGTCGACCAGATAGCTGAGCCGGCGCACCGCCGGCAGGCCGGGCCAGCGCGCGCCGGCGAGGGTCGCCAGGCCGCGCAGTGTGAACAGGCTGCCGCTGACGGCCACCAGGGCGATGTGCGCGCAGCGCAGGTAGGGATAGAAATCGATCAGGGACATGGCTTCGGGCGGGCAGGCCCGATCGTGCAGCACCCGGGGGCGGGCCGCAAGCCTTCGGGGCCGGAGCCGGCGGTCGTCCGGAGGCGCCCCCGAGCCTGATCTCGAGGCGGATTCGGAGCCGGCGCGGTCCGCCGGCCCCGGTGCGCGGCGCCTGTCTCAGCGCACGCGGAAGTCGATGACGATCTCGCCCGGGTTGCGGCTCACGTACTGGATCTCGACCTGGTCGCCGAAATGCCCGGCGATCTGGCTCAGCAGCGGAAGCGGGTCGTGGTCGTTCATGAAGCGCATCGTCTCGCCCGGATGCAGCGCGGAGAGCGCGCCGAAGATCGCAGCGTGGCGAAAGCGCTTCGCGATGCCGCGGGCATCGAATCCGTGGGTGTCCTGCCCGAGGATGGGCAGTGCGTTCTCGTGCATGGGAAGGCTCCGGCGAAGTTGAGGGACGGTGAAGGACGGCGAAACGGCGGCCGGTCACGCCGACGGACGGCGCAGGCCCCGCGGAGGTCGTGACCACAATTAAGATCACTTTAAAATACATGTTCAATGCGGTCAAGCCCGGACACCGTCCGGCCAGCGCCCGGTCCGCACGGACGGCTCGGCGCGGCTCGGGACGGCGGTCCAGGGCGGCCAGTTCAGGGCGGCCAGCAGGGCGGCGGCGGGATGCCCGGTGCGGTTCAGGGCGGCCCGGAACGGGCCAGCGCGCGCGCGCACTCGCCGACCAGCGCCGGGCCGCGGTAGATCAGCCCGGTGTAGAGCTGCACCAGCGTCGCGCCGGCGGCGATCTTCGCCCGCGCGCCCTCGGCATCGAGGATGCCTCCCACCCCGATGATCGGGAACCCGCGCGGCAATGCCTGGCGCAGCGCGCGGATCACCCGGTTGGACGGCTCGAAGACCGGCGCGCCCGACAGGCCGCCCGCTTCCTGCGCGTGCGGCAGCCCCGCGACCGCGTCGCGCGCGACGGTGGTGTTGGTCGCGATGACCGCGTCGATCCCGTATCGCCCGAGCAGCGCGGCGATCGCCCCGATCTGGTCGTCGTCGAGATCGGGCGCGATCTTCAGCGCCAGCGGCACGCGCCGCCCGTGGCGCGCCGTCAGCTCGCCGCGTCGCGCCTGCAGCGCCGCGAGCAGCTCGTCGAGCGCGTCCCCGCCCTGGAGCTGGCGCAGGTTCCGGGTGTTCGGCGAGGAGATGTTCACCGTCACGTAGCTGGCATGCTCGTAGACGCGCTCCAGGCACAGCAGGTAGTCGTCGAGGGCGCGCTCGATCGGCGTGGCGGCGTTCTTGCCGATGTTCAGCCCGAGCACGCCGCGCCATCGCGCGCCCCGGACATTGGCGACGAAAGCCTCGACGCCCGCGTTGTTGAACCCCATCCGGTTGATCAGCGCCTCACGCTGCACAAGCCGGAACATGCGCGGCTTCGGGTTCCCCGGCTGCGCCTTCGGGGTGACCGTGCCGACCTCGACGAAGCCGAAGCCGAGCGCCGCCAGCGCGTCGATGTGCGCGCCGTCCTTGTCGAGGCCGGCCGCGAGCCCGACCCGGTTGCGGAAGCGCAACCCCATCACCTCGACCGGATCGTCGACCGGGCATCCGGCCAGCAGCCGGAGCGCGCCGACCCGCGCGGCGCGGTCGATGGCGCCCAGCGTCAGCGCGTGCGCGTCCTCCGGATCGAGCGCGAACAGGATCGGGCGCGCCAGCCCGTAGGGGATCATCGCGCGGCGTCCGCGGCCTCGGCCGGCAGCCAGCGGCCGTCGACCAGCCGCTCGAGCGGACGGAACTTGGACTTGTAGGACATCTTGGGGCTTTCTTCGATCCAGTAGCCGAGATACAGGTGCGGCAGGCCGAGCTGGCGGCACTGCTCGATCTGCCAGAGGATGTTGTAGGTCCCGTAGCTCGCGCCCGGGGCATCCGGCTCGAAGAAGGTGTAGACCGAGGACAGGCCGTCGTTGAGGATGTCGATGATCGACACGATCCGCAGCGTGCCGTCGGCCTCGCGGAACTCGACCAGCCGCGTGTTGACCTTGCTCTGGAGCAGGAACTGCGCGTACTGCTCGCGGCTGTCGTGGTCCATGCCGCCGCCGGCATGGCGGCTCGACTGGTAGCGCAGATACAGCGCGTAGTGCTCGGGCGAGAAGCCGAGCCGCGCGACCAGCGTGCGCAGGCCGCGGTGCGCCCGCCAGGCGCGGCGCTGGCTGCGCGCCGGCTCGAACCCGGCCACCGGCACCCGTACCGGGACGCAGGCGCGGCAACCGTCGCAGTGCGGCCGGTAGGTGAAGATGCCGCTGCGCCGGAAGCCGGCCTTGACCAGCTCGCCGTAGACGTCGGCGTTGATCAGGTGGTTCGGCGTGGCGACCTGGGAGCGTGCCTGACGCCCGGGCAGGTAGCTGCAGGGATAAGGCGCCGTCGCGTAGAACTGGAGTGCCGCGAACGGCAGTTCCTTCAGGTGCGTCATGCGTCCGGTAGGTCGATGCTCAATGCGCGCCAGTCGGGCCCGGGTTGCCGGACGAGTTCGGCGACTTGCTGCAGGAACGACGCGCGGTCGATCTCGCGCGCGCCGAGCGAAGCCAGATGACGGGTGTTCTGCTGGCAGTCTATCACGCGAAAACCGGCCTCGCGCAGCCGCTGCACCAGCGCGAACAGCGCGACTTTCGAAGCGTCGGGAACGCGCGCGAACATCGATTCGCCGAAGAACATCCGGCCGATCGACACGCCGTAGAGCCCGCCGGCGAGGCGCGCCTCGCCGGCGCCCTCCCAGACCTCGACCGAGTGGGCGGCGCCGAGCCGATGCAGGTCGGCGTAGGCCGCGAGGATCTCGGGCGTGATCCAGCTGCCGTCCTGGTCCGGGCGCGGCAGCGCGCACTCGCGCATCACGCGCTCGAAGCAGGCGTCCAGGGTCAGGCGCCAGCGCCCTTCGCGCCGCACGCGCCGCACCGTCTGCCGCAGCGAACGGCTGGCGCGAAACGCATCGAGCTCGAGCACCATGCGCGGATCGGGCGACCACCACAGCACCGGCTGGCCGTCGGTGTACCAGGGGAAGATCCCCCTGCGGTACGCCTCGAGCAGGCGGGCGGCGGACAGGTCGGCGCCGGCCGCGAGCAATCCGTTCGGGTCGGTCCAGGCGCGCGACGGGTCCGGCAGCGGATCGCCGGGATCGACCCAGACGAGCGCGCGTCGCGACGATCCGGCCATGCGCGATCGGGGACCGGTTGCCTGCGGCACGCGCGTGCCCGGCCGGCTCAGGCCTTGCGCCGCGGCTCGTAGCGCACCGCGCCGACATGCATGCCGTAGCAGCCGCGCGCGCGATCGGCGAAGAACCAGCGCAGCGTCTGCTCGACGGTGCGGAACGCGATCGCCTCCCAGGGGATCGCGTCCTCGGCGAACAACTGCGCCTCCAGGCTCTCGGGCCCGGGATCGAGCGATTCGTCGAGCATGTCGGCGCGATAGAACACGTGCACCTGGTTCACGTGCGGGACATCGAGCATCGAGAACGGCTCGCCGAGCGCGATGCGCGCGCCGGCCTCCTCGACGGTCTCGCGCTCGGCGCCTTCGGCGGTGGTCTCGCCGTTCTCCATGAATCCCGCCGGCAGCGTCCAGTAGCCGTAGCGCGGCTCGATCGCGCGCCTGCACAGCAGCACGCGGTCCTGCCAGACCGGGATCGTGCCCAGCACCAGGGTCGGGTTCTGGTAGTGGATCGTCCCGCATCGGGGGCAGTTGAAGCGCGGCCGGTTGTCTCCGGGCGGTACGCTCAACACGACTTCATGGCCGCAGACGGAGCAGAACTTCATGGTGGCGCGGGAAGGTTCGCGCGAGTGTAGCAGCGCGCTCGCGCGCCGCGCCGTCGCGGGTTCGCGCGGGGCGCTTCGCCTTGCGCCGACGAATCCATGGCTGCTAT
This sequence comes from Burkholderiaceae bacterium, assembly GCA_039807785.1. GTDB lineage: Bacteria > Pseudomonadota > Gammaproteobacteria > Burkholderiales > Burkholderiaceae_E > Zeimonas. The sequence goes on from JBDHRX010000128.1 coordinate 8,259, forward strand.
ACTCTCGGGCTCGAACAGACAGCCGCGGGGTGGAGCAGTCTGGCAGCTCGTCGGGCTCATAACCCGAAGGTCGCAGGTTCAAATCCTGCCCCCGCAACCATCCAGGAAGCGCCGACTCCGGTCACCGGGTCGGCGCTTTTCCTTTCCTCTTTTCCTTTCCTCTC
>JBDHRX010000129.1:0-8353 GCA_039807785.1 Burkholderiaceae bacterium
CCCGGGACGCCGGCGTCGATCCGGCCCAGGCGCGCGCCTGGCTCGCCGCCGCGGGCGGCGCGCCGCTGCGCGCACGCCGATTCGCCGATCCTGCCGAGGCCGCCATCCATCGGATGGTCGTGGAGACGCTCGCCGGCATTCCCGAGACTGGCATCGTGCAGGCCGCGGAAGCGCTGGCCGACGTGGCGCCCGCGACCTGGATCGCAGCGCTGCAGAGCTGGACCGTCGACCTGCAGCGGGTCTGCGCGGGCGCCGAGCCGCGCTACTTCCCCGAGCGGGCCGACCGGCTCGGGACGCTGGCCCGGCGCACCGGATTGGCGCGGCTCGACCGCCTCGCGGCCCGCCTCGACCGGCTGGCCCGGACGGCCGACCATCCGCTGAACGCGCGGCTGATGGTCGAGGACGCACTGCTGGAGGTTCGCGCCGCCCTGGCGGATTGAACCTGCGGCGCCCCGGCAGCCGGGGTCAGGAGCAGGAGGACGATTCGATGGACGAGGACACGAACGCGGCGCTGGGCGAGCCGACCACCGGGGCGGTGCTCACGGCCGCGCTGGAGCCGTCCACGATGCCCGGAGCCCCGGCCGACCCGCCCGCGGGCGCGGGGGGGGCGACGCCGCAGTCGGCGCGCGCCGGCGCGCGTCCCGGCGTCGTGCAGCTCGCCATCCGCGAGAAGGCTGCGCTCTACGCCGCCTACATGCCCTTCGTCGAAGGCGGCGGGCTGTTCGTCCCGACCACGCGCACCGTCAGCCTCGGCGACGAGATCTACCTGATCCTCTCGCTGATGGACGACGCGAACAAGCTACCGGTCACCGGCAAGGTCATCTGGGTCACCCCGGCCGGCACGCCCGGCCGCCAGCAGGGGCTCGGCGTGCAGTTCTCCAAGGACGACGCGGGCGCGCAGGCGCGCAACCGCATCGAGACGCTGCTCGGCGGCGCGATGAAGGCGAACCGGCCGACGCACACGATCTAGGGCCGGTTCGCACGACGATCGTCCCCGCGCCAGGGCCGGGCCTTCGGGACGCGGCGGCCCGGCCTCCGGGGCGGGGCGGCCCCGTCCCAGCCGATACAATGACGGGCACCTCCGGCCTCCTGCGGCGACGCCCGTCGATCGATGCTCGTCGATTCCCACTGCCATCTCGATTTCCCCGATCTCGCGGGACGCCTCGACGAGGTGCTGGCCGGCATGGCGGCGCAGGGCGTCGGCCACGCGCTGTGCGTCTGCGTGAGCCTCACCGAGTTCGATCGCGTCCTCGCGATCGCGCAGCGCGACGACCGCCTCAGCGCGTCGGTCGGCGTGCACCCGGACTCGCCGCAGGCGCTCGAGCCGGACGTCGCGACGCTGGTGCGCCTGGCCGCGCACCCGAAGGTGGTCGCGATCGGGGAAACCGGACTCGACTACTACCGGACCGAAGGCGACACCGCGTGGCAGCGCGAGCGCTTCCGCATCCACATCCGCGCGGCACGCCAGGCGCGCCGGCCGCTGATCGTTCATACCCGCGCTGCCTCGGCCGATACGCTGCGCCTGATGCGCGAGGAGGAGGCCGGCGAGGCCGGCGGCGTGATGCACTGCTTCACCGAGGACTGGGCGACGGCGCGCGCCGCGCTCGACCTGGGCTTCCACCTGTCGTTCTCGGGGATCGTCACCTTCAAGAACGCCGCGGCGCTGCGCGAGATCGTGGCCCGGGTACCCGAAGACCGGCTGCTGGTCGAGACCGATTCGCCCTACCTGGCTCCGGTGCCGTTTCGCGGCAAGACCAACGAGCCCGCTTTCGTGCGTCACGTCGCCGACTGCGTGGCGCAGGTGAGGGGCCAGCCGCCGGAGCGGATCGCCGAGGTGACTACGGATAACTTCTTCAATCTTTTCAGTCATGCAAAGCGTAATGTTGATGTTTGACTGGAAGTTATTCGGAACCCTCGCCCGGCTCGGGAAAGCGGTCGGCGCGCTATGCCTGGCACTCGTCACCCTCGGCCTGGCCGTGCCCGCGCCGACGCAGGCCGCGCCGGCGCCGCGAGCCTTCTGGGACGCGGTCCAGCAGGACGACGTGGCCGCGGTGCAGACCCAGTTGCTGCGCGGCATCGATACCAACGCGGCGCATCCGGAGTTCGGGCCCGCGATCGTGACGGCGGCCCGCGACCGGGCCTGGAAGACCGTGCGCCTGCTGGCCGGCCTGGCCGGCACGCGCGTGGACGCCCCCAACGCGCGCGGGGAGACCGCGCTGATGCTGGCGGCGCTGCACGGCGAGCCCGACATCGTCCGGCTGCTGGTCCAGCGCGGAGCCGAGGTCAACCGGGCCGGCTGGACACCGCTGCACTATGCGGCGACCAATGGCCACGCCGCGATCGTCGGCTACCTGCTGGAACACAACGCCTACATCGACGCCCAGTCGCCCAACCGGACGACACCGCTGATGATGGCCGCCCGCCACCTGCGCCCGGACGTGATCCGGCTGCTGGTGGAAGCCGGCGCCGACCCGACGGCGCGCAACGAAGCCGGGCTCGACGCCGCCGGCTACCTGCGGCGCCAGGGCGAGAACGAGCTCGCGGCATGGGTGGAGCAGCGAGCCGCCGACTATGCGCGCCGTTACGGCACGCTCGAGCGGCCGCGTACCGTCGAGACGATCGAGACCGAACGGCGCGCCGCCGAACGGCTGCGTGCGCCGCGGCTGCCCGGCGTGCGCGACTAGGGTCGGCCGAGCGCCACGTCGAGGAAGAAGGTCAGCCCGAAGCCCACGAACAGGGCGGCCGTGGCGCTCCCCCCGAAACCCGCGCGATGGGTCTCGGGGATCACCTCGTCGCTGATCACGAACAGCATCGTGCCCGCCGCGAACGCCAGCGCGAGCGGCAGCAGAGCCTGCGAGATCGCGAGCAGCCCCGCGCCCGCCAGCCCGCCGAGCAGCTCGACCGCGCCGGTCAAGGCCGCGACGCCGAGTGCCCGTGCGCGGCCGTAGCCGAGGCCGGCCAGCGACATCGCGACCGCCAGGCCCTCCGGCAGGTTCTGCAACCCGATGCCCAGCGTGACCCCGATGCCGATCGACGCGTCTCCGCTGGCCGCGCCGACGCCCATCGAGAGCCCTTCGGGGAAGTTGTGCACGGCGATCGCGAGCACGAACAGCCAGACCTGGGCGATCCGGCGCGCGCCCGGCCCCTCGGGTCCCTTCTGGAAATGCTCGTGAGGCAGGAGACGATGGAGCAGCGCCATCGCCAGCCCGCCGGCCGCCATCGCCGCGAGCACCGCCAGCGCCGCCGCCTTGCGGCTGTCGAACATCGGCTCGGCCAGCGCGAAGCCGGGCAGCAGCAGCGAGAAGAGAGTGGCGGCGAGCATCACCCCGGCGGCGAACGCGAGCATCGCGTTGCCGGTGCGAGGAGAAAGCCGCCCGACGAACAGCACCGGCAGGGCGCCGACGGTGGTCGCGAGCGTGCCGCCGACCAGGCTCGCCAGCAGGGCCAGGGTCAGCGGCGAGGCATCCAGGAGCAGGGCAGGCAGGTCCACGCGCGGATTCTAGCGTCGACCGCCGCTCACGCGGCGCCGCGCCGCCGCTGCGCGAGAGAGCCGCGGAATGCCGCGATCGCCGCACGTACCTTCGCCGGCTGGGCGTCGCGCCGCGGCGTGATCGCGTGGATCCGGATCGGCGGCAGCGTCCAGGCCGGCAAGATCCGCACCAGCCGCCCCTCGGCCAGCAGGTCGCGCACTTCGGGCTCGGCCTGCATCGCGACGCCGAGACCGGCGAGCGCGAAATGCCGGACCGCCGGCATGCTGTTGGCGGCGAGCCGCGCCTCGACGCGCAGCCGGTGCGTGGCCCCGCCCGGGCCGGCGAGCTCGATCGTCCCGGCGTCGCGTCCATGGAGCAGCCAGTCCAGCGTGCCGAGCGCATCGGGCGACTCCACCGGCCCGCGGGCCGCCAGATACTCGGGAGCGGCACACATCACGACCGGCCAGTCGGCGAGCCGCCGCGCGACGACCCGCGAATCCTCCAGCGCCCCGACGCGCAGCGCGAGATCGATCCGGTGGTCGATCAGGTCGATGTTCTCGTCGTGCAGCACCAGGCTCAGCCGCAGGCGCGGGTGCGCCGCGAGCAGCGGCGCCATCGGCTCGGTGAGCACCGGCCCGGCGAAGCCCGCCGGCGCCGCGAGCCGCAGCTCGCCGACCAGCTCGTCACGCATCTCCGCGAGTCGTTCGTCGGCCGAGCGGGCGGCCTGGACCATCGCGGCGCAGCCGTCGTAGTACTGCTCGCCCGCCACCGTGAGGCCGAGCTTGCGCGTGGTGCGATGGAGCAGCACCACGCCCAGGTCGCGCTCGAGGCGACGCAGATGCTGGCTGACCGCCGATGGGGTCAGGCCGAGTTCGGCGGCGGCGCCGCGGATCGAGCGCCGCTCGACGATCGAGGCGAAGATCGCCATCCGGTGCAGGCGGTTCATTGTGCAGTCAAACTGAATTATCGATGTGACGATGCGCAGATTATCAAGTTCGGCGCCGTGGTATACGGTGGCGGGATCGTCATTTCCCGGAGCCCCCATGTCCTTCATCGAGAAATTCGGTCCCCTGATCGGTCGCATCGCGATCGCCTGGCTGTTCATCCCCGCCGGCTGGAGCAAGATCGCAGGGTTCGCCGGCACGACCGGATACATCGCGTCGAAGGGCCTGCCGATGGCCTCCATGCTGGCGGCGATCGCCCTCGTGATCGAGCTGTTCGGCGGCCTGGCCATCCTGCTCGGCTACCGGGCGCGGATCGCGGCGTTCGCGCTGGCGCTGTTCACGCTCGTCGCCGCCGTCTTCTTCCACAATTACTGGGCGCTGCCGGCCGACCAGCAGATGCTGCAGAAGATCATGTTCGACAAGAACATCGCCATCATCGGCGGACTGCTGTTCGTGGCCGCCTTCGGTTCGGGTTCGCTGAGCCTCGACCGGCGCGGCACCCGCTGAAAGTGCCCCGTGCCTGGCCGTCCGCTCAGCGGCCGGCCAGCAGGTCGACCAGCACCGGAACCGGTGACTGCGCCTGACGCTGCGCGCCCTGCGCATAGGCCTGGCGGATCGCCTCGGCGACGCCGCGTGCGGCGTCGAGCTCGTCCGCCATCGCCGCGTAATAGCCCATGTCCTTCAGGGCGTTCGCCAGGGTGAACCGGAATCCCGACACATCGCCGGCCTCGATGAACGGGCGCATCCGCTCGAGCACCACGCCGCCGCCACCCCCCTTGGCCAGCACCTCGAGGAACACCTCGTCGCCGACGCCGGCCCGCCGCGCGCAGGCGGTGGCCTCGGCCAGCACCGTGGCGAAGCCGAGCGACACGTAGTTGTGCAGCAGCTTCAGCGTGTGCCCGGCCCCTACCGGCCCGGCATGCACCACATGCTCCGCGAAGCAGCCGAGCAGCGGGCGGCAGGCCTCGAACAGCGACGGCTCCGCGCCGACGATCAGGTTCAGACGCCCCTCGGCCGCCTCCTTCGGGGTGCGCGTCATCGGCGCGTCCATGAAGCGCCCGCCGGCCGCGGCGACCGCCCCGGCGAGCCGCAGGGTGGAAGAGGGGATCGCGGTCGAGCAGTCGATGACCACGGCGCCGCGCCGCAACCCGGCGAGCACGCCATCCTCGCGCAGCAGGACGTCTTCGACCTCCGGCGAGCCGGTCACGCAGAGGATCACCGCGTCCGATGCGGCCGCCAGCGCGGCGGCGCTCGCCATCGGGCGCGCGCCGGCGGCCGCCAGATCGTCGGTGGGCTGGTTGCCCGGATGCGCCAGGAACGCCAGCGACTGCCCGTGCCTCAGCAGGCTCGCCGCGATGCCGTGGCCCATCAGCCCGACTCCGATCATCCCGACCCGCCACGCCTGCGCCATCGCCGTCCTCCGATCCTCGATGCGCGCCACTTTACCGCTGCGGCGGACAGGGCGGCGCGGCGCTTCCGGCCGGCGGCGCGGTAGAGTCGGGGCTGGGCCCGGGGCCGCCCGGGCAGGGGCAGGGCGATGACGACGATCCGGGTCAGGCGTGTCTACGAGGCACCGTCGGGCGACGACGGCTTCCGGATTCTGGTCGATCGCCTCTGGCCGCGCGGGCTCGCCAAGGCCAAGGCCCGCATCGACCTCTGGGCCAAGGACGTCGCCCCCTCGGACGCGCTGCGGCGGCGCTTCCATCACGACCCGACGCAATGGGCGTCGTTTCGCGAGGCTTACCATGCCGAGTTGCATGCCAACGCCGCGGCGGTCGTGCAACTCGAGGCCACGCTCGCCGCGCACCCGGTCGCGACGCTGCTGTTCGGCGCCCGGGAGGAACGCTTCAACAATGCCCAGGCGTTGCGCGAGTACCTCGGCCGGGGACGAGCGATTTGACAGCACCGGCAACGCTCGCCTAGAGTCGATCCCACGATGACTCCGCAACGCCTCCTCCTGCCGACCGCCGGCCGACTGCTTCTACGCAGCGGTCGGGGTTCGCCGGCGCCTGCGGAACGCATCTAGCCCACCTCCCAGGCACTCCCTCCCGAGCCGACCCCGACCCACCGGCCCCGATCGAAACGCGGGGCTCGGCAGGTCGTCGTGACCCAGGTCTGCCCAGCTCCCGCCGTCGATCGAAACCCTTCGACGCAACCAGGAGCACGCAGCCATGATGAAGCACCCCGCCGGCAAGTACCGACCGTTCCCGGCCATCGACCTGCCCGATCGACGCTGGCCGTCGCGCACCCTCGAGCGTGCGCCGCGCTGGCTCTCCACCGACCTGCGCGACGGCAACCAGGCCCTGTTCGAGCCGATGGATCCGGCGCGCAAGCTGCGCATGTTCCGCACGCTGCTCGAAATCGGCGTGAAGGAGATCGAGGTCGGCTTCCCGTCGGCGTCGCAGGCCGACCGCGACTTCGTCCGGATGCTGATCGAGCAGAACCTGATCCCCGACGACGTCACCATCAGCGTGCTCACGCAGGCGCGCGACGACCTGATCCGCCAGACGATCGACTCGCTCGACGGCGCGCGCCGCGCCACCGTGCACCTGTACAACGCCACCGCGCCGGCCTTCCGCGAGATCGTCTTCGGCATGTCGCGAGGCGAGGTGCGCGAGCTGGCGGTGCGCAGCACCGCGCTGGTCCGCGAGCTGACGCAGGCACGACCCGGCACTCGATGGGGCTACGAGTACAGCCCCGAGGTGTTCTCGTGCACCGAGCTCGATTTCGCCCTCGAAGTCTGCGTCGCGGTGATGCGGGAGTGGGGCGCCACGCCGCAGCGGCCGGTGATCCTGAACCTGCCCGCGACGGTCGAGTCGGCCACGCCGAACGTCTATGCGGACCAGATCGAATGGATCGGCCGCCACCTGCCCGATCGCGACGCCGCCGTGCTGTCGGTGCATCCGCACAACGATCGCGGCACCGCCGTGGCCGCCGCCGAGCTCGCCGTGATGGCCGGCGCGCAGCGGGTCGAGGGCTGCCTGTTCGGCAACGGCGAGCGCACCGGCAACGTCGATCTGGTGACGCTGGCCCTGAACCTCTACACGCAGGGCGTCGATCCGCAGCTCGACTTCTCCGACATCAACGCCGTGGCGCGCACCGTCGAGCACTGCAACCAGCTGCCGATCCACCCGCGCCATCCGTATGTCGGCGACCTGGTCTTCACCGCCTTCTCCGGCTCGCACCAGGACGCGATCCGCAAGGGCTTCGCGGTGCAGGGGACCGATGCGCCGTGGCGGGTGCCGTACCTGCCCATCGACCCGGCCGACCTCGGCCGCAGCTACGAATCGGTGATCCGCGTCAACAGCCAGTCGGGCAAGGGCGGCATCGCATTCCTGCTCGAGCGCCACCACGGCCTGACGATGCCGCGCCGGCTGCAGGTCGAGTTCAGCGCGCTGGTCCAGCGCCATACCGATGCGCACGGCACCGAGGTCTCGGCCGACGAGCTCTGGCGCCTGTTCGCGGAGGAATACCTGCGCGGCGACGGCCCGATCAGGCTCGTCTCGCACCGTCTGGTCGACACCGCGCAGACGCATCGCATCGAGCTGGTGGTCGAGCTCGACGGCGAGCGCCGCATCCTGCACGGCACGGGCAACGGGCCGATCGATGCCGCCGTCAACGCGCTCGGGCTGCCGCTGCGCATCGACGCCTACGAGGAACGCTCGATGGGCGCCGGCTCCGACGCGCGCGCGATCGCGATCATCGAGGCCGCATGCGCCGGCAGCGCCGGCACGCGCTTTGGCGTCGGCATCGACGCCAGCATCGTCGACGCCTCGCTCCAGGCGCTGATCAGCGCCGCGAACCGGCTCGAAGCGGCGCGGCACTGGCGGGAGACGGGCGAGCGCGCGGCCTGAGCGGGGCTGCCATGAGAGGACAGGCCCGGTCTGCCGTCGGGCGCCGGGCCTGGTCCGAGCTTCATGGATTGCGCATAATGTATAT
>JBDHRX010000009.1:0-41295 GCA_039807785.1 Burkholderiaceae bacterium
CGCAACACGCCGAACCCGGCACTGCACTCCCCGCTGCGACTACCGCCGGCGAGACGATCTACACCTGCCCGATGCATACCGAGATCCGGCGCAATGCCCCCGGCAACTGCCCGATCTGCGGAATGGCGCTCGAACCGCTCCTTCCGGGTCTCGAGGACGAGGAGAACCCGGAGCTGCGCGATTTCTCGCGCCGGTTCTGGTGGACGCTTCCGCTCACCGTTATCGTGACGACCCTGGCGATGGTCGGACATCGTTTCGGATGGATGTCACCGGCGACGCAGTCGTGGGTCGAGCTCGTGCTGTCGATCCCGATCGTTCTCTGGGCAGGATGGCCGTTCTTCGTTCGCTGCGTGCAGTCGATCCGCAATGCGAGCCCGAACATGTGGACGCTGATCGGAATCGGCGTGGGCGCGGCGTTCCTCTACAGCGTCGCCGCGACGATCGCGCCGCAATGGTTTCCCGACTCGTTCATTGCGCACGGTCGCGTAGGGGTCTACTTCGAAGCGGCCGCGGTGATCGTCTCGCTCACGCTGCTCGGCCAGATGCTCGAGTTGAAGGCGCGCGGCCAGACCTCGGCGGCGCTGAAGTCGTTGCTCGGTCTTGCGCCGAAAACGGCGCGTCGCCTGAACGATGACGGTACGGAAGGCGACATCCCGCTCAACCATGTGCACGTCGGCGATCGTCTGCGCATCCGCCCGGGCGAGAAGGTGCCGGTGGACGGTGTCGTCCTCGAGGGCGAGAGCTCGATCGACGAATCGATGCTTACCGGCGAGCCGATTCCGGTGCGCAAGCGAGCCGGTGACAAGGTCGTGGGCGCGACGATCAACACGAGCGGTGCGCTCGTGATGCAGGCCGAGCGCATCGGTGCCGAAACGATGCTCTCGCAGATCGTCGCGATGGTCGCCCAGGCGCAGCGCTCGCGCGCACCGATGCAGCGCCTGGCCGACGTGGTCGCTGGCTGGTTCGTGCTCGCGGTGATCGCGATCGCGGTCGTCACCTTCGTCGTGTGGGGGTTGTTCGGTCCGCAGCCGAGCTGGGTGTATGCCACGCTCAATGCGCTCGCCGTGCTGATCATCGCGTGCCCGTGCGCGCTGGGGCTCGCGACGCCGATGTCGATCATGGTCGCCACCGGCAAGGCGGCGACGCAGGGAATCCTCTTTCGCGATGCGGCGGCGATCGAGTCCTTCCGCACGATCGACACGATCGTCGTCGACAAGACCGGCACGCTGACCGAAGGCCAGCCCGCGTTCGATCGTGTCGTTGCCGCGGCGGGATGGGACGAGGCCGAAGTGCTGCGGATTGCCGCCAGCCTCGATCAGGGATCCGAGCATCCGCTGGCGCATGCCATCGTCGACGAGGCCCGGCGCCGCGCGCTGGCGCTGGTTGCCGCCGAGAGCTTCGAGTCGGCGAGCGGCATCGGCGTACGGGGCACGGTCGAAGGCCGCCATGTCGCGCTGGGCAATACCGCGCTGATGGACGACGAGGGTGTGCCATACGGTGCACTGACGAGTGAGGCCGAGCGCCTTCGCGCGCAGGGTGCGAGTGTCATGTACCTCGCCGTGGACGGGCAGGCGGCGGGGCTTCTCGCCGTCTCCGATCCGATCAAGCGGACGACGCCGGAGGCCGTGCAAGCCCTGAAGCACGCGGGCTTGCGACTGGTGATGGCGACCGGCGACGGCTGGACCACCGCACGCGCGGTCGGGGAGAAACTGGGCATCGACGAGGTGATCGGCGAAGTCAAGCCGGCCGACAAGGTCGCGCTCGTTGAGCGGCTGCAGGCCGAAGGCCGCCGCGTGGCGATGGCGGGCGACGGGATCAACGACGCGCCGGCACTCGCTCGAGCCGACATCGGCATCGCGATGGGCACCGGCACCGACGTCGCGATGAATGCCGGCCACGTCACGCTGGTCAAGGGCGACCTTCGCGCGATCGCGCGTGCGCGCCGAATCTCCACGCAGACGGTGCGCAACATGCGGGAGAACCTCGGCTTCGCGCTGATCTACAACGCGCTCGGCGTTCCGATCGCCGCCGGTGTTCTCTATCCGGCGTTCGGCTTGCTGCTCTCGCCGTTGATCGCAGCGCTGGCGATGAGTCTGAGCTCGGTTTCGGTGGTATCGAACGCCTTGCGCCTGAGAAGGGCGCGCACCTGAGGCGCAAGCAGGTAGAACGGATGACACGATGGGTCTGGATTTCGCTGGCCGCACTCGCGATCGCGGCGAGTGCGGCGCTGGGATGGCAACAGATCGCGCTTTCGCCGCGGGGGAAGTGGATCGAGACGAATGATGCTGCCGTTCTCGAGCACGGCCGTGAGCTGTACGAACAGTACTGCGCGAGTTGCCACGGCGCGAATCTCGAAGGCCAGCCCGACTGGATGAAGCGCCTGCCCTCGGGGCGCATGCCGGCGCCGCCGCACGACGCGACCGGTCATACCTGGCACCATCCGTCGGATGTGCTCTTCGGGATCGTGAAGGACGGTGTCGAGAAATACGCGCCCGCAGGCTACGAAAGCGATATGCCGGCGTTCGGTGGAACGCTTTCCGACCCCGAAATCCGGGCCGTGCTCAGCTACATTCGTTCGACGTGGCCCGAGGACGTGAAGCGACGCCACGAAGAGCGCGAGCGGGCAGTGCGGGGCGGCTGAAGCTCAGTACCCGACCGTGAACCGCCGGCGCGAATGCGCTGGTTTCTCGAGCTCGTCGATCATCGCCACCGCGTAGTCTTCGAGCGAAATACGGCTCTCGCCCTTGGCGTCGACGAGCAATCGACCGTCTCCCAGGCGGAACTTGCCGGTCCGCTTGCCCGGTTCGAGCATTGCGGACGGACTTAGCATGGTCCAGTCGAGCGTCGGTTCCTGCTTCAGCAACTCCAGCGCTTGCCGCGCGCCCTCCGCAGTCGCTTTCCACGCCGCGGGGAATTGCGGCGTGTCGATCAGCAGTACGCCTGGCGCTGCTTCGAGGCTGCCGGCGCCGCCCACCATCAACAGTCGCGGCACGCCCGACTTCTTTACTGCGGCGATGATCGAGTGAATGCCCTGCAGGTAGTAGCCGAGAACGTCGGCCTGCGCATGTCCGCTGAATGCGCTCAGGACCGCATCGTGACCTCGCAGGGAATCGGCCAGCGCCGTCTCGTCGAGAACATCGACCCTGGTCAAGGCGAGCCCGGATTGCGGCTCGAGCTTGCCCGGATTGGACACCAGTGCCGTTACTTGATGGCCGCGCGCCAAGGCCTCGTTTCGCAGCGCCGAACCGACGTACCCGCTTGCGCCGATCAATGCAATTTTCACGAGTCACCTCTCATACTGCCGAGCGCATCGACGGGTAGTACGGCTTCAACGCTTCAACGCACGTCATAATCTCGTTGCCGCGGAATTCGCCCGCTTGTGGAGGCAATCACTATGCTCCCCGACCGTTGCGGATTCAACCGGCAAGCAGGTCAGATGTCGGTTACGCCGGCAAGTCTTGGCAATCCTCGCGCTCAAGCGGCGGGCATCGTGAACGCGAATCGGATGATTCCTTCGGCGCTCGACGCTGAGATCGATCCGCCGTGTGCCTCAACGATCGATTTCGCGATTGCCAAGCCAAGGCCTGCTCCCTCGCCTTCTTTCCGGCGCGAAGCATCGACGCGGTAGAAGCGGTCGAACAGCCTTCGAAGCTGCTCGGGTGCGATCGGTATCCCTGGATTCTCGACGCTCAACTCGGTCTGCCCGGACCGGTCCGCGCCGATCGAGACGCGAATCTCGCCGTCTCGCGGGGTATGGCGTATCGCATTCGACAGCAAGTTGCTGATCGCTCGCCTCAGCATGTCTCCGTCGGCGCGTGCGCGTCCCTTGCCGATAAGCACGAGCCGTACGCCGCGCTCCTCGGCCAGCGCCTCGTAGAACGCGAACAAGCGCTCGACCTCGGAAACCAGATCGACGATTTCAGTGCGCGTTGCGATCAACCCGTTGTCGGCCTTCGCGAGGAAGAGCATGTCCGAGGTCATCTGCGAAAGCCGCTCGTACTCTTCGAGGTTCGAGTACAGGATCTCGCGGTATTCTTCGGACGTGCGCGCGCGGGCGAGCGCGACCTGTGTCTGCGTCATCAGGTTGCTGACCGGCGTGCGCAGCTCGTGTGCGAGATCCGATGAGAAATCCGACAGGCGTCGGAACGAATCCTCCAGCCGCGCGAGCATATCGTTGAAGGCCGCCGCGAGTGGAGCTAGCTCGGGTGGCATCGACTCCGGCGGCAGGCGCTCGCCAAGTCGATCAGCAGAGATGCGGTGCATCAGCTCCAGCGCCTTGCGTGCAGGAGACAGCCCTCGGCGCGCGGAGAACCAACCAAGCAAAGCGGACAGCGCGATGCCCACCGCGATGCTCAGCCAAAGGCTGTTGCGGAAGTCGGTCATGAATCGTCTATGGAAGTCGATGTCGAGCGCGACGACGACGGCTGCCGGCTGCGCGCCCGGGATTCCGGTGTCCGCTTTCGTCGAGATGAAGCGATACAGTCGGCCTTCGTGCTCGCGCACGGTCGCCTCGGCTTCCCGCGGCGGCTCGGTCGGGGGAATCGACCATGCAGGACCGGTAGCCGATGCGAAACCCTCGGACGTGTACAGCCGCGTGCCGTCGGGCGCGACTACGGTGACGAATAGGTCGTGATGCCCGACGAGCGCTTCGGCCAATGTGTCGTGCACTGCGGCGAGTTCTCCTTCGGTGCGCACCTTCGCCAACAGGTTGCGCACGAGTTCGAGCTTTCCCTCGAGCACTGCCTGGTCCTGCTCCACCAGGTGCGCGTCGACCAGTCGCCCGACGAAGTAGCCGCCGACGAGAAGGACGGCGGTCGACGCGATCGAAAAATACAACGTGAGAAGGAACGTGATCGACCGCCGTTTTCGCATCAGGCCTGCTCCGGCGGCTCGATCACGTAGCCCATTCCGCGCACGGTGCGGATGAGCTTCGGCTCGAAGTCGTCGTCGACCTTCGCGCGCAGGCGGCGCACCGCGACCTCGATGACGTTCGTGTCGCTATCGAAATTCATGTCCCAGACCTGAGATGCGATGAGCGATCGCGGAAGGACTTCGCCCTGCCGGCGTAACAGCAGCTCGAGCAGAGCGAATTCCTTGGCAGTGAGATCGATGCGCTTGCCGGCTCGAATCACCCTGCGCCTCATTAGGTCGAGCTCAAGATCGGCTACCTGCAATCGCTGTTGCTCGCGCCCGAGCCCGCGCCTTAGCAGCGTACGCACCCGGGCGAGCAGCTCCGAAAACGCGAAGGGCTTCACGAGGTAGTCGTCGGCCCCGAGCTCGAGCCCTTTGACGCGATCGTCGACCTGATCGCGCGCGGTGAGAAACAGTACGGGCATTGACCCGCCCGCAACTCGAATCCGGCGCAGCACTTCCCACCCGTCGATCCCGGGAAGCATGACGTCGAGCACGACCAGGTCGTAGTCGTTCTGCGTCGCGAGATGCGCACCGTCGACGCCGTCGCGTGCCAAGTCTGTCACGAAGCCGGCTTCACTCAGTCCCTGTCGCAGATAGTCGCCCGTTTTCCGTTCGTCCTCGACGATGAGGATCTTCACCGCTCCCTCCCGCAAGTCCGCTTTCCAACTCAGCCGATTGTGCAGCCTGCTGGACGATTGCGGTGTTTGATTACCAAGATGTAATGCGCAGGTAAGGCAGCTGTCGGCTGCAGAGCTAAGTCTGATTCGTGTTCCTAAGTGCTTCGGCAACGAGAGGCTGTCATCGAGCTGTGTTCGGCCGAGGTGAAACGCTCCTCTCGCCGCCGGCGATATAAAACCGCGACGTAGACTCGACTCCAACAAGGAGTTTCGAGATGAAAAATACTCTGCAGTCAAAGCCGTCCGTTCGTGCTGTTCAAGAAGCTCTCGCTCGTGAGCCGAGAGTGTACGATTTCGTCCAATATTGCTACGAATCGAAAGGGGAAGACGCGGCGATGGCCATAGAGTTGTCCGCAAGCGACTTTAGCCCAGAATTCCACTATCCAGGGCCTAACGTTGTGGTGGTCCTTATTACGTTGCCTGCACGCTTGGTAGGCGACCTGGATGCAATCGCATCCTCGGAGCCGTCTATCTACAATGAATACAGCCCGGACTTGCTGGAGAACTATTCTTACATTGCGTTCAAAGGGAATGAGTTCGAGGTCAGACTTGACCTATGGCGCCTTCACAGGTTTCCAGAAGCAATACATGACGGAGTTATTTTTTTCACGTTTATCGCGGCGGACAGAGTTGCTGTCGGACAAGTCGAGGCGAGCGAGGACCTTGAAGAGGTCTCCCAGGGGGCGTGCATTTCTAGTGGCCCGAACTACAAGCCAAGGCGAGATTGGTCGGAAGAGGCAATCACGGCGGCGCAGAACGAGCCCGAAGCGCCCAACGATACGGTTGTGACAATTCGCAATTACGCGAAGTATCTTGGCGAGCGCGAGCGACGACAGTAAAACTTTAGCGTTCGGTGAGGCGTTATCCCGAGAGAAGCGCACACCCTGAGTGGCTGCATATCGATCGACTGGGCGTCATTCATTGACCGCCTTAAAGTCTTTCGGTGTCGCACGCCGCTCTTGGAAGCACCGGCACCTGTTTCGAGCGAGATTATTGCCCGCGCTAGACAGTCACTCGCGTGCGCGCATTCGAATCGGGACTCTGAAAATGGTCCTACCACCTGCAAGGCGATGAATGGAGCTGCTCCCGTGAGGCGGGGCGGCGGGTCCTCCGAGGATTCGTATAAAGCCGGTCGCTATGCGTTGTTGGTACCCCCTTTGTTACCAACGAGGCAATAAGCGATGGATATCGAAACCATGATGATGCAGCAGCGCGACAACGGCGTCTGCTCGGTGATTCCTGCAGGCTACTTCGCGAAGTTTGCGGACATTGCGAAAGAGTCCGCGCAACCCGCCAGGGTTCGGAAGCTTCCCGTCCTGACTGTGCAGTTCGAAGAGTCACTGCAGCTGACTGACTTCCCTAAGCATGCACACGTCGGCTGGGGAGCAATTGACTCGGACTACATGCCGATTCTGACCTTTCGCTTTCAATTTCGCGAACTGATGGTCTACTGGCTCGCCAATCCTGCGGATGAGGAGGTATGGAGGGTCATGGACCAGTGGAGCACAGTGGGCCGAATGGTCATCGCCCCCTTCTTTGACGGCCAAGCGTGCCTGATTTCCCGAGACTTCGGCTTGGTTCCGCAGGCGAAAGCGTTGCGCTCGTCATGGACGAAGCAAGGGCAGAAAGTCAACCACTTGTTCCTTCGCGGGGCGAGTGAACTCATTCTGAGCGGGCGCCTTGCGGCTATGGCAACCAGCGATGTCGCTGCCGTTCCGCGACTTCAGCGCGTAGTCGCATGCATCGTAGCGACGAGGTCGACCGGAGGGTTGTGCGCTCCCGACCAGGTTTCCCACTAGTGGTCTTCGGGACGCACTAAGCTCTCTTCCCGCGGCGATCTCCCTCGCCGCGGTTCTTTTGGAGCGCCCGGCACGCGGCGCGCGCGGGAAGGGCGACCACCAAGGTCGCCCCGTTCAAACAGTTCTAGTAGGGGGATTAGTTGTCGCTCTCGTCTTCCGGAGCGTACTCGCCTCGGCCGCGAGGCTGCTCTTGTGGTTCACCCACAGCTCATGGAACTTGCGCCGCGCATGCACAGGCATCCGGCCTCGGTCACCCCCTTGCTGAACAGCGCCGTGTACGCACTGTAGTCGTCGCACACGAGCGTGCCGCGCCATCGTCGTTCGGCGTCTAGCTGCTCGAACCCGAGGAACTCCCGCGCATGACGCCCGGAGCGGCTCTCGGCGAAGTCGAACACGACTGCAGGCAGCGTGTCGTAAGCGGTGCTGCAGTAGCTCCACAGGTAGGCGCGGTGCGTCTTGCCGCGGCCCGGTACGAGCTAAGGACGGCTTCTCGGCGATGCCGTAGTCCGTCACAAAGTTGCGGCGCTTGCGCTCGAATGCTCGCTCTAGCGGCTCCTCGCGGAGGTAACCCATGGTTTCCTCCATCACAATGTTCGGTGGTTCATAGGTGGATTGTTTCTTTATGCAAACGGGCTGCCGCAGCGGCTACGCCATCAAGAATCGGCTGTGCTACAGAGTCTGGAAAGTCATGGGGTAGCTCGCGTGCGACCACTTCGAGCGCGCGAGGCGTTTGTTCGATGATGTCAGCAATCCACTGGTCAGCTTGCGCCCCTAATCCGCAGTCGCGAGCCGTGTATTCGAAATGTTTGCGGTGAATCTCTGACCAGCGACTGTGTCGGTTTACGCCCCACACTGCCATTGCCATCTTGATTTTCTTTGGGTCGAGCTGTCCGTGCTTGCGACCAAGCACAGGATAAGCCGACAGCACGTCATAGCGAGGGGTTAGCCGGTATCGGCCACGAGGTTCGATGAAGATACTGAAATTCTTGGCGTGGCCGTCGATGGCGGCCAGCATCCAAAAGAGCACCTGGGTTCGAAAAAAATCCTGCCGGTCTGTTTCGGCGTTCGTGGAGCCAAGTAGTGCGTTCAAAATAAAACGAATTCCCGGACCACCATCCGCTTCGTATTTCAGCTCGGGCGGTACGCCTGCAAACTGCGCGAAATCTTCCTGGGGAATCCGTACAATCCAGCGGTTATCCGTGGCCCACTGCCGGTCGAACCGCGATACAGCAAGAACCTCGTGCTCCTCGAAGCGAACGATATGGCACTGTGACACCGACACCCCGTATGCGGCCAGCAGGCGGGCACACAGCCACTCGTTTTGTACAGAGGTGCGCAGGTCAATACCGCTCGGAGCGATACCCAGAGGCAACTTCAGGATGTGCGTGGTTGGCGTGGACCCGGAAGGTAGCCACCACTGTCCATCTCGAAGAAGCAGAGCCGTTTTTTCCTGCGCACCGGCAAGAGAGATTCGAAAGGCGTCGTCATCGGTGTGACGGCCCGTAGTCATGACGTCTCGAAGCAGTTGCGCGACTTGGGACTCCGATAGCGGTGTCCCGGTGATGCTCTGCAAAGTGCTGGGCTCCTGGTCTTCCGGCAAAAGTTGCAATGCGCCAACGCAGTCCCGGCCGACCTGCGCAAGCAGCTCAAAGGCTTGGGTTGAGCGCGCGCCAAAGCGAGTGCGGATGCGTTCGCGAATGAGCCGATTGTCCGGCAGCAAGTTCTCGAAATAGTCGCGCACGACAGCGCCGCGATAGGGGTCTTCGGGTTGACGCAGCGGCATCGACAGTGAGACAGGGCGGCCCCGAGGCGAGCGCACCCATCGCGGGTCGTAGCGCAACTCGTGCTGCCCTTGACTGGAGACGGCCCAAGTGCCTACGCGCAGGCCGTTCATCCAGAGGGCCAGTGAGCCGCCTTTGCGTGCGCGGCCCATCACCAGTTCTCCGCTACGTCTCGCGAAGTCTCAGGGGACATCTTCTCGGTCAGGTGGAGTTCTGTGCCGAGTGCCGCGAGGTAGCGCATTAGTGTGTCCACTGAGGACCGCGAAGGGGCAGTTTCCAGACTTGAGATGGTTTTTTGGCGCATTCCGGTACGGATGGCCAGTTCAGCCTGTGTCAGTCCCTTGCTCTTGCGAAAGCCGCGCAGTATCGGGCCGAGCTGCTCGGGCGAAGGCACGAGGAAAGAGAGTCTGTCTGTCACATTGCACCAGGCGGTAGAACGGATAAGGTTAGATTACTCCCTGTAAGGGATAAAAGCAACAAATACCGTATCGGGGATAAATTTTGTATAGGCCCTACAGGGAATAAACACCTCTGCTTGGGAAGCTCCTGGTGCCTTGTTTCGAGGGCTCGCGAACGTTTCGACCGCGAGATGCGGTCCGACGACGACAAGCACGTCTTGCAACGCGCCGTTTTCCGGACATCACAAATTGTGTCGACCGCGCGCAGGAGTTGCAGGTCGTTAACGCCCTCGACGCGAGGCACTTGGTCGCGCAGTACCTGGGGAGCGCCATCCCGGTCACTCCAGAATGGAACCAAACCATTCGGCGTCTGCTAGCAGGGGTCGAGGATGTAGTGGGCTGCCGCTGTTCCGACATACAGAGGTTTCCATGCGAAAGGGCTGACTGACTCCGGAAATCCGGCGAGGGGAGAGAGGGAGGTTCTAGCCTGCTTTCGCGGTCCGAGCGTTCCCGTGAGGGATGAAACGGCGTGGAAGGGGTGGAGAGGGCTCTCTCGCGCTGCACGCTGAACGAGGAGGTGCGCCAAGCAGAGAACCAAGCTTCTTCTCATGTTTTCGGAGGGGAGGCGTCCTTACTCTCAAGCGCGCGTCTGGCTCGCTTAAGGCAGCAGTTGGGTGCTCGCATCGCCCAACCAAGGGTGGCGTAGAACGGATTGTCAAAGGGAAGTTTTTAGACTCAACCAAATGTCAAACGGAGCTCTTTTTTGCCTACTGCGACGGTTCTGCAGTCCTTAACGAAACTAGATCGCGTTTTGGGTAACTCGGACTAACTGACGAACGCATTCGTTTACATGTCCCTTCAGAGGAGGAATAGGTCCTTTTGTCACGAAGATCGCCATTGAAGCGTTGCCGTGGCGTAGGACCAAATGTATTGATTGGTGGGGCGTAACACCTTTTGTGCCAGCGTAGATGATGATTGGCAATTCCCACCGCCCGCTGGTGGGACATCTTCAACCGGACCGGCGTGAGCCACCTGATGAGCATCTCCGGGCTGCACATCACGATGCTGGCCGGGCTCACCGTGGCGCTCGCCCGGCGGCTGCTGCACACGCGGCCGGTCGCTCGCAGCGGCGCGCTGCTGCGCTGGCCGGCGAACCGGATCGCCTGGCTCGCCGGCGTCGCGGCGGCGTTCCTGTACGCCGGGCTCGCGGGGTGGGGCATCCCGGCGCAGCGCACCTGCTGGATGCTGCTGGTCGCCGGCGTGGCGCTCGCGAGCGGCCGGTCGCGCTCGATGCGGCACGTACTCGCCGCCGCCGCCGGGATCGTCACCCTGCTCGATCCCTGGGCGCCGCTGGCCGCGGGCTTCTGGCTGTCGTTCGCGGCGGTCGCGGCCATCACGCTGCACGGCGCGGCGCGGCGGCCACGCCCCGCGCGCGCGGACCGGGCCGCGCGGTGGCGGCGCCTGCGCAGCGCCCTGGCGGAAGCGGCCGGCACCCAATGGGCCGCCAGCATCGCGCTGGTGCCGCTCGGCGCGCTGTTCTTCTCGTCGGTCTCGCTCGTCGGGCCGCTCGCCAACGCGTTCGCGATCCCGCTCGTCTCGGTCTTCATCACGCCGGTCGCGATGCTCGGCGCCGCGTGCCTGCCGTGGCTGCCCGCGATCGGGACCGCGCTGCTGGCGCTCGTGGTCGCCGCGACCGCGGCGCTGCTGGACGCGCTCGAGCCGCTGTCGCGCGCCTCGGGGTCGGTGCTGGTGGTCGCGCGTCCCGGCGCCGCCGCGCTCGTCCTGGCCGCGACGGCCGTCGCGCTCCTGCTGTGGCCGGTGCCGCTGCCGGGCCGTCGCGCGGCGTTCGCCGGCCTGCTGCCGCTGTTCACCCAGGGCGACGGGTTGCCGCCGCCGGGCGCGCTGCGCATCACGGCGCTCGATGTCGGGCAGGGCATGGCGGTGCTGGTCGAGACGCCGCAGCGCCGGTTGCTGTACGACACCGGCCCGCTCTACGGCGGCGACTCCGAAGCCGGGGCGCGGGTGATCCTGCCGTGGCTGCGCGCGCGCGGCATCGATCGTCTCGACGCCATCGTGGTCTCGCATCTCGACAGCGACCATTCGGGCGGCCTGCCGAGCCTGCTGCGCGGCCTGCGGGTCGACTGGATCGCGGGCTCGCTGCCGCCCGGGCATCCGGCGCGCGAGGCCGGGCCGCCGTTCCACGCGTGCCGTCGCGACGAGGCCTGGCGCTGGGGCGAAGTGTGGTTCAGGTTCCTCCACCCCGGGCCGCATCCGGCGCCGGGCGCGAAGTCGCCGACCAACGCATCGAGCTGCGTGCTGCGGATCGAGGCGCCGGCGGCGCGCATCCTGCTGGCGGGCGACATCGAGGCGGCGCAGGAACGGGCGCTGCTGGCGCGGGAAGGCCCCGCCGGGCTCGCCGCCGATCTGCTGCTCGCGCCGCATCACGGCAGCGGCACCTCCTCGAGCGCGCCGTTCCTCGAGGCGGTCGCGCCCGCGCTCGCGATCGCGCAGGTCGGCTATCGCAACCGCTACCGGCATCCGGCGCAACGGGTGGAGGCGCGCTACCGCTCGGCCGGGATCGCCCTGCTGCGCAGCGACCGTGACGGCGCGATCACGCTCGACTTCGCCCTGGGCACGGCTCCCCGGATCGAACGCTCGCGGATCGACGACCGGCGCTACTGGCGCGTGCGCCTGGACGACGATCCCGCGGTGGCGCAGGCGATCGCGCGCCTGCATGCGGCCCCAGGCGCCGCCGAACCGCGCGCGGCCGCGCCGGACGCCGCTGCGCCGGCTACTGCGCGGTCCAGCCCCCGTCCATCGCCCAGGCCGCGCCGCGCACCTGGTCGGCGGCGGGCGAGCACAGGAACACCGCCAGCTCGCCCAGCTGCTCGGGGGTGACGAAGTCCTGGGACGGCTGCTTCTCGGAGACCAGCGCGATCCTGGCCTGCTCGACGGTCTGGCCGGACTGCGCGGCGCGCGCGTCGATCTGCTTCTGCACCAGCGCGGTCAGCACCCAGCCCGGGCAGATCGCGTTGCAGGTGATGCCGGTGCGCGCGTTCTCGAGCGCGACCACCTTGGTCAGCCCGACGATGCCGTGCTTGGCGGCGACGTAGGCCGATTTCTCCACCGACGCGACCAGCCCGTGGGTCGAGGCGATATTGACGATGCGCCCCCAGTTGCGGCGCTGCATGCCGGGCAGCGCGCAGCGGATCGCGTGAAACGCGGCCGACAGGTTGATCGCGATGACCGCGTCCCAGCGGTCGGCCGGGAAGCGCTCGACCGGGGCGACGTGCTGGATGCCGGCGTTGTTGACGAGGATGTCGACCGAGGCGCCGCGCGCGGCGATGCGCTCGAACATGGCCTCGATCTCGGCGGGCCGGGAGAGGTCGGCCGCCTCGTAGCCGACCTCGATGCCGTGCGCGGCCGCCAGCCCGGCGCGCAGCCGCTCGATCTCGGCGGCATCGCCGAACCCGTTCAGGACCAGGTTCGCCCGTTGCCGGGCCAGTGCGTGGGCGATGCCCAGGCCGATGCCGCTGGTGGATCCGGTGACGAGCGCGAGCTTGCCTTCGAGCATGACCCCTCCCTGTACAATTCGCGGAAATTGTAGCCGTAGCGGCACTCCAGGATGCTCGAACCCCGCCTGCGCCATGTCACTTGCGCCGATCCCACCGGGCTGCACCGGCTCGCGTACTGGGAATGGCCGCCGTCCGGGGAGGCGCTGCGCGACGTCCCGACGGTGCTGTGCGTCCACGGCCTGACGCGCAACGGCCGCGACTTCGACGTCCTGGCCGCCCGGCTGGCGCGTCGCTGGCGCGTGATCTGCCCCGACATGATCGGACGCGGGCGCTCGGACCGGGCCGCCGACCCGAACCTCTACGCGCTGCCGCAGTACATCGCCGACTGCGTCACGCTGATCGCGCGCCTCGACGTCGAGCGGCTGGCCTGGGTGGGCACCTCGATGGGCGGCCTCATCGGGCTGCTGCTCGCGGCCATGCCCGGCACCCCGATCGGCCGGCTGGTGCTGAACGACATCGGCCCGGTGGTCGACGACGCGGGGCGCGCGCGCATCGCCGGCTACGTCGGGCAGGGGCCGCGGTTCGCGACCGAGGCCGAGGGGGTCGCGGCGCAGCGCGACCTGATGCGCGATTTCGGGCCGCACACCGACGAGCAGTTTCGGGTGCTCACGCGCCACTACCTGGAGCAGCGCGACGGCGGCTGGACGTTCGCCTACGATCCGGCGATCGCGCTGCCGTTTCGCGCGCAGCAGGGCGCGCCGGCGCCCGATCTCTGGCCGGCCTACGACGCGATCCGCTGCCCCACGCTGGTGACCCGCGGCGCGCAGTCCGACATCCTGTCGGCGGCCACCGCGGCGCGGATGGGACAGCGCGGCCCCCGGGCGCGCTGCGTCGAGTTCGAGGGCGTCGGCCACGCGCCGACCTACATCGCCGCCGACCAGGTCGAGGCGGTCGAGCATTTCCTGTCCGAGGAGTTCCAATGACCGTCGAACGGCTGCATGTCGGCGCACGCATGTCCGAAGCCACGATCCACAACGGCGTGGTCTACCTGGCCGGCCAGGTGGCGGAGGATCCGTCCGCCGATGTCGGCGGGCAGACACGCCAGGTGCTCGCCGCGATCGACCGGCTGCTGGTCGAGGCCGGCAGCGACCGCACCCACATCCTCCAGGCCCAGATCTTCCTGGCCGACATCGGCGACTTCGCGGCGATGAACGCCGTCTGGGACGCCTGGGCCCCGGCGGGTCACACCCCGGCCCGGGCGACCGTCGAGGCGCGTCTCGCGGCGCCCGAGTACCGGGTCGAGATCAAGGTCATCGCCGCGCAGATCTGAGGGCGGCGTCTGAGGGCGACGTCCTGAGGGCGGCCCCGATGCGGCCGCCACGCGGCGCCGCTGGCGACCGCGCGGCGCCGCCCGCCGGCGCTCAGCGCCAGCCGGCGCGATCGATGATCTTCGAGGCCGCGCCCTGGGCCCGGCCGACCGCCCCGATCGGCAGCGTGTCGGCCTTGAACGGCCCGAGCGATTCCAGCTCCGGGTTGGCCACCTTGACCGAGGACACCACCGGCCACTCGTTGCTGCCCGCGACGAAGTAGGCCTGCGCCGAGTCGCTCACCAGGTACTCGACGAACTTCACCGCGTTGTCGCGGTGCGGCGCATGGCGGGCGATGCCGGCGCCCGACACGTTGACGTGCGTCCCGAAGCTGCCCTGGTTCGGCCAGACGATGCCGACCTTCGCCATCGCCTCGCGGTCGGCCGGCTTGTCGGAGCGCATCAGCCGCACCAGGTAGTAGCTGTTGCTGAGCGCCACGCCGCATTCCCCGGTCGCGACCGCGCGCACCTGGTCGGTGTCGCCGCCGCGCGGCGGGCGCGCGAAGTTCGCCACCACGCCCTCGGCCCAGCGTTCGGCGCCGGCCTCGCCGAGGTGCTCGGACATCGCGCCGATCAGCGACAGCATGTACGGATGGGCGCCCGAGCGCGTGCACACCTTGCCCTTGAGCTCGGGACGGGCGAGGTCCTCGTAGTTGCGCACCAGCGCCGCAGCGACTTTCTCCTTGTTGTAGACGATCACGCGCGCCCGGGTCGCGATCCCGAACCATTCCGAGCCCTGGCCGCCGTCCTGGCTGCGCAGGTGCGCCGGTACCCGGGATTCGAGCGTCGCCGATTTCACCGGCTGGAACATCCCGTCGGCCTGGGCCTTCCACAGGCGCGCCGCGTCGACCAGCAGGATGACGTCGGCGGGGCTGTTCGCGCCCTCGCTGCGCAGCCGCTCCAGCAGCGCCTGGTCGCCGGCCTCGATGCGGTTGATCCGGATGCCGGTCTGGCGCGTGAACTCGGCATACAGCGCGTCGTCCGTCTGGTAGTGGCGGGCGGAATAGAGGTTGAGCACCTTTTCCTGGCCGAGGGCGGGCGTGGCGGCGCTCGCGGCGAGCACGGCGGCGGCGAGGGCCAGGCGGGGCTTGAATCGGATCATCGGGTTGTCCTGCTGACGG
This sequence comes from Burkholderiaceae bacterium, assembly GCA_039807785.1. Lineage (GTDB taxonomy): Bacteria > Pseudomonadota > Gammaproteobacteria > Burkholderiales > Burkholderiaceae_E > Zeimonas. Next base: position 15,572 of record JBDHRX010000009.1, read on the forward strand.
GGGTGAATCGGAACCGGCGGGCGCGGGCAAGGGGTGCCCGCGGCGGGTGCGTCGAGTCTATTTGAAACGAGAACCGCTTTCAATTGAACCGGCGCGGCCGGAACGGCGCGGTGGGCGCCGCCATGACCTCACCGGCGGAGTTGACATCATGAAATGAATGAGTATCATTCTCAACAAGGGCAGGCCACCCGGGCGCCCGCAGGAATAGGCAGCGACGATGAACGCTCTCGTGGTAGGCGCCGACCGGCTCGGCAACATCCCGCAGGTCCTGGACGAGTACGGCATTTCCGTACTGAGACACATTTCCGGGCGCGACCCTTCCGCGCAGCGGGCCGACCGCTCGGTTCCAGCCGGGGCCGACCTGCTGATCCTGTTCACCGACTTCCTCGGGCACAACGTGATGCGGGGCTATCGCGAGGCCGCCCGCCGGCAGGGCTTGCGCGTGCTGGCGTGTCGCCGCTCGACCTGCAGCCTGCGCGGCGCGCTCGAAGCCTGCGCCTGGTGCCCGCGCCGCGCCGCCGGCTGCACCGTCCAGTAGCCTCCCGCTCCCGCCGCCTCCCGCCGCCCGGTCGGGGTCCGGGCTGGTCGTAGAATGCGGCCAGACGCCGGAGCAGACCGCCCGGGACGGACACAGGGAGACGGAGATGAGCGCGGATGACGCGACGGAAGCCGGTTCGCTGAGGGAGTTCCATGCGCGGTCGATCGCCGATCGCGAAGGGTTCTGGGCCGGGCAGGCGGCGCTGATCGACTGGCACACGCCGTTCGAGCGCGTGCTCGACTATTCGAACCCGCCTTTCGCCCGCTGGTTCGTCGGCGGGCGCACCAACCTGTGCCACAACGCGGTCGACCGGCATCTCGCCGGGCGCCGCGACGCACCGGCCCTGGTCTACGTGTCGACCGAGACCGGCGCCGAGCGCAGCTACACCTTCGGCGAGCTGCACCGCGAGGTGATGCGGATGGCCGCGATCATGCGCGCGCTGGGGGTGCGCCGCGGCGACCGGGTGCTGATCTACATGCCGATGATCCCCGAGGCGGCGTTCGCGATGCTGGCCTGCGCCCGGATCGGCGCGATCCACTCGGTGGTGTTCGGCGGCTTCGCCTCGCGCAGCCTGGCGAGCCGCATCGACGACGCGAGCCCGGTGCTGGTCGTGAGCGCCGACGCGGGCTCGCGCGCCGGCAAGGTGGTGCCCTACAAGCCGCTGCTCGATGCCGCGATCGGGCTCGCGCGCAACCCGCCGGCGCAGGTCCTGATGGTCGATCGCGGCCTGGCACCGTTCGAGCGCACGGCCGGGCGCGACCACGACTACGCCGCGCTGCGCGAGCGTCATCTCGACGACGTGGTCCCGGTCGAGTGGCTCGAGTCGAACGAGGTGAGCTACACGCTGTACACCTCGGGCACCACCGGGGTGCCCAAGGGCGTCCAGCGCGACGTCGGCGGGTACGCGGTCGCGCTGGCCGCGTCGATGAAGCACATCTTCTGCGGCAACGCCGGCGAGACCTATTTCTCGACCAGCGACATCGGCTGGGTCGTCGGGCATTCGTACATCGTCTACGGCCCGCTGATCGCCGGCATGGCCACGCTCATGTACGAGGGCACGCCGCTGCGGCCCGACGCCGGCATCCTCTGGCAGCTGGTCGAGAAGTACCGCGTGACCGTCATGTTCTCCGCGCCCACCGCGATCCGGGTGCTGAAGAAGCAGGACCCGGCCTGGCTCACGCGCTACGACCTGTCCTCGCTGCGCGCGCTGTTCCTGGCCGGCGAGCCGCTGGACGAGCCGACGGCGCGCTGGATCGGCGAGGCGCTCGGCAAGCCGATCATCGACAACTACTGGCAGACCGAGACCGGCTGGCCGATCCTGACGGTGGCGCACGGCATCGAACGGACCCCGACGCGCCTCGGCTCGCCCGGCATGCCGATGTACGGCTACGACCTGCGTCTGCTGCACGAGCAGACCGGCGAGGAGGCCGGCGTCGACCAGAAGGGGGTCGTCGCGATCGTGCCGCCGCTGCCGCCGGGCTGCATGCAGACCGTCTGGGGCGACGACGAGCGCTTCGTGAGCACGTATTTCTCGACCATCCCGGGCCGGCTGGTGTACTCGACCTTCGACTGGGGCATCCGCGACGCCGACGGGTACTACTTCATCCTCGGCCGCACCGACGACGTGATCAACGTCGCCGGCCACCGGCTCGGCACCCGCGAGATCGAGGAGAGCCTGTCGAGCCATCCGGCGGTGGCCGAGTGCGCGGTGGTCGGCGTCGCCGACGCGCTGAAGGGGCAGGTCGCGATGGCGTTCGCGGTGCTGCGGGACCCCGCGCAGGCGGCCACGCCCGAGGCGCGCATGGCGCTCGAGGGCGAGCTGATGGCGACCGTCGATCGCCAGCTGGGGGCGGTGGCGCGGCCCGCGCGCGTGCACTTCGTGACGCTGCTGCCGAAGACGCGCTCGGGCAAGGTACTGCGCCGGTCGATCCAGGCCATCTGCGAGTCGCGGGACCCGGGCGACCTGACCACGATCGAGGATCCGGGCGCGCTCGACCAGTTGCGCCAGGCGCTCGGCGCGCCAGCCTGACGCGGTGTCTCCCGAGCTCGCCCTCGCGGCCAAGCGCGCCGCCGAACTGCTGCTGCTCCCGCCGGCCGGACCGCTGTGGCTGGTCCTCCTCGGGCTGTGGCTGCAGCGCGGCCGCGCGACCGGCCGCGCCCTGGTGGTGCTCGGGGTGGTGCTGGCCGCCGCCCTGTCGACCCAGGGCGTCGGCCGCCTGCTGCTCGCGCCGCTCGAGCGCCAGGCCGGTCCCGCGCTCGACGAGGCCGCGCTGCGCGCGCTGATGAAGGGGCCGGAGGCGCCGCAGGCGATCGTGATCCTCGGCGGCGGCCTGCGCTCGGACCGGCACGAGCAACCCTATCGCTACCGCCCCCATCCGCGCACCACCGAGCGGCTGCTCTACGGCGCCTGGGCGGCGCAGGTCACCGGCCTGCCGGTGCTGGTGAGCGGCGGCCCGCCGCGCGGCGCCGGCACCAGCGAGGCGGCGGTGATGAAGCGCATGCTCGAGAACCGGCTGGGCACGCGCGTGCGCTGGCTCGAGGACCGGTCGCTGGACACCGCGGACAATGCCCGCTTCTCGGCGCAACTGCTGGTGGCCGACGGGCGCCGCCGCGTCCTGCTCGTGACGCATGCCACCCACATGCGGCGCGCCCGCGCCGCCTTCGCCGCCGCCGGCCTCGAGCCGCGGGCGGCGCCGCTCGGGTTCCGCGGCGCGCCGGTGCACCGCGACTGGCTGGCCTGGCTGCCCAGCGCCGACGGCGCGCTCAGCTGCTGGCTCGCGCTGCACGAGATGGCCGGCGGGCTGTGGTACCGTCTGCGCGGCTTGAACTGACCCGACCGGAGACATGATGGAGACGAAACCCGTACTCGCCGCCGCCGACGTGAAGGCGATCGCCGCCGCCGCGGAAGCCGAGGCCCTGCGCAACCGGTGGGCGGTCTCGATCGCGATCGTCGACGACGGCGGTCACCTGCTGTGGCTGCAGCGGCTCGACGGCGCAGTGCCGATCTCGGCGCAGATCTGCGCCGCGAAGGCGCGCACCGCGGCGCTGGGGCGACGCGAGTCGCGGATCTACGAAGAGGTGATCAACGGCGGACGGACCTCGTTCCTGTCCGCGCCGACGCTGGAAGGGATGCTCGAGGGCGGGGTGCCGATCCTGGTCGGCGCGCATTGCGTCGGCGCCGTGGGCGTCTCGGGCGTGAAGTCCGAAGAGGACGCGCAGGTCGCGCGGGCGGGAATCGCCGCGTTGCCCGCCGGCTGAGCCGCGCCGCGCGTCGGGCGCCCCCTTCCGGCGCGGGGCGTGGGGCTGCGCCGCCCGCGCGGGCCTCAGCCGAGCGAGGCGGCGACCTGGTACAGCCCCTCGAGAACCAGGTTCTCGTGGTAGGTGAACTCGATGGTCAGGCGCGGGCCGAGCGTGCGCGCCGCGCCGCCCGACAGGATGCAGCGCAGGTCGGGATGGTTGCGCTTGTGCAGGAAGTACAGGCGCTCGACCGCGCCGGCCTGCGCATGCGCGCAGCCCGAGGCGATCGCGTCGACCGTCTGGCGCGGGTAGTCGACGTACTCGCCCTGGGCGTCGGGCAGCGTCGCGGTGTTCTGGTGCAGCGCGCGCACCATCAGGCCCAGGCCCGGCATGATGCCGCCGCCCAGGAACTGCCCGTCGGCGGTGAGCAGGTCCATCGTCGTGGCGGTGCCGCAGACCACGACCAGCGCCGCGCGCTCGCCCACCAGCGCGTGGGCGCCGATCATCGCCGCCCAGCGGTCGCAGCCGAGCGCCGCGGGGTTCAGGTAGCCGTTCTTCACGCCGCATTGCTCGGAGCGCGAGGTGACCCAATAGGGCTCCGGCGCTTCGGGCCACACTTCCAGCGAGCGTAGCGTCGGGTTGACGACCGCGGTGCCCGCGACGTTCGCGATCACGATGCTCGACGGAGCGGGCTGGCGGCGCCACTCCTTCGTGACCATCGGGATCTCCTCGAGCAGCACGCGCCCGAACGCGAGCATCTTGTCCTGCGCGAGCGGACGGCCCCGCGACGACGGCGGAGCGTACGTCCCCCACTTGAGGAACGTGTTGCCGATGTCGACCAGCAGGTAGCTCATGGCACGCTGGCCACCGGGATCTTCCCGATTCGCGCCTGCCACTCCCGGGGGCCGGTCTCGTGCACCGAGGTGCCGGCCGCGTCGACCGCGACCGTGACCGGCATGTCGCTCACCTCGAACTCGTAGATCGCCTCCATGCCGAGGTCCTCGAAGCCGAGCACCCGCGCCTTGCGGATCGACTTCGACACCAGGTAGGCGGCGCCGCCCACCGCCATCAGGTACGCCGCCCGGTGGCGGCGGATCGCCTCGATCGCGGCCGGTCCGCGCTCGGCCTTGCCGACCATCGCCAGCAGCCCGGTCTCCGACAGCATCATGTCGGTGAACTTGTCCATCCGGGTCGAGGTCGTCGGGCCGGCGGGCCCCACCGCCTCGTCGCGGACCGGATCGACCGGCCCGACGTAGTAGATCACGCGGCCCGCGAAGTCGACCGGCAGCGGCTCGCCGCGCGCGAGCATGTCCTGGATGCGCTTGTGGGCGGCGTCGCGCCCGGTGAGCATCCGGCCCGACAGCAGCAGCGTCTGGCCGGGCTTCCAGGAGGCCACTTCCTCGCGCGTGAGGGTGTCCAGGTCGACCCGCCTCGAGGTCTTCACGTCGGGCGCCCAGTGCACGTCGGGCCAGGCCGAGAGCGGGGGCGGCTCGCAGAAGGCGGGCCCCGAGCCGTCGAGCACGAAATGCGCGTGCCGCGTCGCCGCACAGTTCGGGATCATCGCGACCGGCTTCGAGGCCGCGTGCGTCGGGAACATCGCGATCTTGACGTCGAGCACGGTGGTGAGGCCGCCCAGCCCCTGGGCGCCGATGCCCAGCGCGTTGACCTTCTCGTACAGCTCGACGCGCAGCGCCTCGAGCGGGTTCGACGGCCCGCGCGCGAGCAGGTCGAACATGTCGATCGGGTCCATCAGCGATTCCTTGGCCATCAGCATGGCCTTTTCGGCCGTGCCGCCGATGCCGATGCCCAGCATCCCCGGCGGACACCAGCCCGCGCCCATGGTCGGGACCGTCTTCAGCACCCAGTCGACGATCGAATCGGACGGATTCAGCATCGCCAGCTTCGACTTGTTCTCGGAGCCGCCGCCCTTGGCCGCGACCGTCACCTCGACGGTGTCGCCGGGCACCAGCTCGACGTTGAGCACCGCCGGGGTGTTGTCGCGGGTGTTGCGCCGCTCGAACTGCGGGTCGGCGACGACCGAGGCGCGCAGCGTGTTGGCCGGATCGAGATAGCCCCGCCGGACCCCCTCGTTCACCGCATCGGCCAGCGAGCCGCCGAAACCCTCGAAGCGCGCCCCCATTCCGACCTTCATGAACACGTTGACGATGCCGGTGTCCTGGCAGAGCGGCCGGTGCCCCTCGGCGCACATCCGGGAGTTGGTCAGGATCTGGGCGATCGCGTCCCGGGCGGCGGCGCTCTGCTCGCTCCGGTAGGCGCGGGCCAGGTGCTCGAGGTAGTCGCGCGGATGGAAATAGCTGATGAACTGCAGTGCAGCAGCCACCGATTCGATCAGATCGTCCTGCCTGATGACGGCCATGGCGTGTCCTAATGGGAACCGGGCGTCGATTCTAGCGGAACGCGGAATTGGCGCCGCCGCATGCGCTCCCGGGACTATCATTATTGCGACGCATCAAGCGTCGAGGGGCGGCGCACCGCGCCCGGCCGGCAACGGCAGGCGTAAGCGAGTCGTAAGGCATCGCTCGTAAGGTGCCCGCAGTCATCGAACAGAAGGAAGAGACAGAGGAGGACGGGCGATGTCCGCTCAGATCGAATCGGTGCTGCAGGAAGGCAGGTTGTTTCCCCCCCCGGAGGCTTTCCGCAAGCAGGCAACGATTTCGGGCATGGACCAGTACGAGGCACTGTGTGCCGAGGCTGCGAAGGATCACGCGGGGTTCTGGGGGCGGCTCGCGCGCGAGCATCTCGTCTGGCACAAGCCGTTCACGCGCGCGCTCGACGACTCGAATGCGCCGTTCTTCAAGTGGTTCGCCGACGGCGAACTGAACGTCTCCTACAACTGCCTGGACCGGCACCTGGGCACGCCGGTCGAGAACAAGACCGCGATCATCTTCGAGGCCGACGACGGCGCCGTCACCCGCGTCACCTATCGCGAGCTGCACCAGCTCGTCAGCCGCTTCGCCAACGGGATCAAGGCCCTCGGCTACAAGCGCGGCGACCGGGCGATCATCTACCTGCCGATGTCGATCCACGGCGCGGTCGCGATGCAGGCCTGCGCGCGGCTCGGCATCACCCACTCGGTGGTCTTCGGCGGCTTCTCGGCCAAGAGCCTGCAGGAGCGCATCATCGACGTCGGCGCCACGCTGGTGATCACCGCCGACGAGCAGGTCCGCGGCGGCAAGCGCGTGCCGCTGAAGAACGCGGTCGACGAAGCCTTCGCGATGGGCGGCTGCGGAGCGGTCCGCAAGGTCATCGTCTACCAGCGCACCGGCGAGGGCGCGACGATGCAGGCCGGGCGCGACCTCACCTGGGACGAGGCGATCGAGGGCCAGTCCAACGACTGCCCGCCGGAGTGGGTGGACGCCGAGCATCCGCTGTTCGTGCTCTATACCTCGGGCTCGACCGGCAAGCCGAAGGGCGTCCAGCATTCGTCGGCCGGGTTCCTGCTCGGCGCGGCGCTGACGGTCAAGTGGGTGTTCGACCTGAAGCAGACCGACGTCTACTGGTGCACCGCCGACATCGGCTGGGTGACCGGCCATACCTACATCGTCTACGGGCCGCTCGCCTGCGGCGCGACCCAGGTCGTCTTCGAGGGCATCCCGACGCACCCGAACCCGGGTCGCTTCTGGGAGATGATCGATCGCCACAAGGTCAGCATCTTCTATACCGCGCCGACGGCGATCCGCTCGCTGGTGCGCGCCGGGGAAACCTCCCCCGACCATCACCCGAGGAAGTACGACCTGTCCTCGCTGCGCCTGCTCGGATCGGTCGGCGAGCCGATCAATCCCGAGGCGTGGATGTGGTACTACGAGAACGTCGGCCGCGGCCGCTGCCCGATCGTCGATACCTGGTGGCAGACCGAGACCGGGGCCACCATGATCTCGCCGCTGCCCGGCGTGCATTCGCTCAAGCCGGGCTCGTGCACGATGCCGCTGCCGGGCGTGGCTGCCGCCGTGGTCGACGAGACCGGCAACCAGGTCGAGAAGGGCAAGGGCGGCTTCCTGGTCGTCACCAAGCCCTGGCCGTCGATGATCCGGACGATCTGGGGCGACCCCGAGCGGTTCCGCAAGACCTATTTCCCCGAGGACTTCAAGGGCCGCTACTACCTCGCCGGCGACGGCGCCAACCGCGATCTCGACGGCTACTTCTGGATCATGGGCCGCATCGACGACGTGCTCAACGTCTCGGGCCACCGGCTCGGCACCATGGAGATCGAGTCGGCACTGGTGTCGCATCCGCTGGTCGCCGAAGCCGCGGTGGTCGGACGGCCCGACGACCTGACCGGCGAGGCGATCTCCGCCTTCGTCGTGCTCAAGCAGGCCCGCCCCGTCGGCGAGGCCGCCGCGCAGGTCGCGAAAGAGCTGCGCGACTGGGTCGGCAAGGAGATCGGCCCCATCGCCAAGCCGAAGGACATCCGGTTCGGTGACAACCTGCCCAAGACCCGCTCCGGAAAGATCATGCGCCGCCTGCTGCGGGCGCTGGCCAAGGGCGAGTCGATCACGCAGGACGTGTCGACGCTCGAGAACCCGGCGATTCTCGAGCAGTTGAAGGAAACACTCTGACATCGAGGGGTCCGAGCGGCGCGACAGACGCCGCCGGACGAACGAGGAGACGCAAGCGCGTGCTGAGCATGGTGATCGTACTGAAAGGGCTGGTGGAGTTCGCCGGACTGATGCTGCTCGGCCAGGGCCTGGTCTGGGTGCTGAGCTTCGGCCGCCACGAGACCAACCCGGTCTACCGGGGGATGCGCTTCCTGACGTCGCCCGTCACCCGCGTGGTGCGCCGGGCGACGCCGGCATTCATCGTCGACCGTCACATCCCGGCGCTGGCGTTCGGGCTGCTGTTCTGGGTCTGGGTGGCGCTCCTCGTGGCCAAGCTCAGGCTGCAGATGCCGGTGGGCTGAAGCGATGATCGCCATGACCGCCCACCCGCTCGCCGACGCGCTCAACGTCTGGTTCTACCGGCAGATGGCGCTCTGGGCCGGCCTGCTCAGGCGTCATTCGATCGAGCTCGAGTACTGGGAGCGGGTGTGCGCGCTGCGTCCGCGCGACACCGCCGCGCTGGCGGCGGTCGCCACGCGGCGGGCCGCCCGCGGCGACCGGGAGGGCGCGATCGCCGTGCTCGAGCAGTCGCTCGACGTCGACCCGACCAAGGCCCATACCTGGTTCAACCTCGGCTTCCTCCAGCAGGAGCTCGACGACCACGACGCGGCGCTGAAGGCCTTCGAGCGCGCGCTCGCGCTCGACGAGAAGCTCGACCGCGCGTGGTACGGCAAGGCGCTGTCGCTGATCAAGCGCGATCGCGTCGAAGAAGGCATCGCCGCGCTGAAGAAGGTCGTCGAGCTGCAACCCTTCTCGCCCTACGGCTACTACCAGCTGGCGCATGCCTACCGGCGCCTGGGCCAGACCGAACGCATCGTCGCCACGATCCGCAGGCTCTCGAAGTTCGAGCCGAAGGTCGCCCTGCAGCTCGAGCGCGAGACCGGCGTCGACGCCGGCATCGACGATCCGTACCAACCGGGCGGCCGCACGCGCCGGTCCGGGGACAGCGGTTCATGACACGGGTGAAACACCCGACGAGGAGAGTGGAGATGAGGAAGACACGCCAAGGGGAGGGGACGCCATGCAGCTGAGCGCCAAACATCACGAGTACTGGCGACGCAACCTGCGCCTCGCGTCGATATTGATCGCGATCTGGTTCGTCGTCACCTTCGTCGCCGCGTATTTCGCGCGGTCACTGACCTTCAATTTCTTCGGCTGGCCGTTCTCGTTCTGGATTGCCGCCCAGGGGGCGCTACTCGTCTACCTGTTCCTGATCGTCTACTACGCGCGCTGCATGAACCGCCTCGACGAGGAGTTCGGCGTGGCGGAAGGAGAGGACGAATGAGCACCGCCCAACAATCCCAGAAGGCCTTCAACCAGCAGTTGAGGAAGGTCTACGGCTTCTACACCGGCGGCTTCATCACCTTCGTGATCATCCTGGCGATTCTCGAGCAGGTCGGCCTGCCGCGCCAGACGATCGGCTACGTGTTCCTGATCGCCACGGTCCTGCTGTATGCAGGCATCGGCATCATCAGCCGTACCAACGAGGCAGCCGAGTATTACGTGGCCGGCCGGCGCGTGCCCGCGCTGTTCAACGGCATGGCGGTGGGCGCCGACTGGATGTCGGCCGCGTCGTTCATCGGCATGGCGGGCACCCTCTACCTGGCCGGCTACAACGGCCTGGCGTTCGTGATGGGGTGGACCGGCGGTTACGTGCTGACCGCGCTGTTCCTGGCGCCGTACCTGCGCAAGTTCGGGCAGTTCACGATTCCCGACTTCCTCGGGGCGCGCTACGGCGGCAACATCCCGCGCTTCATCGGGATCGTGATCGCCATCCTGTGCTCGTTCACCTACGTGGTCGCGCAGATCTACGGGGTGGGCATCATCACCACCCGGCTCACCGGCGTGGCGTTCGAGATCGGCGTGTTCCTGGGCCTGGCGGGCATCCTGGTGTGCTCGTTCCTCGGCGGCATGCGCGCGGTGACCTGGACGCAGGTGGCGCAGTACATCATCCTGATCATCGCGTACATGATCCCGGTGGTGTGGCTGTCGATCCAGCAGACCGGCTTCCCGATCCCGCAGTTGATCTACGGCCAGCAGCTGCAGAAGGTCACGGCGCTCGAGGAGAAGCTGATCGCCGATCCGAAGGAGAACGAGGTCCGCGACATCTTCAACAAGCGCTCGGCGGCGGCGGTCGAGAAGCTCAAGGACCTGCAGGGCTCGTATACCGCCGGCAAGGCCGCGCTCGAGAAGGCGGTGGCCGATGCCACGGCCGGCGGCGACGCCGCGGCGATCAAGCGGGCGCAGGACGAGCTGAGCAAGTATCCGAAGACTGCCGAGGAAGCACGCACCGCATGGGCCAAGGAGCGGGCATTGTCCGCACGCGGCGCGCCGCTGCTGCGTCACGCCGAGCCGTTCCCGGGCAAGGACGACGCGGCGCGCGACGTCTCGCGCAAGAACTTCCTCGCGCTGGTGTTCTGCCTGATGGTCGGCACGGCGGCGCTGCCGCACATCCTGATGCGCTACTACACGACGCCGTCGGTCAAGGAGGCGCGCATCTCGGTGGGCTGGTCGCTGTTCTTCATCCTGCTGCTGTACCTGACGGCGCCCGCGCTCGCGGTCCTGGTGAAGTTCGACATCTACAACCACCTGGTCGGGAGTTCGTTCGCGAGCTTGCCAGCATGGGTGCAGTCGTGGGCAGCGGTCGATCCAGGGCTATTGTCGATCGCCGACATCAACGGCGACGGCATCGTGCAGCGCGCGGAGATCTCGATCGGCGGTGACATCGTCGTGCTGGCCACGCCGGAGATTGCCGGGTTGCCGTACGTGGTCTCGGGCCTGGTGGCGGCGGGCGGCCTGGCGGCGGCGCTGTCCACCGCCGACGGGCTGCTGCTGACGATCGCCAACGCGCTGTCGCACGACCTGTACTACAAGATGATCGACCCGACCGCGTCGACGCAGCGCCGCGTGCTGCTCTCGAAGATGCTGCTGCTGGTCGTCGCCATCCTGGCGGCGCTCACTGCGGCGCAGAAGCCGGCCGACATCCTGTTCCTGGTGTCGGCGGCATTCTCGTTCGCGGCGGCCGGGTTCTTCCCGGCACTGGTGCTCGGCATCTTCTGGAAGCGCGCCACCGGCCTCGCGGCCACGCTGGGCATGATCGCCGGCATCGGCATCACGTTCTACTACATGACGCTGAACCAGCCCTGGCTGCGCGAGATGTTCTACGGCATCCCGCGGCCGGTGCCGATCACGAACCTGTGGTGGGACATCCAGCCGATCTCGGCCGGACTGTTCGGCGTGCCGCTGGGCTTCATCGTGATCGTCCTGGTCTCGCTGGTCACGCCGGCGCCCGACCGGACGACGCAGGAGCTGGTCGAGAACGTTCGTTATCCGAACCTGAAAGCGGCCTGAGGACCGGTCGCGGGGCATCGGGGCGGCCGGCATCGGCCGCCCCTTTTTCTTTCGATATATCAGCGCCTCGAGCGCTCGGCCCAGAGCGGACTGTGCAGAGGGGACTGCGGTATACTCCGCGCCCTCGGAGGGATGGATGAGTGGTTTAAGTCGCACGCCTGGAAAGCGTGTAGGGGTGAATAGCCCCTCGGGGGTTCGAATCCCCCTCCCTCCGCCAGGAATCGATCCAGGGCCGTCCGACGACGGCCCTTTTTTTCGTCAATTCGAAGCCGAGGAGACGAAACGCCGAGGTGAGGGCGCGGCGCGCAGCGCTTTGCACGAGTGACTGCATGGATCCATGATTGCAGTCACGGAAGCAGGAGAAACGCATGGCGCGCGCGCCGGCCGCGCAATCCGCCGATCGCGACGACGCCTACTGGACCAGGTCGGCGGGGCAGCTCGCGCAGGTACTCGGTCGGCGCCGGGCGGCCTGTCATCGGGGGAGGCGCAGGCGCGGCTGCGCGCCGCCGAGCGAGTTTTCCAGACCGCCTGGTTCGTCGAATCGCTGATCGCCGAGCTGGCGATCGTGCTGATCGTGCGTATCCGCAAGCCGTTCTGGAAGAGCCGCCCGAGCGGCCTGCTGTCGTGGCTGACGCTGGCGGTGGGGGGCCTCGCCCTCGCGCTTCCCCGGCTTCCCGGCGCGGACCGGTTCGGCTTCGTGCCGCTGCCCGTGCCGGTCATGGCCGGCCTGGTCGCGGTCACGCTGGCCTGCCGGCCGCATCCGAGGCGACGAAGCGCTGGTTCTTCGCCCGCGAGCGGCGGCACGCCGGGCGGCGCCGCTGACGCCGGACGGGGCGGGCTACGGCATCGGCCCCCACCAGGCGCGCGCGTTCCCGGCGAAGAGGGATTTGGGGATGCGGCCGTGGATGCCCTTGACGCCGTCGACGAGCTGGGTGACCTCGAAGTCCACCGCCATGCTGGCGAGGGCATAGGCTTCCCCGGTATCGAGGCCGGCGAAAGCCTCCAGCACCTCGACCGCCCGGCGCACGGCGTCGCGGGCGGCGCTGTCCAGGTCCTCGTCGAGCCCCATCACGAGGTAGTGGGCCGGGGTCTCGGCCATCGGCCAGTCCGGCGAGCGACGCTTGTGCAGCACGAACTCCAGCGTGGCGGTCATCGACGCTTCCAGCGCCGTGAGGTTGACCTCGCCGTTGCCCTGCACGCCATGCCCGTCGCCGGTGAAGAAGAGGGCGCCCGGCACCTGCACCGGCAGGTACAGCCGGGCGCCGGGTTCGAGGTCCTTCAGGTCGATGTTGCCGCCGTGGCGTCCGGGCGGGATCGACGAGACGCGCGTGCGGGGGGCCACGCCCATGATGCCCATGAAGGGGCGCAGCGGGATGTCCAGGCCGTCGCGGAAACGCGCGGTGCGCCGCGCCGCGTCGATCGGCAGCACCTGCGTGCGCGGGGCGGCCAGCAGGTCGGGCAGGCTGCCGGTGCCGGGGCGCGTGAAGTTCACGCCGTAGTGGGGCGCGCGCGGCGCCACGTCGAGGATGCGCACCTCCAGCACGTCGCCCGGCTCGGCCCCGTCGACGTGGACCGGGCCGGTGAGCACGTGCGCGCCCTCGCCCTTGGGCACGGTCTTCACGATGTCGCGGATGTCGAGCGCCGCGTCGGCGAGCGCCAGGCCGTGCCGCTCGAAGAAGGCCTCGGGCGCCTCGGGCGGCACGCACAGCGCGTTGACGGTATCGATCGCCACCGTGGTGCCCGGGGCGATGCGCAGCACCGGCGGCACGTCGGGCGCGAGGAAACCCCAGACCACGGTGTCGGGGCGCGAGCGCAGGCGCAGCGGCGCGCTCATGCCTCCTTCCTTTCTTCGATGCTCATCTCGATCTCCTTCCATGTGCGTCGCTTCCGGGGCGACGGCCGCACCGGGAACGGCGGCCGCGCCGGAATCGGCGGCCGGTCCCGATGATCCCATCAGCGGCGGGGAGACGTCCGGGCGCGCCGCGCTTTCCGGACCGGGGCGTCAGCCCCGGGAGGCGCGCGCGAGCTCGTCGTCGGAAGGCGGGGCAGCGTGCGCCGCCGGCGGCCCGGGCGGCTGCTCCGGCAGCGGCCCGGTGATGCAGAGATTGCCCAGAGCCTCCTGGATCCAGGCGTCGACGGCCGTCTGGGCTTCGCTGTCGCCCTTGCGGACGCGTCGCATCAGGTGGTCGAGTTGCTCGTCGGTCATGGCCCGGTTCCGGTGGATCGTCGCGGTAGACGATAGGCGGCGGCGGGCGGGTGGCCCCGGAAATACGTCGCATCGTCCGGTCGATGCCGGGGGCGTTCCCGATGAACGGAGGCTGCGGCGGCGCGGCCGGCATCAGCCGCCCTGGCGCGCGATCAGCGAGACGCCGGCGACGATCAGCGCGATGCCGAGCCAGCCGCTCGCGCTCAGCGACTCGCCGAGCCAGTAGCGGGCGATCAGCGCGTTGACGATGTAGCCGATCGAGAGCATCGGGTAGGCGACGGTGACCGGCACGCGGGTGAGCGCGGCGATCCAGACCACCAGGCTGACGCCGTAGCAGGCGAACCCGAGCAGGAACGGCCAGTCGCCGAGGATCCGCAGGCCGACCGGCAGCGCCTGGGGCAGCGACAGATCGACCGGGCCGAGGCGGTTGGTGCCGTGCTTGAGCAGCGACTGGGCGAGCGCGTTGAGCAGCACGCCGGCCAGGACGAGCGCGAGGCTGAGCGGGTTCATCGGCGCACATCTTAGCTGCTAAACTCCGCCCGGCCATGACCGCGAGTCGCCGCGCCGGCCTTCCCGCCACGACCCTGGCCGCCCTGGGGATCGTGTACGGCGACATCGGCACCAGTCCGCTCTACGCGTTCAAGGAGGCGTTCGGCGGCACCCACGGGCTGCCGCTCACGCCGGCCAACGTGCACGCGGTGCTGTCGATGATCTTCTGGGCGGTGACGGTCATCGTCTCGCTCAAGTACGTCACGATCATGCTGCGCTTCGACCATCGCGGCGAGGGCGGGGTGCTCGCGCTGCTGTCGTACTGCGTCCGGCAGGTCCGGGGCCGGCCGCGGCTGCTCTGGCTGGTGACGATCCTCGGGGCGTTCGCGGTGTCGCTGTTCTACGGCGATGCGGTGATCACGCCGGCGATCTCGGTGCTCTCGGCGGTCGAGGGGATCGCGGTGGTCGCGCCCGATCTTCACGCGCTGGTGCTGCCGGTGGCGCTGGGCATCATCGTGGGCCTGTTCCTGATCCAGCGGCGCGGCACCGCCGCGGTGGGCGCCTTCTTCGGGCCGGTGATGGTGGCCTGGTTCCTGGGGCTGGCCGCGCTGGGCCTGGCCGGGGTCGCCGAGAACCCGGCGATCCTGCAGGCGCTCGATCCGCGCCATGCGCTGCGGCTGGCGATCGAGCGGCCGGCGCTCGCGTTCCTCGCGGCGACGGCGGTGTTCCTGTGCATGACCGGCGCCGAGGCGCTCTACGCCGACATGGGGCATTTCGGCCGGCGGCCGGTGCAGATCGCCTGGTTCGCGCTGGTGCTGCCCGCGCTCACGCTGAACTACTTCGGCCAGGGGGCGCTGGTGCTGCGCCACCCCGAGGCGGCGGTCAACCCGTTCTACCTGCTGGCGCCCGAGGCGCTGCGGCTGCCGCTGGTCGCGCTGGCGACGGCGGCGACGGTGATCGCCTCGCAGGCGACGATCTCGGGCGCGTTCTCGGCGACGCAGCAGGCCTCGCGCCTGAACTTCCTGCCGCGCCTGAAGGTGCTGCACACCTCGGACCTGGCGCAGGGGCAGATCTACATCCCGGTGGTGAACTGGTTGCTGCTGGTGCTGGTCCTGGCCCTGGTCCTGGGGTTCCGCAGCTCGGGCGCGCTCGCCGCGGCCTACGGCATCGCGGTGGCCGGCGACCTGCTGATCACCAGCCTGATGGTGCTGATCGTGCTGCCGTTCGCGAGCGACGCGCGGCTGCGCTGGCTGTGGCCGCCGTTCCTGCTGTTCGCGCTGCTGGAGCTCGGCTTCTTCTCGGCCAACGTGGCGAAGCTGGCGCACGGCGGCTGGTTCCCGATCGCGCTGGCGGCGCTGATCTTCACCGTGCTCACCACCTGGCGGCGCGGGATCGAGATCATGCGGGCGCGCAAGGAGATCGCGCCGAAGGCGATGCGCGATGGCCTGGCGCTGGACCTGTCGGAGGTGCCGCGCGTGCCCGGCGCGGCGGTGTTCTTCTCGTCGTCCAGCGGCGGCTGCCCGAGCGCGTTCCTGCACAACCTGAAGCACAACAAGGTGGTGCACCAGCAGACGGTGTTCCTCACGGTGCTGTTCGACGAGGCGCCGCGCGTGCCTGACGACGAGCGCATCCAGGTGATGCGCGGCGCCAACGGCATCGTGCGGATCATGGCGCACTTCGGGTATCGCGAGGAGCCCGACATCGACCTCGTGCTGCGGCTGGCCGCGCGCAAGGGCGTGGCCTGCGTCGCCGAGGAGACCTCGTTCTTCACCAGCAAGCCCACCCTGGTCTCGGTGAGCCGGCGTGGCGCGTTCGGCTGGCGGCGCTCGCTGTTCGGCTGGATGCTCCAGAACAGCACCAGCGTGGCGAACTACTTCAACCTGCCGCCGGGACGGGTGGTCGAGCTGGGCGCGCAGGTCGCGATCTGAGCGCGCGGCCGCGCGCGGCGCCGCTATTCGAGCGCCTGGGCCAGGTCGGCCACCAGGTCGCCGGCGGCCTCGATGCCGCAGGCGAGCCGGACCAGGTTCGGGACGATGCCGGCCGCGGCCATCCGGGCGTCGTCGAGCGTGCCGCTCACCATCGCCGCGGCATGCACCGCCAGCGACTCGACGCCGCCGAGGCTGACGGCCTGGGTGAACAGCCGCAGCCGCGAGACGAAGCGCTGGGTGCGCGCGTAGTCGCCGCGCACGCGCACCGAGAGCACGCCGCCGAAGCCGCGCATCTGCGCGCGCGCCAATGCATGCTGCGGGTGGCTCTCGAGCCCGGGATAGTGCACCGCCTCGACCGCCGGGTGCGCTTCGAGGAAGCGGGCGACCGCCAGCGCGTTCTCGTTGGCGCGCGCCACGCGCAGCGACAGCGTGCGCATGCCGCGCAGCAGCAGCCAGGCGTCGAAGGCGCCCAGCGTGCTGCCGAGCGCGATCGTGCTCTGCCAGATGCGCTCGACCAGCGCGGTGCGCCCGACCACCGCGCCGGCGATGAGGTCGTGGTGGCCGCCGAGGTACTTGGTGGCGCTGTGCACGACGACGTCGATGCCGAGCGCGAGCGGCTGCTGGTTCAGCGGCGTGGCGAAGGTGTTGTCGGCGACGCTGATCGCGCCGGCGGCGCGCGCCGCCTCGCCCACGGCGCGCAGGTCGGTGAGCGTCATGGCGGGGTTCGAGGGCGTCTCGACCATCACCAGCCGGGCTCCGCGACCGATCGCCGCCGCCAGGCCCGCGGTGTCCGCCTGCTCGACCAGCTCGACGTGGACGCCGAAGCGCGGCAGCATCTCGGTGAACATCTGGGTCGTGCCCATGTAGTGGCTGGTCTGCGCCACCGCGCGGTCGCCGGCCCGCAGCAGCCCGAGCAGCACCGCGCAGACCGCGCCCATGCCGCTGGCCGTCATCAGCGCGGCTTCGCCGCCCTCGAGCCGGGCGATCAGGCCCGCCACCCGCTCGTGGGTCGGGTTGCCGTACCGGGTATAGAAGCGCGGGTGCCGCGGGCGCGTCGCCATTTCGGCGAACTCGGCGGCGTCGCGGGCCGCGTGCGTGACCGACGGGTGGATCGACGGGGCGAGCGCGGCGTCGCCGCCGGTTTCGCGGTCGGCGTGCACCAGCAGCGTATCGGGGCGCGAAATCGGCAACGGCATGGCGATCGGGGCGGGTCGGGGGACGGCAAGTAGAATGCGGTCATGAACCTCGCGACGCGGCGGCCACGGCCGTACCTGTTCATTCTAGCGCGCGGCGCCCGGGAGGCCCGGTGAGCCGCGCGCTCCGGATCGCGCTCGTCCTCGCCGGCGCGCTGGCGTTCGGCTTCGTGCTGACCTGGACATTCCTCGCCTACCAGAGCCCCGACCGGGTGATCGATTTCGCGACCTTCCTGCAGATGTGCGGCTTTCCGGTCGCGCGCTGACGCAATCCCCTTTCCCCGAACGATGGCGACACGCAAGAGCGACTACAGCGAATCGTCGATTCGCGTCCTGAAGGGCCTCGAGCCGGTGCGGCAGCGCCCGGGCATGTACACCCGCACCGAGAATCCGCTGCACGTGGTGCAGGAGGTGATCGACAACGCCGCCGACGAGGCGCTGGCCGGTTTCTGCCGCGAGATCTCGGTGACGCTGCACGAGGACGGCAGCGTCACGGTCGAGGACGACGGCCGCGGCATCCCGGTGGGCCTGCATCCGGACGAGCGGGTGCCGGTGGTCGAGATCGTGTTCACGCGCCTGCACGCCGGCGGCAAGTTCGACAAGGCGGACGGCGGCGCCTACAGTTTCTCGGGCGGCCTGCACGGCGTCGGCGTCTCGGTGACCAACGCGCTGGCGCGTCGCCTCGAGGTGACGGTCTGGCGCGACGGCGCGGCGCACCGCATCGCGTTCGCGGGCGGCGAGGTCGCGAGTCCGCTGGCCTCCGGGCCGGCGGGGCGCGGCGAGCCCCGCAGCGGCACGCGGGTGCGCTGCTGGCCCGACCCGAAGTACTTCGATGCGCGCACCGTTCCGCAGGGCGAGCTCGCGCAGCTGCTGCGCTCGAAGGCGGTGCTGCTGCCGGGGCTGAAGGTCGCGCTGCTGGACGAGAAGAGCGGCTGGCGCCAGTCCTGGCATTACGCCGAGGGGCTGCGCGGCTACCTGACCGAATCGCTGGCGTCGCTCTCGGGCGCCGAGCCGGTGATCCCGCTGTTCGAGGGCGAGCAGTCGGCCGGGGCCGGCCACGACACTTTCGCGGAGGGCGAGGGCGCCCACTGGGCGGTGGCCTGGACCGAGGAGGGCGGCCTGCTGCGCGAGTCGTACGTGAACCTGATCCCGACGCCGGCCGGGGGGACGCACGAGGCGGGGCTGCGCGAGGGGCTGTTCGCGGCGGTCAAGGGCTTCATCGAGCTGCACAACCTGCAGCCCAAGGGCGTGAAGCTGCTGCCCGAGGACGTCTTCGCGCGCGCCAGCTTCGTGCTGTCGGCCAAGGTGCTCGACCCGCAGTTCCAGGGGCAGATCAAGGAGCGCCTGAACTCGCGCGACGCGCTGCGGCTGGTCTCGTCGATGGCGCGCCCGCAGCTCGAGCTCTGGCTGAACCAGCACGTCGAGCACGGCCGGCGGCTCGCCGAGCTCGCGATCCGGCAGGCGCAGGTGCGCAGCCGCGCGGCGCAGAAGGTCGAGAAGCGCAAGAGCTCCGGGGTCGCGGTGCTGCCCGGCAAGCTTACCGACTGCGAGTCCACCGACGTCGCGCGCAACGAGCTGTTCCTGGTCGAGGGCGACTCGGCCGGCGGCTCGGCGAAGATGGGCCGCGACAAGGAGTTCCAGGCGATCCTGCCGCTGCGCGGCAAGGTGCTCAATACCTGGGAGACCGAGCGCGACCGCCTGTTCGCCAACAACGAGATCCACGACATCGCCGTGGCGATCGGCGTCGACCCCCACGAGACCGGGGCGCGGCCCGACCTGTCGAACCTGCGCTACGGGCGCATCTGCATCCTGTCCGACGCGGACGTGGACGGCGCCCACATCCAGGTGCTGCTGCTGACGTTGTTCTTCCGGCACTTCCCGGCGCTGATCGAGCACGGGCACGTTTACGTGGCCCGGCCGCCGCTGTATCGCGTCGACGTGCCGGCGCAGGGCAAGCGGCCGCTGCGCAAGCTCTACTGCCTCGACGACGGCGAGCTCCGGCACGTCGAGGACAAGCTGCGCAAGGACGGGGTGCGCGAGGCGAGCTGGTCGATCTCGCGCTTCAAGGGGCTGGGCGAGATGAACGCCGAGCAGTTGTGGGAGACCACGATGAATCCCGATACGCGGCGGATGCTGCGCGTGTCGTTCGGCGAGGTCGATCCGGCCGGTACGCACGAGCGCTTCACGATGCTGATGGGCAAGGGCGAAGCGGCGTCGCGGCGCGCGTGGCTCGAGGCGCGCGGCAACGAGGCCGAGGTGGATATCTGATGGGAACGCGCGATCTGTTTCCCGGCGGCGGGGCCGGCGACGAGGGCGGGAACGGGGGCGGGAACGGGGGCGCAGGCGGCGCCGGGGGCGACGGCGCGGGCGACGCGCTGACGCTGGCGCGCTACGCCGAGCGCGCCTACCTCGACTACGCGGTGTCGGTGGTCAAGGGGCGGGCGCTGCCCGACGTCTGCGACGGCCAGAAGCCGGTGCAGCGCCGCATCCTGTACGCGATGAACGAGATGGGCCTCGGGCCGTCGGCCAAGCCGGTGAAGTCGGCGCGGGTGGTGGGCGACGTGCTCGGGAAGTTCCATCCGCACGGCGACGTCGCCGCGTACGACGCGCTGGTGCGCATGGCGCAGTCGTTCACGCTGCGCTACCCGCTGATCGACGGGCAGGGCAACTTCGGCTCGCGCGACGGCGACGGCGCGGCGGCGATGCGCTACACCGAGGCCCGGCTGACGCCCTACGCGAAGCTGCTGCTCGACGAGATCGACCAGGGCACGGTCGATTTCGCGGCGAACTACGACGGCTCGACCGAGGAGCCGGCGCTGCTGCCCGCGCGCCTGCCGATGCTGCTCCTGAACGGCGCCTCGGGCATCGCGGTGGGGATGGCCACCGAGGTGCCGCCGCACAACCTGCGCGAGGTCGCGGCCGCGGCGGTCGCGTTGCTGAAGAACCCGCAGGCCGGCATCGACGCGCTGATGGCGTCGGTGCAGGGGCCCGACTTTCCCGGCGGCGGGCAGATCATCTCGTCGCCGGCGGAGATCCGCGAGGCGTATGCCACGGGGCGCGGCTCGCTGAAGGTGCGCGCCCGCCATGCGATCGAGGACCTCGCGCGCGGGCAGTGGCAGCTGGTGGTCACCGAGCTGCCGCACGGCGTGTCCGCGCAGAAGGTGCTCGAGGAGATCGAGGAGCTCACCAATCCGAAGCCGCGGCCCGGCAAGAAGTCGCTGACGCCCGAGCAGTTGCAGCTCAGGCAGACCGTGCTCGCCGTGCTCGACGCGGTGCGCGACGAATCCGGCAAGGACGCTCCGGTGCGGCTGGTGTTCGAGCCCAAGACCTCGCGCATCGACCAGCAGGAGCTGCTGCGCGTGCTGCGCGCCCACACCAGCCTCGAGACCGGTGCGTCGATGAACCTGGTGATGATCGGCCTGGACGGCCGGCCGCGACAGAAGGGCCTGGTCGAGATCCTCGCCGAATGGTGCGAGTTCCGGGTCCGCACGGTCACGCGGCGCACCGGGCATCGCCTGGCGAAGGTCGGCGACCGGATCCACATCCTCGAGGGCCGGCAGCGGGTGCTGCTGAACATCGACGAGGTGATCCGGATCATCCGTGAGTCCGACGAGCCGAAAGCCGCGCTCGTCGCCGCGTTCGGGCTGAGCGACCGCCAGGCCGAGGACATCCTCGAGATCCGGCTGCGCCAGCTCGCGCGGCTCGAGGCGATCCGCATCGAGCAGGAGCTGGCCGAGCTGCGCGCCGAACGACAGTCGCTCGAGGCGCTGCTCGCCAGCCCGGCGGCGATGCGGCGCCAGGTGGTGCGCGAGATCGAGGCGGACGCCAGGCAGTATGGAGACGCGCGCCGCACGCTGGTCGAGGCGGCCGAGCGCACCACGACCGAGCTCCGGGTCGCCGAGGAGCCGGTCACGGTGATCGTTTCCGAGAAGGGCTGGGTGCGGGCGCGCCAGGGGCACGGCCACGATGCCGCGCAGTTCGGCTACAAGGCCGGCGACGCCGCCTATGGTGCGTTCGAGGTCATGACCACCGACCAGCTGTATGCGATCGCGACCAACGGCCGGGTGTACTCGGTGCCGGTCTCGCAGCTGCCGTCGGCGCGCGGCGACGGCGCGCCGATCACCAGCTTCGTCGAGCTCGAGCCCGGGTCGCGGATCGACCATGCGTTCGCCGCGCCGGCCGAGGCCGGGGTGCTGTTCGCCTCCGGCCGGGGCAACGGGCTGGCGTGCCAGGCGGGCGACCTGGCGGGGCGCACGCGCCAGGGCAAGAGCTTCATGACGCTCGAGCCGGGCGACGTGCCGTTGCGGCCGGCCCTCCTCGCGCCGGAGATGGCGCGGGTGCTGTGCGTGTCCACCGAGGGCAAGGCGCTGGTGCTCGACCTGGGCGAGGTGAAGATGCTGCGCAACGGCGGTCGCGGCGTGATCCTGATGGGGCTCGACCCGAAGGACACGCTGCGCCAGGCGATCGCCTTCGGGCCGGTCGGCGAGCGCGTGCGCGGCACCGGCCGCGGCGCCAAGGCGGTCGACCGGGTGTTCGGGGCGGGCGCGCTGGAGGCCTGGGCCGGCGTGCGGGCCCGCAAGGGCCGTTTCCTCGAGCCGCGCGTGAAGGACGCAGTGCTGGAAACCCCGGGGCGACCGTGACGGCGACGCCGTCGCAGCCGCCATCGTTCCTGAGCCCGCGCGGCGACCGAACGCTGGTCGAGCAGATCGTCGACTGGTATGCCGCGCGCATCGACGAGCGGCTGATCCGGCCGGGCACGCGCATGCCTTCGGTGCGCCAGCTCGCCGCCGGCCATGCGGTGTCGCGGTTCACCGTGGTCGAGGCCTACGACCGGCTGGTGGCGCGCGGCTACCTCGAGTCGCGCCGCGGCTCGGGCTTCTTCGTGCGCGAGCGCAATGTGCAGGCCGCGCTCGCGGGCGCACGGACCTGGGCCGATACGCCGGCGCCGGGCCTGGACGTCGTCTGGCTGCTGCGCAACATGTTCAAGAAGCTGCCGCCGCAGGACATGCCGGGCGCGGGCGTGCTGCCCCCCGACTGGCTCGACGGCGGGCTGGTGGCCGCGGGGCTGCGCTCGCTCGGCCGGCGCAACGCCGCGGGCTATCTCGACTACGGCGAGCCGCAGGGCTACCTGCCGCTGCGCCAGCAACTGCAGCTCAAGCTGGCCGAGCACGGCATCGCGGCGGCGCCGCCGCAACTGCTGACGGTGAACGGCGTCTCGCAGGGGCTGGATCTGGTGGCCCAGCACTTCCTCGAGCGCGGCGACACGGTGCTGGTCGACGAGCCGTCCTGGTTCCTCATGTTCGGCCGGTTCGCGCTGCTCGGCGCGCGGGTGATCGGCGTGCCGCGCCAGCCCGACGGCCCGGACATCGAGCGGCTGCGCGCGCTCGCCGAGGCGCATCGCCCGAAGCTGTTCATCACGGTCTCGGTGCTGCACAACCCGACCAGCACCGCCACCAGCGGGGCGAAGGCGTTCCAGATCCTGCGCCTGGCCGAGACCTTCGACTTCACGGTGGTGGAGGACGACGTCTACTGCGACCTGCATCCCGGGCCCTCGGTGCAGCCCTGCGTGCGCATCGCTTCGCTGGACCAGTTGCAGCGGGTGGTCTACCTGGGGGGATTCTCCAAGTCGCTGGCGGCCAACCTGCGGGTCGGGTTCGTCGCCTGCCGGCAGGAGCTCGCGCGCGCGCTCACCGACCTGAAGATGCTGGTCGGGCTCACCAGCGCCGAGTTCGGCGAGCGCATCGTCTACCGCGTGCTGTCCGAAGGGCACTACCGGCGCCATCTCGATCGCCTGCGCGGGCGGCTGGCCGGCGCGCAGGAGCCGGCGCTGCGCGCGCTCGAGCGGCTCGGGCTGCGGCCGTTCGCGACGCCGGGGATCGGCATGTTCGTCTGGGCCGACGCCGGCGTCGATACCGGCCCGGTCGCGCGGACGATGCTCGACCGCGGCTACCTGATGGCGCCGGGCAGCCTGTTCCTGCCCGACCAGCGCCCGAGCACCTGGATGCGGTTCAATATCGCCAACAGCACGCATCCGGCGATGCTCGAGGCGCTCGACGCGGCGCTGCAGGGCGCCGGGCGCCGGGCCTGAGGCGGGCCATGGAACGAAAACGAACGCAAGGGAGTGCGATGAAGGAAACGCTGGGATTCCAGACCGAGGTCAAGCAGCTGCTGCAGCTGATGATCCATTCGCTGTACAGCAACCGGGAGATCTTCCTGCGCGAGCTGGTGTCGAACGCCTCCGACGCCTGCGACAAGCTGCGCTTCGAGGCGCTCGACCGGCCCGGGCTCTACGAGGGCGACGGCGAGCTGGCGATCCGGATCGCGATCGATCCGGCGGCGCGCACACTCACCGTGTCCGACAACGGGATCGGGCTGTCGCGCGAGGAGGCGATCGAGCACCTGGGCACGATCGCGCGCTCGGGCACGCGCGAGTTCTTCGGCCGGCTCTCCGGCGACCAGGCGAAGGACGCCCAGCTGATCGGGCAGTTCGGGGTCGGTTTCTACTCGGCCTTCATCGTCGCCGACCGGGTGACCGTGGTGTCGCGCCGGGCCGGGCTGTCGGCCGGCGAGGCGGTGCGCTGGACCTCCGACGGCAGCGGCGAGTTCTCGGTCGAGACGGTCGAGAAGGCGGGGCGCGGCACCGACGTGACCCTGCACCTGCGCGGCGCCCGGGCCGGGGACGGCGACGACGGCATGGCGCAGGAGGCGGGTGCCGCAACCGGCGAGGAAGGCGGCTTCGACGACCTGCTCTCGCCCTGGACCGTCAAGTCGATCGTCCGGCGCTATTCGGACCACATCTCGCTGCCGATCCTGATGCGCAAGGAGGCCTGGGACGCTGAAGCCAAGCAGATGCGGGCGACCGACGAATGGGAGACCGTCAACCAGGCGAGCGCGCTCTGGGCGCGGCCGAAGGCCGAGATCGACGAGGCCCAGTACCGGGCGTTCTACCAGCACCTGACCCACGACGACGCCGATCCGCTCGCCTGGACCCACAACCGGGTGGAGGGCCGGACCGAATACACGCAGCTGCTGTTCCTGCCCGCGCACGCGCCGTTCGACCTCTGGGACCGGCAGCGCCGCGGCGGCGTCCGGCTGTACGTGCGGCGCGTGTTCATCATGGACGATGCCGAGCAGCTGCTGCCGGGATGGCTGCGCTTCGTGCGCGGCGTGATCGACTCGAACGACCTGCCGCTGAACGTGTCGCGCGAGATTCTCCAGGAGAGCCGCGACGTGCGCGCCATCCGCGAGGGCAGCGCCCGCCGCGTGCTCGCGCTGCTCGAGGAGATGGCCGGCGAGCGCCCGGCCGACTACGCGGCGTTCTGGCGCGAGTTCGGCCAGGTGGTGAAGGAGGGCGTCGGCGAGGACGCGGCCCATCGCGACCGGATCGCGAAGCTGCTGCGCTTCGCCTCGACGACGTCCGGCGACGACGCGCAGGCGGTCTCGCTGGCCGACTACCTCGGGCGGATGAAGGACGGCCAGAAGAAGATCTGGTACGTCACCGCCGATTCTCCCGCCGCCGCGCGCAGCAGCCCGCATCTCGAGGTGTTCCGCAAGAAGGGCGTCGAGGTGCTGCTGCTCACCGACCGCGTCGACGAGTGGCTGCTGTCGTTCCTCACCGAGTTCGAGGGCCACGAGCTCGCCTCGGTGGCGCGCGGCGGGCTGGATCTCGACGCGCTCGAGGACGAGGCCGAGAAAGCCGCCTCGAAGCAGGCCGCCGAGACGCTCGCCGGGCTGGTCGCGAGCTTGCGCGAGGCGCTCGGCGACGCGGTCAAGGAGGTGCGGGTCACCAACCGGCTGACCGATTCCGCCGCCTGCCTGGTGTCCGACGAGGGCGAGATCAGCGGCCACCTGGAGCGGCTGCTCAAGCAGGCCGGGCAGAAGGCTCCGCCGCGCCGGCCGATCCTCGAGATCAATCCGCGCCATCCGCTGCTGGCGCGCGCCCAGGCCGATGCCGGGCGCATCGGCGACTGGTCGCGGCTGCTGCTCGACCAGGCGGTGCTGGCCGAGGGCGGCCAGCTCGACGACCCGGTGGGGTTCGTGCGCCGGATGAACGCGATGCTGGTCGACGCCGGGTCCGGGCGGGGTTCGGGGGCCGATGCCGAGGCCGGGGCCGGCGCGGCGGGCGATCCGGGCGCCGGCGGGAGCGCCGATGCGGCGGCGCCCCCC
>JBDHRX010000130.1:0-8046 GCA_039807785.1 Burkholderiaceae bacterium
CGGCCCGACGCGCCGCCCGGAGGCGCCGCGCCGCAGGCGAGCGACGACGCCGCGGACGGCGAGGCGGCGAGCCTCGCGCCGCCGCCGGCAAGCCTCGAGGGATCGCGTCCGGCCCGCGCCGCCTGAGCGGCGCGCCAGCATGCATCGCTGCGGTCATGTCGCGATCGTCGGCCGTCCCAACGTCGGGAAGTCGACGCTGCTGAACCGGCTGGTCGGGCAGAAGCTGTCGATCACCTCCGATCGCCCCCAGACGACGCGCCACCGCATCGTGGGCGTCGTGACGCGCCCCGACGCCCAGTTGCTGTTCCTGGACAGCCCCGGCTACCAGGCCCGCGCCGGCAGCGCGCTCGACCGGGTGCTCAACCGGACGGCGTTGCAGGCGGCCGAGGATGCCGACGTCGTGGTGATGCTCTGCGACGGCCGCAAGTGGACGCCGCTGGACGAGCGGATCGCCCGCCTGCTGCCCGCCGACCGGCCGGTCATCCTCGGGGTGAACCGGATCGACGCGGTCGCCGACAAGGGGCGGCTGATGGCGCTGGTCGAGCGCGCGCGCCGGTGCCGCGAGTTCGACGAGGTGGTGCCGATCAGCGCGCGCACCGGGCGCCAGGTCGAGCTGCTGGTGGACCTGTGCGCGGCGCGCCTGCCCGAGGGGCCGCCCCGGTACGATGCGGATGCGCTCACCGACCGCAGCGAGCGTTTCCTGGCCGGCGAGCTGATCCGCGAGAAGCTCTTCCGGCTGCTCGGTGACGAGCTGCCCTATGCCGGCACGGTGGAGATCGAGCGCTTCGAGCAGACGCCCAGGCTGCGCCGGATCCATGCCGCGATCCTGGTCGAGCGCGAGAGCCAGAAACCGATCGTGCTGGGCGCGGGCGGCGAGCGGATCAAGCGCATCGCCACCGACGCGCGGCTCGACCTGGAGCGCCTGTTCGGCGCGAAGGTCTACCTGGAGCTCTTCGTGAAGGTGAAGTCGGGCTGGGCGAGCAGCGAGCAGAGCCTGCGGGCGTATGGCTACGAGTAGGACGCAGGAGCCGGCCTGGCTGCTGCATGCCACGCCGTACCGGGAGACCAGCCTCGTCGTGGACCTGTTCACGCGCGAGCACGGCCGGATCGCGGCGGTGGCCAAGGGCGCCAAGCGCTCGCGCTCGGCGCTGCGCGCGGTGCTGCTGCAGTTCCAGCCGCTGCAGGTCGCCTGGACCGGCCAGCGGGAGCTGCGTACGCTCACCGGCGTCGAATGGACCGGCGGGCAGGCGGCCCCGGAGGGCGATGCGCTGCTGTGCGCGTTCTACCTGAACGAGCTGCTGATCCGCCTGCTCGCGCGCGAGGACCCGCATCCGCCGCTGTTCGACGCCTACGCCGACGCGATCGCGCGCCTCGCGCGGGGCGAGGCGCTGGACGAGACGCTGCGCCGTTTCGAGTGGCAGTTGCTGCGCGAGATCGGCTACGCCCCCGACCTCGGGCGCGATGCCGAGGGGCAGGCGATCGAGGCCGGGCGCCGCTATCGCTGGAGCCCTTCCGAGGGCTTCGTCGCCGAGGCGCCGGACGACCGCGGCGGCGAGGCGACGATCGCCGGCGCCACGCTCGAAGCCCTGGCCGGCGGGCGGTTCGTCTCCGCCGCCGGCCGCCAGCAGGCAAAATACCTGACGCGGGCGATCCTCTCGCACCACCTGGACGGGGCCCCGCTGAACACGCGGCAGATCCTGATCGACCTGCAGAAGCTCTGACCCGGCGCGCCCCGGCCTTTCCACCCATCCCGGACCCGCTTCCGCCATGATCGAACTCGGCGTCAACATCGACCACGTCGCCACCGTACGGCAGGCGCGCCGCACCTACGAACCGGATCCGGTCTGGGCCGCGGTCGAGGCGCACCTCGGCGGGGCCGACGGCATCACCGTGCACCTGCGCGAGGACCGGCGCCACATCCAGGATTCCGACGTGCGGCGGCTGCGCGAGCTCACGCACATCAAGCTGAACCTCGAGATGGCGGCGACCGACGAGATGGTCGGCATCGCGCTGCAGCTGCGGCCCGAGATGGCGATGCTGGTGCCCGAGGGACGCCACGAGATCACGACCGAAGGCGGGCTCGACGTGGCGGCGCAGGCCGGGCGACTCGCCGGGGTGGCGGCGCAGCTCGCCGACGCCGGGATCGTGAGCAGCGTGTTCATCGACGCCGACCTGCGCCAGGTCGAGGCCGCCGCGCGGATCGGCGCGCGCGTGTGCGAGCTGCATACCGGGCCGTATGCGCACGCCTTCCATGCGCGCGGCCGCGATGCCGACGGCGCGCCGGTCCAGGCCGAGCTGGAACGGCTGCGCGAGGCCGGCGCCGCGATCCGGGCGCTGGGCATGCGCTTCAACGCCGGGCATGCGCTCAACTACTTCAACGTGCAGCCGGTGGCCGCGCTGGCGGGCGTGCGCGAGCTGCACATCGGCCACGCGATCGTGTCGCGCGCGCTGTTCGTGGGCATGCGCGAGGCGGTGCGCGAGATGAAGCGGCTGATCCGCGAGAGCGCGGCCGGCGCCGCCGCATGATCTACGGCATCGGCACCGACATCGTCGTGGTCGCGCGGATCGCCGGGCTGCTCGACCGCTACGGCGAGCGCTTCGTCCGCCGCGTGCTCGGGCCCGACGAGCAGGCCGAGTACCGGCGCCGCCTCGACAAGGCGGGCCACGGCAGCGGCTATGCCGCGCGCTACCTGGCCAAGCGCTTCGCCGCCAAGGAGGCGTTCAGCAAAGCGCTCGGCCTGGGCCTGCGCGGCCCGATGACGCTGCTGTCGCTGCAGGTGCTGAACGACGCGCGCGGACGCCCGGTCGCGCGCGCGCGCAACGCGCTCGCGCCGTACCTGGCCGAGCGCCGCCTGGTCGCGCACGTGTCGCTGTCCGACGAGGTCGACAGCGCGGTCGCATTCGTGATTCTCGAACAGAAGGAGCATTGATGCCCAAGGCCGGACAGGCGGGAGCCGGGATGCCGCACGCGGGGAGGGCGCTGGCGCGGGGCCCGGTGGTCGTCGACGTGCACGGGCTCGCGCTCGAGGCGGCCGAGCGCGCCCGGCTGATGCACCCGCTGGTGGGCGGGGTGATCCTGTTCGCGCGCAACTTCGGGTCGCGCGCGCAGGTGGCGCGCCTGTGCGCCGAGATCCACGCGCTGCCGCGCCAGCGGCTGCTGGTGTGCGTCGACCACGAGGGCGGGCGGGTGCAGCGCTTCCGGCGGGGATTCACCGCGGTGCCGCCGATGCGCGAGCTCGGCGAGCTGTGGGATCGCGACGCGCTCGCCGCCTGCCGGCGCGCGACCGAGATCGGCCGCGTCATCGGCGGCGAGCTGCGCGCGGTCGGCGTCGACCTGAGCTTCACCCCGGTGCTGGATCTCGACTGGGGGCGCTCGCGGGTGATCGGCGATCGCGCATTCCATGCCGATCCGCGCGTCGTCGCGATGCTCGCGCGCTGCCTGGCGCATGGCCTGTTGCTGGCCGGCATGGCCAACTGCGGCAAGCATTTCCCCGGGCACGGCTGGGCGCAGGCCGATTCGCACGTGGCGCTGCCCAGCGACGAGCGCGACCTGGCGACGCTGCTCGCGAACGACGCCGCGCCGTACGGCTGGCTGGGCGAGGCGCTGCTGGCGGTGATGCCGGCGCACGTCGTCTATCCGGAGGTCGATGCGCAGCCCGCCGGCTTCTCGCGGCGCTGGCTGCGCGAGATCCTGCGCGGCCGGCTGGGTTTCGAGGGGTTGATCTTCAGCGACGACCTGACGATGGAGGGCGCCTCGGCGGCCGGCGACATCGTCGCGCGCGCCCGCGCGGCGCTCCGGGCGGGCTGCGACATGGTGCTGGTATGCAACCGGCCCGACCTGGCCGGGCGATTGCTCGACGGGCTGGCGTGGCGGCGCCCGGCGGGCTTCGACCGGCGCCTGGGCGCGCTGCTGCGCGACTGAGGGCCGGGAGGCGCGCGGGCCGGCCATGGCGAGCGGAGCCGATCCGCAGGCGGACGAGGCGGCGCCGTTCGACCTGCGCGAGTTCCTCGCGCGCTTGCCGAACCGGCCCGGCGTGTACCGGATGATCGGCGCCGGCGACGCCGTGCTCTACGTCGGCAAGGCGCGCGACCTGAAGAAGCGGGTCTCCTCCTACTTCACGCGCAGCCAGCAGAGCCCGCGCATCGCGCACATGCTCGAGCGCGTGACGCGCATCGAGACCACGGTCACGCGCTCCGAGGCCGAGGCGCTGCTGCTCGAGAACAACCTGATCAAGACCGCGGCGCCGCGCTACAACATCCTGTTCCGCGACGACAAATCGTATCCGTACCTGAAGCTGACCGGCCACGAGTTCCCGCGCATCGTCTACTACCGCGGCGCCGTCGACCGGCGCAACCGCTACTTCGGCCCCTATCCGAACGCCTGGTCGGTGCGCGAGGCGATCCAGGCGTTGCAGAAGGTGTTCCGGCTGCGCACCTGCGAGGACTCGGTGCTCGCGAACCGCTCCCGGCCGTGCCTGCTGCACCAGATCGGCCGCTGCAGCGCGCCCTGCGTGGGCCGGATCGACGCGCCCGGCTACGCGGCCGATGTCGAGGCCGCTGCGCGCTTCCTGCAGGGCGGGCAGCGCGAAGTGCTGGCCGACATCGAGGCCAAGATGCACGCGGCGGCGGCCGAGCTGCGCTTCGAGGAGGCCGCGCAACTGCGCGACCGGCTCGGCGCGCTGGCGCGGATGCAGTCGCGCCAGTCGATGGAGGCGGCGCCCGACGTCGACGCCGACGTGATCGCCGCGGTGGTGCGCGGCGGGCGCGCCTGCGTCAACCTGGCGATGGTGCGCGGCGGCCGCCACCTGGGAGACAAGGCCTCGTTCCCGGTGCATGCGGCCGAAGGCGGCGCGGCCGCCACCGCGGCCGAGATCCTCGAGGCCTTCGTGGCCCAGCACTACGACGGCATGCCGGTGCCGCCGACGCTGATCGTCGACGGCGTCGCGCCGGATCCGGCGCTGCTCGACTGGCTCGAAGGGCAGCGCGGGCACCCGGTGCAGTGGATCCGGCAGCCCCAGGGGATGCGACGCGAGTGGCTCGAGCTCGCGCGGCAGAACGCGGCGCTCGCGATCGCGCGCCTGCTGTCCGAGGAAGGATCGCAGAAGGAGCGCACGCGCGCGTTGGCGGGCGTGCTCGGGCTCGACGACGGGGGCGACCTGGACCGGCTGCGCGTCGAGTGCTTCGACATCAGCCACACGATGGGCGAGGCGACCCAGGCATCGTGCGTCGTCTACCAGCACCACGCGATGCAGCGCGGCGAGTACCGCCGCTTCAACATCGAAGGGATCGTGGGCGGGGACGACCCGGCCGCCATGCGCCAGGTGCTGGCCCGCCGCTATGCCGAGGCGCCGGTGCCCGACGTGGTCCTGGTCGACGGCGGCCTGGCGCAGCTCGGGGTGGCGCGCCAGGTGTTCGAGGAGCTCGGCGCGGACCTGTCGGCGCTGGTCGGCGTGGCCAAGGGCGAGGGGCGCAAGGTCGGCCTGGAGACGCTGGTGTTCGCCGACGGCCGGGCGGCGATCGTGCCGGGGCGCGAATCCGCCGCGCTGATGCTGGTGGCGCAGATCCGGGACGAGGCCCACCGTTTCGCCATCACCGGCATGCGCGCGCGCCGCGCGAAGGCTCGCAAGGGCTCGCGCCTGGACGAGATCGACGGCATCGGCCCGAAGCGGCGCCAGCGGCTGCTCGCGCGCTTCGGCGGGCTGCGTGGCATCATGGCGGCCAGCGTCGAGGATCTGGCTTCGGTCGAAGGCGTATCCCGGGCGCTCGCGGAAGAGATCTATCGACGACTGCACTGATGCCGGTCCGCAGACGGCCGCCCGCAACGGGCCGCGAACGCCGGCGCACGCGACCATGACCTGGAACCTCCCGACGCTGCTCACCTGGACACGCGTGCTGGCGATACCGCTGCTGGTGGCGGTCTATTTCCTGCCGGTCGAGCCGTTCACGCAGAACCTGGTCGCCACCGTGCTCTTCGTCGCCGCCGCGATCACCGACTGGCTCGACGGATGGCTCGCGCGCCGCTGGGGGCAGACCTCGGCGTTCGGCGCCTTCCTCGATCCGGTGGCCGACAAGCTGATCGTCTGCGTCGCGCTGGTGATGCTGGTCGACCTGGGCCGCATCGACGCGATCGTCGCGGCGATCATCGTCGGGCGCGAGCTGACGATCTCGGCGCTGCGCGAGTGGATGGCGCAGGTGGGGGCGCGCGCCAGCGTGGCGGTCCACTCGATCGGCAAGTTCAAGACCGTCGCGCAACTGGTGGCGATCCCGATGCTGCTCTACGACGGGCGCATCGACGGCCTGTTCCACACGCGCCTGCCCGGCACCTGGCTGATCTGGGTCGCCGCGGTCCTGACCGTCTGGTCGATGCTGTACTACCTGCGCCGCGCCTGGCCGGTGCTGCGCGACAGCGGCCGGGATCCGGGATCGCCCTGACGGCCATCCTGGACGGGAAGGGGAAGTTGTGGAGGCGGAGGTCGCCCTCGCCGGGCGCGAGCGTGCCGCGGCTGCCGGCCCCAGATCCGGACCTGATGGAGCCGCCGCCGAGCGAGAGCTTCTCGGAGCGTGCACGGCGGAGTATCAGGCTCTGGCAGGAGAGGCTACGGTCATCGCGGACCGATTGATCGACCTGCAGGACTACGTGCGCCGCACATCCGGAGGCGCCATGAACCCCATGCAGCGGTCGGTGTTCGACCCCGAGCGCGTCGACCCGACGAGCCCGCGCGCGGCCAGGATGGGCGTGCTGCGCGGGCTGCTGGATGCGTCGCCCGTCGGGCTTGGCGACTTGGTGCATGGCGCTTTCGCGAGCCTGCCGCCGACGACTTTGCCCGGGCTGCTCGGGCGCGCGCTGGGCATGAAGCCCGAGAACGCGCCGGGCGAAGTGGCGGCCGGACTGCTGGGCGTTGCCGGCGAGGGCCCGGCCTATGAGGCGGGACGCTCGGTCGGCCAGTTCGCACCGGTCGGGCTGCTGGGGGTGATGCAGCGGGCGGCGCCGAGGCGGGCGATGCTGACTTCGCGGCAGAGTCAGGCCGGGGTGCTCAACCCCTCTGCGATACACCGATTGCAGGAAATTCTTGGGCAATACGATCGCAAAGGCCCGACTTCGCGCACCATCCGTGAAGCCATCGACCTGACGCCACAACAGCGCACGCAGATCGAGAGCCACCTGTCGGAGCAATTTGGCCGCCACATGCCGGTGCCGTCGTCGATCGATCTGAAGCCCAGGCACGGCTACGAAAGTCGGGTCCTGAAAGACGGGTTCAGCTCTGATGACCTGCTGCGGTGGTTTGTCGCAGGCGCCGATGATTCCGCCAAGGTCGTAACCGGTGCGCGCGGCAGGATCGGCCTGTTGGGCAGAGACCCCGGGACGGCCACAAGCCGACCGGCCGATGTGCGCTTGACCGTCAGGGGCGATGCGTTCGGGAATGTGTATGCCGACGACGTGATCCCCGAGGGCGTCTGGTCAAAGGGGGATTTGCGAAAGCGATAGGCAAAAAAAGAGCCAGGCATTTCGCTGGCTCACCACCCCCGGCAATCCCGGGCGCCAATCCCAGCTCTTTCGAGCCGAACTGCCGCCGCCCCGGGCGCTGTAGCATGCCGCGATCTTAATCGAACTGGGTGGAAATGAAAAGCGCCGCTGAGTCGCGGCGCTGCTTGGCCTCGGCCTGGCCGTGCTTGCGTGCCGTCGAGCTCGATCCTGATCGCCCGCCCGTCCGGCCAGACCAGCAGCGCGGCGCCGGAGGGCAGCAGGAGCAGCGCGAGGGTGCAGGTGATGCAGGCGCGGCGTATCTGCGCAGGCTGCGCCGTGCGTCGCCGCGGCGCAATCGGCGGGGGTCCACATCGACTCGCGTCAACGGCCAGAATGCGCCGTTGACGGTGGCATTTGCCACCGATTCGAGTGGCAATGAGCCACTGTCGAGCCGAGACGAGGTGGCCCCGGGGTGAGCAGGGCGGACACAAGTCCTTGATTTATTGGAGGCGGAGGTCGGAATCGAACCGGCGTACACGGCTTTGCAGGCCGCTGCATAACCACTCTGCCACCCCGCCGGG
>JBDHRX010000010.1:0-41223 GCA_039807785.1 Burkholderiaceae bacterium
CAGGCGTGGCGCTGGGCGGGCGCTGCGGCCGCGCTGGTCGCGATCGCCGTGCTCGGCCGGGCCTGGCTCGCGCGGCGCGGCGGCGCGCGCGAGGCGGCGCAGGTGCGGGAGCTCGGCGAGCGACAGCAGGCCGCCGAGCAGCTCGCCGCGCTCGGCTCCTGGGTCCATGACCTGCGCCGCAACACGCTGCACTGGAGCGACGGCGCATTCCGCCTGTTCGGCATCGACCGGAGCGCCGGCGTGCCGCCGCCGGCCGGATTCCTCGCCCACATCCACCCGAACGACCAGGAGCGCTGGCAGGAGGCGCATCGCCGCGCGCTGCGCACCGGCCAGGAAGCGCGCGTCGAGTTCCGCTGGGTGCGCCCCAGCCGCGACGTGGTCTGGATCCGCAGCATCGGCCGGCCCGAACGCGACGCGAAGGGACAGGTCGTGCGCATCGCCGGGATCGTCCAGGACATCACCGGCATGCGCGCGATGCAGCAGCAGCTCGCCGCCAGCGAGGCCAAGTTCCGCGACCTCACGCACCTGAGCTCCGACTGGGTCTGGGAAACCGACGCGCAGCACCGCGTCTCCTTCCTTTCGGACTCGATCGACGCGGTGCTCGGGCCGTGGCGGCGCGTGCTGATCGGGCGGCGCCGCTGGGAGATGCCCGAGGCCGACTTCCTGCGGCCCGACTGGGACAGCCACCGCGCGATCTGCGAGGCCCACAAGCCGTTCGAGGACTTCGAGTTCGGCCAGATCGATCCGCAGGGCAGCGTCCACCATCTGTCGCTGAACGGGCATCCGGTCTTCGACGAGGCCGGCCAGTTCTCCGGATACCGGGGCACCGGCCGCGACATCACGCGCGAGAAGCAGCAGCGGATGCTGCTCGAGATCGAGGGCGACGTGGCCGGCATCATGCGCGAGCAGACCGAGCCGGCCCGCGTGATCACCGCCATCATCATCACGCTGTGCGGCAAGCTCGGCTGGCTCGGCGGCGTGCACCTGATGCGCACCGGGCGCGGGATGGCGGCGCGCGAGCGCTGGGGCTATCCGGGCTTCACGAAGATGGTCGCCGACCTGCCGGCCGAGATGCCGCTCGAGGACGACGGCGTCGAAGGCGCCTGCTGGCGCGAAGGCAAGCACGCCTGGATCACCGACCTCTCGGCCCACCCGGGCTTCATCGCGCGCTACCGCACCCGCCCGCTCGGCGCCCGGGCCGCCTTCCTCGCGCCGATCCGCGACGAGCGGGGGCACACGCTGAGCCTGCTCCTCTTCCTCGGGCCGGTCGCCTTCCAGGGCGACGCGTTCCTCGGGCAAGCCGCGGAGACGCTCTCGCGCACGCTGTCGCTGTACCTGCAGCGCAAGGCGGCCGAACGGCGCCTGCTGCACGCTTCGCTGCACGACGCGCTGACCGGCCTGCCGAACCGCGCGTCGCTGCTGCACCAGCTCGAGTCGCGACTGCGCGCGAACGAAGCGGCCGCGCTGCTCTACTTCGACCTGGATCGGTACAAGCTGATCAACGATACGCTCGGGCATGCCGCCGGCGACAAGGCGCTGGTCGAGGTCGCGCGGCGCCTGGCCGCCGCGGTCGGCCCCGGCGACGTCGTCGGGAGGATGGGCGGCGACGAGTTCGTCGCGCTGCTGGCGCATTCGGGCGACCGCGGCGAAATCGATCGGGCGGCGCGACGCATGCTGGCCGAGATCGAGAAGCCGCTGGTGCTCGACAACCGCGCCTGCTTCCTGTCGGCCAGCATCGGCGTCGCGCTGGCGCCCGACGACGCGCAGGAGGCCGAGGCCCTGCTGCGCTGCGCCGACAGCGCGATGTACCAGGTCAAGTCCGAGGGCCGCAACGACGTGCGCTTCTTCGCCGGCGGGGTGTCCGACGAGCGCGCCGAGCAGCTGCAGCTCGCCGCCGAGCTGCCGATGGCGATCCGGCGCGGCGAGGTCGACCTCCACTACCAGCCGGTGATGAACATCGACGAGCGCACCGTGACCGGCTACGAGGGGCTGCTGCGCTGGCACCATCCGTTGCGCGGGCTGCTGCTGCCGGACCGCTTCCTCCCCGCTGCCGAGCAGAGCAACCTGATCCGCGAGATCGGGCTGTGGGCGATCCGGCGCGCGCTCGACGACCGCGTCCGCCTCGGCTTCGACGCCTATCCGGACCTCGCCGTCTCGGTGAACGTCTCGGCCCGCCAGTTGTCCGAGGAAGGCTTCCTCTCGACGCTGGCCGACCTGATGAACGAGCGCGACTTCCCGCCCCGGCTGCTGCGCCTCGAACTGACCGAGAGCGCGTTCATCGAGAACCCCGAGCGCGCGATCGCCCTCATCGGCGAACTGCGCCGACTCGGCGTGCGCGTCGTGATCGACAACTTCGGCACCGGCTACGCCTCGCTGTCCTACCTGAAGAACCTGCCGGTCGACGGCCTGAAGATCGACCATACCTTCGTCCGGGACCTGCCGGCCGATCGCGGCAACGCCGCGATCGTGCAGGCGATCACCACGATGGCCGCCAAGCTGGGCCTGCAGGCGATGGCCGAGGGCGTCGAGACCGCGGCCGAATTGCGCGGCCTGCGCTCGCTGGACTGCCACCAGGTGCAGGGCGCGCTGATCGCCGAGCCGCTGCCGTTCGACGAGCTGAAGGAGTTCCTCGAGGCGCTGCCGACGCTGCGCCGGATGCACCTGGTGCACGACGCGCGCGGC
The DNA here is from genome assembly GCA_039807785.1 of Burkholderiaceae bacterium. Taxonomy (GTDB): domain Bacteria; phylum Pseudomonadota; class Gammaproteobacteria; order Burkholderiales; family Burkholderiaceae_E; genus Zeimonas. The sequence goes on from JBDHRX010000010.1 coordinate 2,683, forward strand.
GGCACCGCGTAACGCACGGCGGGCACCCGCCCGCCGGCACCGCCGCCGCCCGCCGCGGGTGGCAGCCGGCCTTCAGTCGAACGCGACGCCCATCGCGTCGCGGACCTCGCGCATCGTCTCCCGGGCGATCCTGCGCGCCTGCTCACAGCCGTCGGCGACGATGCTGCGCAACAGGCTCGGGTCGTCGAGGTAGGGCTGGGCGCGCTCGTGAAACCCCTGCTGCTCGGCGAGGATGGCGTCGATCACCGGCTGCTTGCACTCGAGGCAGCCGATGCCGGCGCTGCGGCAGCCGGTCTGCACCCACTCGCGCGTCGCCGCGTCCGAGTAGACCAGATGCAGCTGCCAGACCGGGCAGCGCTCGGGCTCGCCCGGATCGGTGCGGCGCACGCGCGCGGGATCGGTGGGCATCGTGCGGATCTTCTTGCGCACCGACTCCGGGTCCTCGCGCATCGCGATCGCGTTGCCGTAGCTCTTGGACATCTTCTGCCCGTCGATGCCCGGCATCCGGGACGCCTCGGTGAGCAGCGCCTGCGGCTCGGCGAGGATGACCCGGCGGGCCCCTTCGAGATAGCCGGACAGCCGCTCCCGGTCGTCCGTGCCCAGGCTCTGCGCCTGCTCGATCAGCGCGCGCCCCTGCTGCAGCGCGGCATCGTCGCCCTGCTCCTGGTAGCGGGTGCGCAGTTCCTGGTAGAGCTTCGCGCGCTTGCCGCCGAGCTTCCGGATCGCCTCGCGCGCCTTGTCCTCGAAACCCGGCTCGCGGCCGAACAGGTGGTTGAAGCGCCGCGCGACCTCGCGGGTGAACTCGACGTGCGGCACCTGGTCCTCTCCCACCGGCACCCAGGCGGCGCGATACATCAGGATGTCGGCCGCCTGGAGCAGCGGGTAGCCGAGGAAGCCGTAGGTCGACAGGTCGCGATCGGACAGCCGCTCCTGCTGGTCCTTGTAGGTCGGCACCCGCTCGAGCCAGCCGAGCGGCGTCATCATGGACAGCAGCAGGTGCAGCTCGGCGTGCTCGGGCACGCGCGACTGGATGAACAGCACCGACTGCCGCGGATCGATCCCCGCGGCGAGCCAGTCGATGATCATCTCCCAGACGTTGTCGCCGATCACCTCCGGTGAATCGTAGTGGGTCGTGAGCGCATGCCAGTCGGCGACGAAGAACAGGCAGGGATGCTCGGACTGCAGGCGCACCCAGTTCTTCAGCGCGCCGTGGAAATGCCCCAGGTGCAGCGCGCCGGTCGGGCGCATGCCGGATACCACTCGTTCGGTGAACATGTCAGATTCCCATGGTGCTTCGCGTCGAGGCGCTGGCCGGGCGCCCGTCGGGGCCGCTGCGAGCCAGTCCGGCCGGGGCGATGTCTGCGGCGCCGAGCAGCGCAGCCTCGGGGGCGGCGCGCGCAGCGCGCTTTGTAACCTCCGACTCGCGGCGATTGTCCGAGCGCAGCGGGCGCAGCCCGCGGAGCGAGTTTCGCCGCGCGCCCCCGAGGCGAGCAGCGGGCAGTCGGTGCGCAGCACCGACCGCCGCAGTCATCGCCCCGGCCGGACTGGCTCGCAGCGGCCCCGACGGGCGCCCGGCTCGGAAAGCGAAACGCACCGAAGCCTCGCAGTGCCGCGCCACTTCAATCGGACAGCGAGAAGATCGCCGCGATCACGCCGATGCCGATGTCGATCAGCGGCGACACCAGGACGCCCAGCACGCCGGTCGCCAGCAGCGCGAGCAGGATGAACAGCCCGTAGGGCTCGAGGCGCGCGAAAGACGCGGCCAGCGGCGCCGGCAGCAGGCTGCCGAGGATGCGGCCGCCGTCGAGCGGCGGCACCGGCACCAGGTTGATGACCGCGAGCGCGAGGTTGACGAAGATGCCGGCGATCGCCATCCGGGGGAAGAACTCGCCATCGCTGCCGAACAGCAGCATCAGCTTCAGCGCCAGGCCCCACCCGAGCGCCATCGCCAGGTTGGCCGCCGGCCCCGCCGCGGCGACGAAGCCCATGTCACGGCGCGGCGAGCGCAGGTTGGCGGGCACGACCGGCACCGGCTTGGCCCAGCCGAACAGCATGCCGCCGCCCAGCGCCTTGCTGGCGAACAGGATCAGCGCCGGCACCAGCAGGGTGCCGATCGGGTCGACGTGCCGCAGCGGGTTCAGCGTGACGCGCCCCTGCAGCTGCGCGGTGGGGTCGCCCAGGCGCGCGGCGACCAGACCGTGCGCCGCCTCGTGCAGCGTGATCGCGAGAATCACCGGGATCGCGTAGACCGCGATCAGCTGCGGAAGGCTCAATTCCATGGCGGGAATTGTAGCAGCCGGCCCCCGGTCGTTCCGACCGGCGCGGGCGATCCGGAACGGCTAGAAGCGCACTCGCAGCGTCGACGCCGGAGCGTCGTCCCGCGCGACCATGCCTTCGATGCTGCCGCAGCCCAGCCGCACCACCAGGGGCATGTCGCCGGTCAGGTCGACGACGGTGGTCGGAACGAACCCCTGCCCGCCGGCGTCCAGCACCAGGTCGACGCGGCGCGCCAGCCGCTCGAGGATGGCATCGGCATCGGTGAGCGGATCGTCCTCGCCCGGCAGGATCAGGCTGGAGCACAGCACCGGCTCGCCGTGGGTCGCCAGCAGCGCCTGGGCCACGGTCGCCGCGGGCACCCGCAGGCCGATCGTGCGTCGCGACGGATGCCAGAGGCGGCGCGGCACCTCCTTGGTCGCGTCGAGGACAAAGGTATAGGGCCCGGGGGCCCATTCCTTCAGGAAGCGGTACTGCCGGCTGTCGACCATCGCGTAGGTGGACAGCTCGGACAGGTCGCGGCACATCAGCGTGAGCAGGTGCCGCTCGTCCAGTCCGCGCAGCGCGCGCAGGCGGTCGACCGCCGCCTTGTCGCCGAGGCGGCATGCGAGCACGTAGCAGGCGTCGGTCGGCATCGCCACCAGCCCGCCGGCGCCGAGCGTCTGCGCCGCCTGCCGGAGCAGGCGCGCCTGCGGATGGGTCGGGTGCAGCGTGAAGCGCTGGGTCATGCGCCGCCCCTTTCCGCCGCGGTGCGCGCGGTCCGGGCCGCCGCGAGCGCGCGCTCGGCCTCGGGCCAGTCGATCCACACCGGAACCAGCGGCGCGGGCAGTGACGGCAGGCTGCCGAGCTCGACGCGACTCTCGTGCGGTCCGTGGAAATCCGATCCGCGCGAGGCGCGCAGGCCGAACGCCCGCGCCAGCTCGGCGAAGCGCCCGTACTGGTCGGGCGTATGGGAACCGGTGACGACCTCGATGCCCTCGCCGCCGGCGTCCCGGAACGCGGTCACCAGCGCCCAGAGCGCGGTCTCGCCGATCCGGTAGCGGCCCGGATGGGCCAGCACCGCGACGCCGCCGGCGCGCCGGATCCAGCCGACCGCCTCGTCGAGGCCGGCCCAGCGATGCGGCACGAAGCCCGGCTTGCCCTCGGCGAGGTAGTGCCGGAACACCTCGCCGACGTCGCGGCACACCCCCTGCTCCACGATGTAGCGCGCGAAATGCGTGCGCCCGAGCAGCGCCGGGTTGCCGGCGTACTTCAGCGCGCCGGCGTACGCATCGGGGATCCCGGCGCGCGCCAGGTCATCGCCCATCCGCCGCGCGCGGGCGTCGCGGCCGCTGCGCGTCCGGGCCAGCCCGGCACGCAATTCGGCGCAGCCCGGGTCGATGCGCAGCCCCACCACGTGGATCGTCTCGCCGCCCCAGGTGACCGAGATCTCCACCCCGGGCACGAAGACCAGGCCGATCTCGGCGGCGGCGGCGGCCGCCGCCGCCAGTCCCCCGACCTCGTCGTGGTCGGTGAGCGCGAACAGCTCGACGCCGTGCTCCCGCGCCCGGCGCGCCACCTCGGCCGGCGCCAGCGCCCCGTCCGAGACCTGCGAGTGGGCGTGCAGGTCGGCGTTGAGGTGGCGGAGGTCCGGGACCGGCCCGGTCGGAAAGTTCACGCGAGATGCTCCTCGATCAGGCGGGCGACGGCATCCGGGCGATCGTGATGCAGCATGTGGCCGGCGCCTTCGACCGTGACCTCGCGCAATGCCCGGATCCCGCCCAGCCGCCGCTGGTACGCGGCGGTATGCACCACGGGGAGACGCTCGGCGGTGTCGTCCCCGAGCACCCACAGCACCGGCGCGGTGATCGCGCGCCAGCAGGCGCCGGCCTCGGGCGCCCGGTAGAGCACCGGCGACACCCGCCGGTGCGCGGGATCGGCATGCAGCTCGAAGCGCCCCGCCGCGTTCTCGCGCGCCCAGTGCAGCGCCAGATAATGCGCGAAATCGGCCCGCAATCGCGGATCGCGGCGCATCAGGTGCTCGGCCACCGCCGCCCGGGAAGCGAAGTCGCGCAACGGCGCCGGCTCGCGCAGCTCGTCGAGCCAGCGCGCGTAGCGGCCCGGCGCCTGCGCCGGACGCGTCGGCGCGAGCCCCGCGCCCTCGAGATTCACCAGCCGCCGCACCCGCTGCGGACGCACCCCGGCGTACAGCGCCGCGACGTTGCCGCCCATGCTGTGCCCGACCAGGTCGACGGCGCCGTCCGGCGCCAGCGCGGCGAGCAGCGCGTCGAGATCGCCGAGATAGTCGGGGAACCAGTAGGCATCGGCGCCGCTGCGCCCGGTCAGCCCGAAACCGCGCCAGTCGGGCGCCAGCGCCCGCCAGCCGTCGGGGAGGCGGTCGACCACGAACTGGAACGACGCCGAGCAGTCCATCCAGCCGTGCAGCAGGAACACCGTGCGCCCGGCCTGCGCGGGCGCGCCGCAGGGTTCCCAGCAGCGGACATGATGGAGCACGCCCCGGATGTCGAGCGACAGCGAACGGCTCGCGCGCCGCGGCCGGTACGCCCCGGGCCCGGCGATGGACTGGAACGCGATGGAAGTGGGCACAATACGGACTCCAGCCGACATTATAGAAACCCGGGAGGCGACCCATGAGGATCGCGGCGCGCGACGACTACGACGAGCTGTATCGCGGGTTCCGCTGGCACGTGCCCCGGCGCTTCAACCTCGCCCAGGCCTGCGGCGAACGCTGGGCCGGATCGGCGCGGCGCTGCGCGATCCTGGTCGACCACGGCGACGGGCGCGTCGAGCGCGTCACCTACCGCCGGCTGCACGAAGACGCGCTGCGGATGGCCGCGGCGCTCGCCGCGCTCGGCGTGCGGCGCGGCGACCGCGTCGCCGTGATCCTGCCCCAGTGCCCCGAGGTCGCGATCGCCCACCTGGCGATTCACCGGCTCGGCGCGATCGCGATGCCGCTGTCGATCCTGTTCGGCCCCGACGCGCTGCGTTACCGCCTGGACGACAGCGCCGCGGTCGCCGCGATCGTCGACGCCGGGTCCGTCGGCAACCTGCGCGCCGCGCGCGACGCAGCGCTGCGACACGTGGTCGTGGTGCCCGCCGACGGCGAGCGCGCGACGCTGCAGGCAGACGAGCACGACTGCCGCGACCTGCTCGCTCGCGCGCGCGGCGACATTCCCGCGGTCGACACGCTGGCCGACGACCCGGCGGTGCTGATCTATACCAGCGGCACCACCGGGCCGCCCAAGGGGGGCCTGATCCCCCATCGCGCGCTGATCGGCAACCTCAGCGGGTTCGTCGCCTCGCAGAACTGGTTCCCCCGGCCGCGCGACGTGTTCTGGTCGCCCGCCGACTGGGCCTGGACCGGCGGGCTGATGGATGCGCTGCTGCCCGCGCTCTATTTCGGCGCCCCGATCGTCGCCCAGCGCGGGCGCTTCTCGCCGGGCGGCGCGTTCGAATTGCTCGAGCGCCACCGGGTGACGAACACGTTCCTGTTCCCGACGGCGCTCAAGATGATGATGAAGCACGAGGCCGAGCCCCGGGCACGCCACCGGCTCGCGCTGCGCGCGATCATGAGCGCCGGCGAAGCGGTCGGCGAGACCCTGTTCGACTGGTGCCGCGACGCGCTCGACGTCACGGTCAACGAGATGTTCGGCCAGACCGAGGCCAACTACGTGGTGGGCAACTCGGCGCGTCGCTGGCCCGCCCGCCCCGGCTCGATCGGCCGCGCGTACCCGGGGCACCGGATCGCGATCGTCGACGACGACGGCAGGGAGCTCCCGCCCGGGCAGCTGGGAGAGATCGCGGTGAACCGCTTCGACCGCCACGGCCACCCCGACCCGGTCCTGTTCCTCGGCTACTGGCGCAACGAGCCGGCCACGCGGGCCAAGTTCGCCGGCGACTGGTGCCGCACCGGCGACCTGGCCACGGCCGATCCGGACGGCTATCTCTGGTACGGCGGGCGCGCGGACGACATGTTCAAGTCGGCCGGCTACCGCATCGGGCCGAGCGAGATCGAGAGCTGCCTGGTCCGCCATCCCGCGGTGGCCAACGCGGCGGTGGTCCCCAAACCCGACCCCGAGCGCGGCAACCTGGTCAAGGCGTTCGTCGTGCTCGCGCCCGGCCACCGGCCCTCGCCCGCCCTGGTCGAGACGCTGCAGCAGCACGTGCGCGGCAAGCTGGCCCCCTACGAATACCCGAAGGAGATCGAGTTCATCGACGAGCTGCCGATGACGACCACCGGCAAGCTGCAGCGCCGCGTGCTGCGCGAGCGCGAGCGCACGCCGACCTGAACCGCCGGTGGATTCCCTTTCCCAGGTCGCGCTCGGCGCCGCCGTCGCCGTCGCCGCACTGGGGCGGCGCACGGCGATCTGGAAGGCCGCGCTGTGGGGCGGCGTGCTCGGGACGCTGCCCGATCTGGACGCGCTGATCGACCACGGCGACGCGGTGCTGAACATGACGCTGCACCGGGCCGAAAGCCATGCGCCGTTCTGGCTGACGCTCGCCTCGTTCCCGCTCGCCTGGATCGCCGCGCGGGTCGCCGGCCCGCCCGACCGGTTCCGGCGCTGGTGGCTCGCGACCTGGGGAGCGCTCGTCACCCATCCGCTGCTGGACGCGATGACCATCTACGGCACGCAGCTCGGGCTGCCCTTCACCGACCGCCCGTACGGCATCGGCAGCCTGTTCAGCATCGACCCGCTGTATACGCTGCCGCTGCTCGCCGGACTCGGGCTGGCGCTGCGCGGCGGCCCCCGCGCGCTGCGCTGGAACGCGCTCGGGCTCGCGCTCTCGAGCGCCTACGTCGGCTGGAGCGTGTATGCGCAGCAACAGGTCGGCGCGGCGGTGCGCGAGACGCTCGCGCTGCGCGGGGCCCCGGCCCCCGAGGCGCGGATCCTGGTAACGCCGACCGCGTTCAACACCCTGCTGTGGCGCGTGGTCGTGATGCACGGCGACCACTACGAGGAGGGATTCCGCTCGCTGCTCGACCGGAGCCCGACGCTGCGCCTGGCGTCGTTTCCGGGCGATCCCGCGCTCTTCGAGGCGACGCGCGCGATCCCGTCGGTCGCGCGCATGGCCCGCTTCACGCACGGTTTCTTCCGCATGGCCGAGCGCGACGGCCGCGTCGTGCTCACCGATCTGCGGATGGGGCAGGAACCCTGGTATTCGTTCTCGTTCGTCGTGGCGCGGCGCGACGACGCGGGGCTGCGCCCCTTGTCACCGGTCAACGTCGGCGGCCGCCAGGGCATGGACCTGGCGGCCAGCCTCCGCTGGCTCGGCCGGCGCGCGCTCGGCCACGAACTCGCGCCGCCGCGCTGACCGGGACGCGCGCCCCGATCGCTTACACTGCAGCCTGCCGCGGCCGCGCGCCGCACCCCCTTCTTCCCGAACAGGAGCCGGCGTCCATGGCGATCTACCGTCTCGGCGAGCGCGAGCCGCGCATCGACCCGACTGCCTGGATCGCCGAGTCGGCCGAGCTGATCGGGCTGGTCGAGCTCGGCGCCCAGTCGAGCATCTGGTTCAACTGCACGCTGCGCGGCGACAACGAGCCGATCCGCGTCGGCGCGCGCAGCAACGTCCAGGAAAACTGCGTGCTGCACACCGATCCGGGCTTCCCGCTCACAATCGGCGAGGACGTCACCGTCGGCCACCAGGCGATGCTGCACGGCTGCACGATCGGCGACGGCTCGCTGGTGGGCATCCAGGCGATCGTCCTCAACGGCGCGCGCATCGGCCACGAGTGCCTGATCGGCGCCGGCGCGCTGGTCGCCGAGGGCAAGGAAATCCCGCCGCGCAGCCTCGTGATGGGCACGCCCGGACGGGTCGTGCGCGCGCTGACCGACGCCGAGGTCGCGAAGCTGCGCGGCGGCGCCGACCGCTACGCGCAGCGGGCACGCTATTTCAGCGAAGCGCTGGTGCGCTGGCAGCGTCCGTGATCCGGCCGCGCGCCCTCCGCGACGGCGTCATCCGCTTCCTGCTGCGCGGCGCGCCGGTGCGCGGCGAGATCGTGACGCTCGATCGCGCATGGCGCGAGGTCGTCTCGCGCCATGCGCTGCCCGAGCCGGTCCGGGACCGCCTCGGCGAGCTGTCGGCCGCCGCGGCCCTGCTCGGCGCGACTCTGAAGTTCGAGGGCTCGCTGGTGCTGCAGATCCATGGCGACGGGCCGGTCGCGCTGCTCGTCGTCGAGTACCGCTCGGACGGCGGGTATCGCGCGACCGCGAAGCTTCGCGAAGGCGCCGCGGTCGCCGCGGGCGCGACGCTGGCGGAGCTGGTCGACGCGCAGGGCAAGGGCCGCTTCGTCGTCACGCTCGACCCGCGCGCGGGCGCTCCAGACCGGCCGGCCTGGCAGGGCATCGTGCCGTTCGAGGGCTCGACCGTCGCCGGCGCCCTGGAGCGCTACATGCGTCGCTCCGAGCAGGTGCCGACGCGCCTGTGGCTGGCCGCCGACGGCGATCGCGCCGCCGGCCTGCTGCTGCAGCGGCTGCCCGACGAGGGCGGGCAGGTCGGCGAGGACACCGACGGCTGGAACCGGATGCAACGTCTGGCCGAGACCGTGGCGCCCGAGGAGCTGCTCACGCTGGCGCCCGACGAGCTGCTGCGGCGGCTGTTCTGGCAGGAGTCGCTGCACGCCTTCGACGAGCGCGCCTGCCGCTTCGCCTGCCGCTGCAGCCGCGACAAGGTCTCGGACATGCTCAGGATGCTGGGCAGCGGCGAGGTCGAGGCGATCATCGCCGAGCGCGGCCTGGTCGAGGTGCGCTGCGAGTTCTGCAACCAGCCGTATCGCTTCGACGCGGTCGACGGCGTCGCGCTGTTCCACGCCGTGCCGGCCGCCGGCGACGAGGGCACGGCGCGCCACTGAGCACGGCCGGCGGCGCCGGCCGGACGCTCAGCGGGCCGGCGGTCCGGCCGAGACCGCCGCGGTACGGATCTGGTCCTCGGCCCCCCGGCGGGCGCTTGCCTCGTTGATCTGCACGAAGATCTCACCGGGCCGGACCATCCCGAGTTCGTAGCGCGCGCGCTCCTCGAGCGCCTGCTTGCCCGCCCGCAGGTCGTCGACCTCGGCCTGGAGCGCACCGTTGCGCGCCGCGAGCCGCGCGTTGACCCCTTCCTGGGCGTGCAGCTGCCGGTCGAGTTCCCAGACCCGCATCCAGCCGCCCTTGCCCAGCCAGAGCGGGTACTGGATCAGCACGAGCAGCGATGCGAGAACGATGCCCAGCGTTCGCATCCGGGTTGGCCTCGAGGCAGCGGGTTGGCGGGAGCGGCGACGCGCGTATCAGCGCAGATTGTAGAACGCGGACCGTCCGGGGTACGCGGCGATGTCGCCGAGGTCTTCCTCGATACGCAGCAGTTGATTGTACTTCGCCATGCGGTCGGAACGGCTCATCGAGCCGGTCTTGATCTGGAGCGCATTGGTCGCGACCGCGATGTCGGCGATCGTCGTGTCCTCGGTCTCGCCCGAGCGGTGCGAGATCACCGCCGTGTAGTTGTAGCGCTTGGCCAGCTCGATCGCGGCGAAAGTCTCGGTCAGGGTCCCGATCTGGTTGATCTTGACCAGGATCGAGTTCGCCACCCCCTCGTCGATGCCGCGCTGCAACAGCTGCGTGTTGGTGACGAACAGGTCGTCGCCCACCAGCTGCACGCGGTCGCCGAGCACGTCGGTGAGCAGCTTCCAGCCTTCCCAGTCGTTCTCGGCCATGCCGTCCTCGATCGAGACGATCGGGTAGCGATCGCACCAGGTCGACAGCAGGTTGGCGAAGTCGTTGGCGCTCAGCACCATGCCCTCGCCCTCGAGATGGTAGCGGCCGTCGCGGTAGAACTCCGAGCTGGCGCAGTCGAGCGCGAGCGCGATCTGCCGCCCCGGCTCGTAACCGGCGCGCTCGACCGCCTCGAGGATCAGGCGGATCGCCGCCTCGTGGTTCTCGACGCTGGGCGCGAAGCCGCCCTCGTCGCCGACCGCGGTGGACATCCCGCGCTCGTGCAGCAGCTTCTTCAGCGCGTGGAACACCTCGGCGCCGTAGCGCAACGCCTCGCGCAGGCTCGGCGCGCCCACCGGCACGATCATGAACTCCTGCAGGTCGAGGTTGTTGTTCGCGTGCGCGCCGCCGTTGATCACGTTCATCATCGGCACCGGCAGCGACATCGCCCCCGATCCGCCGAAATAGCGATACAGCGGCAGGCCCGACTCCTCGGCGGCGGCCTTCGCGACCGCCATCGAGACGGCGAGCATCGCGTTGGCGCCGAGCCGGCCCTTGTTCTCGGTGCCGTCGAGCTCGATCAGCGTGCGGTCGATGTAGGCCTGCTCGGCCGCATCCAGGCCCATGATCGCTTCGGAGATCTCGGTGTTGATGTTCTCGACCGCCTTGAGCACGCCCTTGCCGAGCCAGCGCTGCGGATCGCCGTCGCGCAGCTCGATCGCCTCGCGCGAACCGGTGGAAGCGCCCGACGGCACCGCCGCGCGCCCCATGACGCCGGATTCGAGCAGCACGTCGCACTCGACCGTGGGATTGCCGCGCGAATCGATGATCTCGCGGCCGATGATGTCGACGATCGCACTCATGCCCGATCCACTCCCTGGACCACCACCATGTTGAAGAACTCCGTTGCACCGGCGCGTTTCGCGCGCGCCTCGCGGTACTGCGCCGAATCGTAGAACGCGCGCGCCGCGGCGACGTCGGGAAACTCGACCATCACCATCCGGTTCGGCGTCCAGCCGCCCTCGAGCACCTCGTGCGCGCCGCCGCGCACCAGGAAGCGGCCGCCGGCGGCCGCGATCGCGCCGGGCGACAGCGCCGTATACTCCTTGTACTTCTCCGGGTCGGTCACCTTGACGTCGGCGATCACGTAGGCGGTCATGCGGCTCCTCGCGAGCAGTTGGGGGTGGCCGGTTGCAGTGGCGATTCCGGGGCCGGCTATTCGCGGACCGACTGCTCGGCGAAGCCGTCGCGCTTGACGATCGCGTCGAGCGCCTTCAGCGTCGCGAGCAGCTCGGCCATCCGCGGCAGCGGCCATGCGTTCGGCCCGTCGGACAGCGCCTTCGCCGGATCGGGGTGCGTCTCCATGAACAGGCCCGAGACGCCGGCGGCGACCGCCGCGCGCGCCAGCACCGGCACGAACTCGCGCTGGCCGCCCGACGAGGTGCCCTGCCCGCCCGGCAGCTGCACCGAATGCGTGGCGTCGAACACCACCGGGCAGCCGGTCTCGCGCATGATCGCCAGCGAGCGCATGTCCGAGACCAGGTTGTTGTAGCCGAACGAGACGCCGCGTTCGCAGACCAGGATGTTGTCGCCGTCCCCGCCCGCCTCGAGCGCGGCCGCGCGCGCCTTGTCGACCACGTTCTTCATCTCGTGCGGCGCGAGGAACTGGCCTTTCTTGACGTTGACCGGCCGGCCGGCCGAGGCGACCGCGCGGATGAAGTCGGTCTGGCGCACCAGGAAGGCCGGCGTCTGCAGCACGTCGACCACCGCCGCGACCGGCGCGATCTGGTCGACCTCGTGCACGTCGGTGAGCACCGGCACGCCGACCTGGCGCCGGACCTCGTCCAGGATCCGCAGACCCTCGTCGATCCCCGGGCCCCGGAACGAGGCGCCCGAGCTGCGGTTCGCCTTGTCGAACGACGACTTGTAGATGAACGGGATCTCGAGTGCCGCGGTGAGCGCCTTGAGCTCGGCAGCGGTCTCCAGCGCCAGCTCGCGGGACTCGATCGCGCACGGGCCGGCGATCAGGAAGAACGGACGATCGAGGCCGACCTCGAAACCGCAGAGCCGCATGAACGCCGCCTCAGGCCAGCCGGACCACGCCGGGCTCGCCGCGCGCCGGGCGCAGCGAGGCCCGCGCGAGCGCCGCCTCGACATAGGCGCGGAACAGCGGATGGCCGGCGCGCGGCGTCGAGGTGAATTCCGGATGGAACTGGACGCCGACGAACCAGGGATGCGCCATCGGGCCGCTGCGCGGCAGCTCGATCATCTCGCTCAGGCCCTCGGAGGGCGTGCGCGCGGCGACCACCAGCCCCGCCTGCTCGAAGCGCCCGACGTAATGGTTGTTGACCTCGTAGCGATGGCGGTGGCGCTCGTTGACCTCCTCGCCGTAGATCGACGCCGCCAGCGTGCCGGGCACCACCGGGCAGCGCTGCGCGCCCAGCCGCATCGTGCCCCCGAGGTCGGACTGCGCGTCGCGCCGCTCGACCCGGCCGCCGCGATCGAGCCATTCGGTGATCAGGCCGACGACCGGATGCGGCGCCTGCGGGTCGAACTCGGTGCTGTTCGCGCCCTCGAGCCCGCAGACGTGGCGCGCGAACTCGATCACCGCGAGTTGCATCCCCAGGCAGATGCCGAGATAAGGCACGCCGTTCTCGCGCGCGAAGCGGATCGCCTGGATCTTGCCTTCGACGCCGCGCCGGCCGAATCCGCCGGGCACCAGGATCGCGTCGAAGCCGGCGAGCATCGACGGCCCCTCGGCCTCGATGCGCTCGGAATCGATGTAGTCGATGCGGATCCGGCTCTCGGTGTGGATGCCGGCATGCACCAGCGCCTCGCTGAGCGACTTGTACGACTCGGTGAGGTCGACGTACTTGCCGACCATCGCGATGCGCACTTCGTGCTTCGGGTTCTCGAGCGACTGGACCAGGCGGTCCCAGACGCTCAGGTCGGCGGGTCGCGTGTCGAGCCGCAGGATCTCGCACAGCGTGCGGTCGACGCCCTGCTCGTGCAGCATGCGCGGGATCTTGTAGATGCTGGTGGCGTCCCAGACCGAGATCACCGAATCGAGCGGCACGTTCGAGAACAGCGAGATCTTCGCCCGCTCGTCCTCGGGGATGCGCCGGTCGGCCCGGCACATCAGCATGTCGGCCTGGATCCCGATCTCGCGCAGCTTCTGGACCGAATGCTGGGTCGGCTTCGTCTTGAGCTCGCCCGCCGACGGGATGAACGGCACCAGCGTCAGGTGGACGAAGCAGGCGTTGCCGCGGCCGAGCTTCAGGCTCATCTGCCGGGCGGCCTCGAGGAACGGCAGCGACTCGATGTCGCCCACCGTGCCGCCGATCTCGACGATCGCCACCTGGGCCGCGTCGGGCGTGCCCACGCCGGCCCCGCGCTCGATGAAGGCCAGGATCTCGTTCGTGATGTGCGGGATCACCTGCACCGTGCGGCCGAGGTACTCGCCGCGGCGCTCCTTCTTGATCACCGACTCGTAGATCTGGCCGGTGGTGAAGTTGTTGGTGCGGCGCATCCGCGCCGAGACGAACCGCTCGTAGTGCCCCAGGTCCAGGTCGGTCTCGGCGCCGTCCTCGGTGACGAACACCTCGCCGTGCTGGAACGGGCTCATCGTTCCGGGATCGACGTTGATGTACGGGTCGAGCTTGAGCAGCGTGACCCGGATGCCACGCGACTCGAGCAGCGCGGCGATCGACGCGGCGGCGATCCCCTTGCCCAGCGAGGACACCACGCCACCGGTGACGAATACGAATTTGGTCATGAGGCCCGCCCGGTAAACCGTGATTATATACAGGCGAAGCGACGATCCCGGCGCCGTCGGGATGCGGTGCCCGGCCGCGTTCCCGCGCCCGCTCAGCCCGGCGCCGTCCCCGGCCAGGGCAGGCGGACGCGCAGCTCGGTCCCGCCCGCTTCGCCCGGCGCGATCGTGCACTCGCCGCCGCAGTCCGCGGCCCGGCGGGCCAGGTCGTCGAGCGCCGCGAGCGCGGCGGCGCCGGCCCGCACGGCGACCCAGGGGCGGCCGTCGTCGCTGACCTGGAGCCGCAGCTCGCCGTCCTCGCGGATCGCCGAGACCACCACCATGCTCGCTTCGCCCTCCTGCAGCGCCCGCTCCAGCGCGTGGTCGGCGATGCGCCAGGCCAGCGCCTCGACCCCGGGTGCGCCGAGGCCGAAGCGGTCGTCGTCGGCCGGCTCCAGCAGCAGCTCGATCCGCGCGCCGACGTGCCGCAGCCGCCGGTCGGCCGCGAGCGCGCGCAGCCCGTCGGGCAGCGACTCGCCCGGCATCTCGCGGCCCGGCGCGCGCGCGACCAGCGAGCGCATCGTCGCCGCGATCGCCTCGGTGCTGCGGCGGACCAGCCGCGCCAGCTCCGACAGCGACGGCTCGCGCGCGGCCAGCCGCGCCTCGAGCGTCTCGGCCATCGAGCGCAGCCCGGCGAGCTGCTCGCCGAGCTCGCGCGCCACGGCGTCGCTCAGTTCGCGCCGCTGGGCGTCGAGCTCCCGCTCGAAGCGCAGCGCCATGTCGCGCTGCAGGTCGCGTTCCGCCTCCACCCGCCGCAGCCGCGCGAGCGTCGCCTCGGCCGCATCCGGATCGGGCCCGCCGGCCCGCGCCGGCCCGGCCGGGACATGCGCCGGTCCCGGGCCCGGGCCCTCCGGCTGGAACGGGGCGTCTCGCCCCCGGTTCGGATCGGTCATCGTAGCCGCCTTGTCCGGAATCGCCCGCACCGCGCAGGGCCCGTCCGGTGAACCGATTGTAGCGGCCCTTATAATCGCTGCCGAGGGGCACACGATCCACGCGAGGACATCGATGAGCAAGGTATACCCCAGCGCCGCGGCCGCCCTGGCGGGCGTCGTCGCCGACGGCCAGACGATCGCGGTCGGCGGCTTCGGCCTGTGCGGCATCCCGGAGGCGCTGATCGCCGCGTTGCGCGATTCCGGAGTCCGGAACCTGACCTGCATCTCCAACAACGCCGGCGTCGACGGCTTCGGCCTGGGCCAGCTGCTCCTGACCCGGCAGGTGCGCAAGATGATCGCCTCGTACGTCGGCGAGAACAAGGAGTTCGAGCGCCAGTACCTCGCGGGCGAGCTCGAGCTCGAGTTCACCCCGCAGGGCACCCTGGCCGAGAAGCTGCGCGCCGGCGGCGCGGGCATCCCGGCGTTCTTCACGCGCACCGGGGTCGGCACCATCGTCGCCGAAGGCAAGGAGCTGCGCGAGTTCGACGGCCACACCTACGTGATGGAACGCTCGCTGGTCCCCGACGTCTCGCTGGTCAAGGCGTGGATGGCCGACCGCGCGGGCAACCTCGTGTTCCGGCGCACCGCGCGCAACTTCAACCCGAACGCCGCGATGGCCGGACGCGTCACGATCGTCGAGGTCGAGGTGATCGTGCCCACCGGCGAGATCGACCCGGACCAGATCCACCTGCCCGGCATCTACACGCACCGGATCGTGCACAACCCGACGCCCGAGAAGCGCATCGAGCACCGCACCACGCGGTAGGAGACCCCAATGCCCTGGAATCGTGACCAGATGGCCGCGCGCGCGGCCCGGGAACTGCGCGACGGCTTCTACGTGAACCTCGGGATCGGCCTGCCCACGCTGGTGGCCAACCACGTGCCGCCCGAGATGGAAGTCTGGCTGCAGTCCGAGAACGGCCTGCTCGGGATCGGCCCCTTCCCCACCGAGGACGAGGTCGATCCCGACCTGATCAACGCCGGCAAGCAGACCGTGACGACGCTGCCGGGCTCGTCGATCTTCTCGTCGGCCGACTCCTTCGCGATGATTCGCGGCGGCAAGATCAACCTCGCGATCCTCGGCGCGATGCAGGTCAGCGAGACCGGCGACCTCGCCAACTGGATGATCCCCGGGAAGATGGTCAAGGGGATGGGCGGCGCGATGGATCTCGTGGCCGGCGTCGGCCGCGTGATCGTGCTGATGGAGCACACCGCGAAGAAGAAGGACGGCTCCGAGGAGAAGAAGATCCTGCCGGCATGCACGCTCCCGCTCACCGGGGTCGGCGTGGTCGACATGATCATCACCGACCTCGGCGTGCTCGAGGTCGCGCCGGGCGGCCTGATGCTGCGCGAGCTCGCCCCCGGCGTCACGCCGGACGAGATCGTCGCCCGGAGCGGCTGCCGGGTCGACGTGAGCGGCCTGCAGTAGCGCCGGCGGGCCCGGCCGCAGGCCCGCCGGGCGCTTCCCCGATGGCCGGGACCGGTTGCCCTAGAGCGCCTGTCCACCCTGGCGAACGCGCGGCGTCGTCACCGCCCGGCGGATCGCTTCGGGCAGCGGCGCCGACTTGCGCTTCGGGAACTCGACCCAGACCAGCTTCGCGGCTCCCTGCGCGCAGAGCGTCTCCGGATCGTCGGTCCGGAACATGTCGACGTAGCTCTCGCAGCTCGAGCGCCCCATCCGGCCCACGTACTGGCGCACGAGCACCGTCCCGGGGTAGACCAGCTCGCGCAGGAACGTGCACCGGGCGTCGATGATCACCAGGCCCGGCTTCGACGGATCGGGCGTGAACCCCATCGTGTCGAACCAGCTGATGCGCACCTGCTCCATGTAGCGAAAATAGACCGTATTATTGACGTGGCCCATCGCGTCCATGTCGCCCCAGCGGATCGGGATCTCCAGTTCGAAGACCAGGATGCGTTCGCTCACTCGTTTCCCTCATCCGCCGACCCCGGCCCGCGGCGTCGGCGCACCGTCATGAATATCCATCCCGAGCGGGACGCCCTCCAGAACGAGATCCACGCGCGCCCGCGCCGGCCGCTTGCCGTTCCGCAGCGAGTGTCGCACATCGCCCTGCTGCGCCCGGCTCGCGGCCCGGCCGGCGCGCCGGCGACCGCACAGTCCGGGCCCGGGGCGCCGGCGACCGCACCGTCCGGAACCGGAGCGCCGGACCCGCTCGCGCACCTGTGCCGGCTCACCGGGGTCACCGCTCCCGATGCCGGGGACGACGGCCATTTCTTCGCCGATTTCGGCGGTTTCCGGCTCAAGCGCGAACGCCACGGCGAGTTCGACGACTACACCGTCTACTGCGATGGCGCGGACGCCGGCGCGCCGTTCGCGCGGCCCGCGATCGACGCGCTGCCCGCCGGATGGCTCGATGCGCTGCCCGGCTCGCTGATCGCTGCGGTCCATGTCGCGCTGCTGCCGGCAAGCGGCGGCACGGACGATGCGGCCCAGGCCGGCGCGGCGTTCGGCCCCGGCGAGCTCGCCGGCGCCTCCATCGCCGACGGCGCGGCCCACGCGTTCACCGATTTTCGCGTCGACGCGCGCGGCTTCACCCGGATCCTGGTGCTCGACCGCTCGCTCGGCCCCACTCACGCGGGCCGCGTCGTGCAGCGCCTGATCGAGGTCGAGGTCTACCGGATGATGGCCATGCTCGCCTTCCCGATCGCGCGCACCGGGGCCATCGAGCTCGACCGCGTCGAGGCCGCCCTGGGCACCCTGATCGGCCGGCTCGAGTCGGCGCCGGTCGAGGACGAGCCCGAGCTGCTGCGCGAAGTGAGCCGGCTCGCGGGCACCATCGAGCGCATCGCCGCCTCGGTCGGCTTCCGCTTCGGCGCCGCGCGCGCCTACCATGCGCTGGTGCGCCAGCGCGGCGCCGAGCTGCGCCAGCAACGCCTGCCGGGGCTGCAGACGCTCACCGCGTTCCTCGAGCGCCGCTTCGACCCGGCGATGGCGTTCTGCGAAAGCGTCGGGCGCCGCATCGAGACGCTGGCCGAACGCATCGCGCGCGCCAGCGCCCTGCTGCGCACGCGCGTCGAGATCGAGCGGGAACGGCACAACCAGGCGCTGCTCGCGGCGATGAACCGGCGCGCCAAGCTGCAACTGCATCTCCAGCAGACCGTCGAAGGCCTGTCGGTCGCCGCCATCACCTATTACGGCGCCGGCATCGCCGGCTATCTGTTCAAGGCGATGAAGGCGATCGGCTGGCCGGTGGACCCGGAGCTCGCCACCGGGCTGGCGATCGTGCCGATCGCGATCGCGGTCGCGCTCGGCGTGCGCCACATCCGCGCGGGCGTCCGGCGGCGGCTGGGCAGCGGCTGAGCGCCTCGGCAGAGGCCGGGCGCGATGCCCGGCCCCGACGCCCCGCGCATCACGCGAGCGTCTGCCCTCCGTCGAGCGTGACCACGCTGCCCGTGACGTAGGCGGAGGCGTCGCTGGCCAGCCACACGGCGATTTCCTTCAGCTCCTCCGGCCGGCCGATGCGGCCCAGCGGCACCTGGCGCACGAAGGCGGCGTACTTCTCCGGCACGGACATCTCCGACTCCGTCAGGGGCGTGAGGAAGCGCCCCGGCGCGAGCACGTTGACGCGCACGCCGTGGCCCGCCCACTCCATCGCGACCGCCTTCGAGAAATTGATGACGGCGGCCTTGGCGGCCGAGTACGGCGCGTTCGCCGGCCGGCCGCGCACCCCGGCCGTGGAAGCGATGTTGATGATCGCGCCGGCCCGCTGCGCGACCATGTGGCGGCCGACCGCGCGGCAGACCTTGAAGGTCGACGACAGGTTGGCGGCGATCACGCGGTCCCATTCCGCGTCGTCGATCTCCAGGGTCGGCTTGCGCAGGCTGCCGCCCGCCGCATTGACGAGGATGTCGATGCGCCCGAAGGCGGCGAGCGCACCGTCGACCGCGGCGCCGACCTGCGCGCTGTCGGTCACGTCCGCTGTCGCCACCAGGGCGCGACCGCCGCGGGCCTCGACTTCGCGCGCCACGGCTTCCAGGTCGGCGCGCGTGCGCGCGACCAGCACGACGTCCGCGCCCGCTTCCGCGAGCCCCTGGGCGATCGCCCGGCCCAGGCCCTTCCCGGCCCCGGTGACGAACGCGACACGCCCCGCGAGCCGCCCCGCGGCCGGCGCCCGCGCGGCGGCGCTCGCCGGATGCCTGGTCGAATCTTCCATGAACCGGGCTCGCGGCTAGGTCATTCCGGCTTGATCCCGGCCGCGCGTATGACCTCGCCCCACCTGGCCGCATCCGACCGCACCAGGGCGCGCGTCTCCTCGGCGTTGGTCGCGAGCGTCGTCAGGCCGAGGCTCGTGAGCTGCGCCACCGACTCGGGCTCGCGCAAGGCCGCCATGAACGCGTCCTGCAGGCGCGCGACGACGGCTTCCGGAACTCCGGCGGGCGCGAACACCGCGTACCAGACCGCGGAGGAGAAGTCGGCGAGGCCGGACTCCGCCATGGTCGGGACGTCGGGCAACTGGCTCACCCGCCTGGCCGAAGTCACGTTCAAGGCCTTCAGGCCGCCGCCCCGGATCTGCGGCAGCACCGGCGGCATGTTCTCGAAGGCCAGCGTGATGACTCCCGCCAGCAGGTCCTGCATCGCCGGCGCCGTCCCCTTGTAGGGCACGTGGATCATCTGCGTGCCTGTCATGCTCTCGAACAGCTTGGCGCACAGGTGCTGCGTCGAGCCGGGCCCGACCGAGCCGTAGCTCAGCTTCCCGGGCCGCTCCTTGACGTAGGCGATCAGCTCGCGCAGGTTCGACACCGGCAGCGAGGGATTCACCACCAGCACGTTGGGCACCGTCGCCACGCCGATCACCGGCACGAAGTCGCGCTGCGGATCGTAGGGCAGCTTCGGATAGAGCGCCGGCGCCGTCGCGTAGCCGGGCGTGCTGCCCAGCGTCAGCGTATAGCCGTCGGCGCGGGACCGTGCCACGCCGGCGGTGCCGATCACTCCGCTCGCGCCCGGCTTGTTCTCCACGACGATGGGCTGGCCGAGCACCTTGCCGGCCTCGCGCGCCAGCAGACGGCACAGCAGGTCGTTCGTTCCGCCCGCGGCCCACGGGCTGACCAGGGTGATGGGGCGCGACGGAAACGTGTCCGCCAGGGCCGGCAAGGCCGGCGCGAGCGCGCCGAGCCCGAGCGCGCGCAGGAGATCACGTCGTTGCATCATGCTGCCTCCATGGTTTCAGGTTCCGGGCCGGATCTCGAACGTGCAGAGGGTTTCGACCGGCGCCGTGTAGATCAGATCCGGCACGCTCAGGCTGGCGCGCGCCATCGCGGCGCGCTCGGGGCCGAGGACCTGCACGAACAGGTCCGAGGCCCCGTTCGAGACGTACGGGGCACGCTCGAAGCCGGGCGCGCCGTTGACGTAGATCAGCAGTTGCACCACCCGCACGATGCGATCGAGGTCGCCCAGCACGGCCTTGGCCTGCGCGAGGTGGTTGATGGCGCACAACCGCGCGGACTGGTAGGCCTGCTCCTCGGACACCTTGTCGCCGACCTTGCCGAGATACGGGAACTCGCCGTTGGTGTGGCCCAGGGCGCCCTGGCAGAAAAGCAGGTTGCCGACCGCGACGCCCGGCACCAGCGCGGGGTTGGCCTTGATCACCGGCGCATCGGGCAACACGATGCCCAGTTCCGCCAGCCGGGTCTCGATGCGTCCCACGGACTCACTCCACCTCGGCGACGCACTCGATCTCGAGCAGGAAATCCTTGCGCGGCAGCCGGGCCTCGACCGTGGTCCGCGCCGGCCAGGTGTCGGGATCGTCGCCGAAGAACTCGCGATAGATCTCGTTCATCTCGTCGAAGTCGGCGCGACGATCGAGGAACACGTTGACCTTGACCACCTGCGCCAGCGACGAGCCCGCATCCTCGAGGATGTGCTTCACGTTCGTCATGCACTGGCGCATCTGCGCCCTGAAGTCGCCCTTCGCGAGCTGCATGTCGTCGAAGTACGCCGGGCAACCCGAAACGAACACCAGGTTCCCCGTGCGCACGGCGTGCGCGTGGGGCGCCTTCGTCCGGGTCACTCTCGGGCTGTAGATCACTTTCTTGGCCACCGGGCGGTTCCTTTCCTGAACGAGTGACGTTCAATGTGCGCCAGCCGGCGACTTGCATCAAACGAATAGTTTCGAACACCGTGTTGCAGAATATGCAACACATGGCGAGAATGCCTCCATGTTCCACACCACCCTGCTCCGCTTCCAGGAAGTCGCCCGCACCGGATCCATCCGGGCCGCGGCCGATCGCCTGTTCGTCACCCCGTCGGCGCTCAGCCGCGAGCTGCAGCGGCTCGAGCAGGACCTCGGCGTCCGGCTGTTCGAGCGTCGCGCCCGCGGCATGGCGCTGACGGCCGCCGGGAAGATCTACCTGAACCACGTCCGCGACGTGCTCAACGGCGTCGAGCGCATGCACTCCGAGCTGGATGCGCTGCAAAACCTGCTGCGCGGCCACGTCGACCTGATGTCGGTCGAAGGCTACGCATCGGACTTCCTCGCGCCGGCCGTCGCGCAGTTCCAGAACGACCATCCCGACATCACGTTCTCGCTGCGCATCACCGCGGCCAACGCCATCGTGGCCGGCCTCGTCAACGGCGAGGCCGACATCGGCCTGGTCTTCGACCTGCGCCCCACCCGCGACCTGCGCTCGGTGCTGCACCTGCATGTCCCGCTGCTGGCCGTGATGACGCCCGGCCACCCGCTGGCGCGCCGCAAGAGCCTGTCGCTGGCCCAGCTCGCGCAGCAGCGCCTGGCCCTGCCCGACACCAGCTTCGGCGTGCGGCGCCTGATCGACCTGCAGAGCCAGATGTCCGGGGTGCACCTGGCACCGGCGCTGGAGACGAATTCGCTCGCGGTCCTGCGCGGCTTCGCGCGCAACGGCGGCGGCCTCACCCTGCTGTCGTCGATGTCCATCCGCCACGAGCTCGCCGCGGGGCAACTGGCGGGCATCCCGCTGAGCGATCCGCTGCTGGCGCAGGGCGGCATCGACGTCTGCGTGCTGGCCCAGCGCACCCTCCCGGTGGCGGCCGCCGCATTCCTCGATCGACTGATCCGGATCGGGCAGTCGACGCCGGGCTAGGGCCCGTTCGCGCGGCGATCGCGCTCGCGGCGCGGCCCGTGAGTGTTGCGCGAGGATCAACACTCTGTACGAAAAGTATCATTTGTAGCGATCGACGACGCTGCTTAAGCTGTCCGCCAGGCTTCCCGAGAGGGTCCTCCCGAAAGGGTCCTTCACCTCCGGCACCAGGACAGCCGCACCCCAATGCCCACCGCGCTCCACGTCCACGCAGGCGGCATCGAAACCCTGCCGGCCCCCGATTTCCGCTGGCCCGACGGCAAGCGCCTGGGGATCTTCTTCCGCGTCGCCCTCGAGGGCTGGTCCGACGACGCCTGGCCCGGCTTCGGGCCGATGGGCAATCCGCTGCGGCCGGGCACGCCCGACCTCAACGCGCTGGGATGGGTGGAGTACGGCGTGCGGCGCGGCATCCACCGCATCCTGGACGTTCTCGAGCGCCAGCAGGTCCGGGCCAGCATGCTGGTATGCGGCGTGCTGGCCGAGCGCGAACCCCGAACCCTGCGCCTCATCGCGGACGCCGGGCACGAGATCGTCGCGCACTCCTGGGGCATGGATGTCATCCCGGCCTGCCTGGACGAGGAAGCCGAGCGCGCCAACATCCGGCGCACGACGGAAACCCTCGAGCGCGCCTGCGGCGTCCGGCCCACCGGCTGGATCAGCCCGCGCGCCTCGCCGAGCCCGCGCACCGCGCGCCTGCTGGCGCAGGAGGGGTATCTCTGGCACGGCGACACCATGAACGACGACCTGCCCTACCTGGTGCGCTTCGGCGAGCACGAGATCGCGGCATTCCCCGGCGGCATGGAGATGAACGACACCCCGCATGCGATCCGCTACGGCAACCCGCCCCGCCAGATGCTCGAATTGTTCGACGACTGGCTCGACTACGTCGAGCGTCACGAGCGCGGCGCCGTGCGGCTCAATCCATCGATCCACGGCCACGTCTTCGGCCGTATCACCGGCATCGGCGTCTTCGAACGGCTGATCGAGCGCGCACGCGCGCTCGAGGACGCCTGGATCGGGCGCCAGAGCGATGCCATTGCCCACCTGCGCCGGACGCTGGGACGGCAGCCGCGCTGAACCTGTCACCAGGAGCCATCATGAGCGACCATACCTTCTCCCCTGCCTCCCCGAAGCGGCGCGACCTCCTGATCGGCGGCTCGGCGCTGGCCGCGCTGGCCTGCGCCGGCGGCGCGCGCGCGGCGGAGTTTCCCGAACGGCCGATCCGCCTCGTGATCCCGTATCCGCCCGGGGGCTCGACCGACATCGTCGGGCGCCTCGTGGCCAAGCAGACCGCCGATGCGCTCAAGGGCACCGTGGTGGTCGACAACAAGGGCGGTGCCGCCGGCGCGATCGGCGCGGCCGAGGTCGCCCGCGCGGCGCCGGACGGCTACACGCTGCTGGCCAGCATCGTGACCTCGGCCGTGATCACGCCGATCACCCAGGGCAAGAACCTGACCTACGATCCGGTCGGCGCGTTCGCGCCGGTGGCGATGGTGTGCAAGCTGCCCAACGTGCTCATCATCAACAAGGACATCCCCGCGCGCGACTTCCGCGAGTTCGCCGCCTGGGCGCGCGCCAACCCCGGGCGCGCCAACTACGGCACGGGCGGCACGGGCAGCGTCATGCACCTGACCGGCGAGCTGCTCAAGCGCGACGGGCGCTTCGGCATGACGCACGTCCCGTATCGCGGGGCCGCCGCCGCGATCCAGGACCTGATGGGCGGCAACCTCGCCGCGGTGCTGGACAACATCACCGGCGTGATGGGGATGATCCGCGCCGGCAACGTGCGCGCCATCGGCGTCTCGACCGAACAGCGCTCGGCAGCGCTGCCCGACGTGCCGACGTTCGCCGAGCAGGGCATCCCGGGCTTCGCCAATTCCAGCTGGTTCGGCGTGTTCACGCGCGCGGGCACGCCGCCGGACGTGATCGCCCGGCTGGAGAAGGCCGTGCTCGACGGCTGCGCCCAACCGGAGGCGGTCGGCCGGCTCACCGACCTGGGCGCCCTTCCCAGCCCCATGGGTTCGCGCGCGCTGGGCGAGTTCTGGCAGGCCGAGTTCGCCTACTGGAAGCAGGCCATCGCGACGGCCGGCATCCCGCTGAACTGAACCGGCGCGCGCCAGGCCGCGGGCGGAGCGCGGCCTTCCCGCGCGGGAACCGGCGGGGGCGGCGGCGCCCTCAGACCCCGAAGCCGTCGTCGGCCGCGATCACCGCGCCGTTCACGAAATGCGACTGGTCCGAGGCGAGCAGCATCAGCACGCCGTCGAGATCCTCGGGCTTGCCGATGCGCCGCCGCGGCAGCATCTGGACGAGCTTCTGCCCGGCCTCGGTCTGCCAGTGATGCTCATTGATCTCGGTCTCGATGTAGCCCGGGCAGATCGCGTTGACGTTGATGTTGTAGCGTCCCCATTCCAGCGCCATCGCCTTGGTCATCTGCACCACGGCGGCCTTGCTCATGCAGTAGACCCCGATCTGGGCCAGCACCCGCAGCGCCGCCAGCGAGGCGATGTTGACGATGCGCGCCTGCCGGCCCGGATCGGACTTGGCGCGCGCGATCATCCGGCGCGCGACCTCCTGCGCGACGAAGAACGCGCCCCGGGTGTTGGTGTCGAAGGTGAAGTCGTATTCCTCGGGCGTCACGTCGACCAGCCGCTGCGTGGTGCTCACGCCCGAGTTGTTGACCAGGATGTCGATCGGCCCGGCCTCGGCCTCGGCCTGCCCGATCGCGGCGCGGATGCCGGCCACGTCGGTCACGTCGAGCGCCACCACGTGCGCGTCGCCGCCGGCCGCCTCGATCTCGGCGCGCAGCTCCTTCAGTCGCTCGACGCGCCGGGACGCCAGCACGACCTGCGCCCCGTTGTCGGCGAGCACGCGCGCGAAGCGCGCCCCGAGGCCGCTCGAGGCACCGGTCACCAGGGCGGTCTTGCCGTCGAGATCGAATCGGGTGGGCACGGTGCGGTCTCCTTGGAGCGAAGGCGGTTGGAATCGATTCGGGCACGATGTTAGCCGAAGCCGGAACCTGCCCGTCGCGACGGCCGCGCGCCGTTTGCGCAGGGCCCCCAGTTTCCGGACAATCGTGGCCCTATCTGCATCGACCGAGACACCCCGGGGAGTCCATTCCATGGATATTGAGCGCGATTCGATGGAGTTCGACGTCGTGATCGTCGGCGGCGGCCCCGCCGGCCTCGCGGCCGCCATCCGTCTGAAGCAGCTCGCCGCCGAACGAGAGACCGAAATCGGCGTGTGCGTCATCGAGAAGGGCTCGGAGATCGGGGCGCACATCCTGTCGGGCGCGGTCATGGATCCGCGCGCGATCGACGAACTGCTGCCCGACTGGCGCGAGCGCGGGGCCCCGCTCGACACCGAGGTCGTCGAGGACCGCTTCCTGTTCCTGTCCGAATCCGGCGCGCGCCGGGTCCCCAGCTGGCTGCTGCCCGAATGCTTCCGGAACCACGGGAACTACGTGGTCCGGCTCGGCAACGTCGTGCGCTGGCTCGGCGAGCAGGCCGAGGCCCTGGGCGTCGAGATCTTCCCCGGGTTCGCGGCGGCCGAGGTGCTCTACCGCGACGACGGATCGGTCAAGGGCGTGGCCACCGGGAACATGGGCGTCGGCCGCGACGGCCAGCCGACCGGCGGCTTCCAGCCCGGCATGGAACTCCACGCGAAGTACACGTTCTTCGCCGAAGGCGCGCGCGGCCACCTGGGCCGGCAGCTGATCGCCCGCTTCGGGCTCGACGCGGGACGCGATCCGCAGAGCTACGGCATCGGCCTCAAGGAGCTGTGGGAGATCGACCCGGCGAAGTCGAAGCCGGGCCTCGTCGTCCATACCGCCGGCTGGCCGCTGGACAATGCCACCTACGGCGGTTCCTTCCTCTATCACCTCGGCGACAACAAGGTCGCCGTCGGCTACGTGGTCGGCCTGAACTACCGCAACCCCTACCTGTCGCCGTTCGAGGAATTCCAGCGCTACAAGACCCATCCGGCGATCCGCGCCTTCCTCGAGGGCGGCAAGCGGCTCGCGTACGGCGCCCGGGCGATCACCGCGGGCGGCCTGAACTCGCTGCCGAAGTTCACCTTCCCGGGCGGCTGTCTGGTCGGCTGTGAAGCCGGCTTCCTGAACGCGTCACGGATCAAGGGCAGCCATGCCGCGATCAAGACCGGCATGCTGGCCGCCGAGGCAGCCTTCGATGTGCTGGCCGCAGGGCGCGCCGGCGACGAGCTCGTCGCCTACGCCGACGCCTTCCGCGCCTCGTGGCTGCACGACGAGCTGTATCGCGCGCGCAATTTCAAGCCGGCGATGTCCAAGGGCCTGTGGCTCGGCACCTTGCTGGTCGGGATCGACCAGGTGCTGTTCCGCGGCAAGGCACCGTTCACGCTGCATACCGCGCAGCCCGACCACGCGTACCTGCTGCCGGCGGCCGAATGCCAGCCGATCCGGTATCCGAAGCCGGACGGCGCGCTGAGCTTCGACCGGCTCTCGTCGGTGTTCATCTCGAACACCAACCACGAGGAGAACCAGCCGATCCACCTGACGCTGAAGGATCCGTCGGCGCCGGTGTCGGTGAACCTGGCCCGCTACGCCGGCCCCGAGCAACGCTATTGCCCGGCGGGCGTGTACGAGTTCGTGCGCGACGACGACGGCGGCGAGCGGCTGCAGATCAACGCGCAGAACTGCGTGCACTGCAAGACCTGCGACATCAAGGACCCGACCCAGAACATCGTCTGGGTCGTCCCCGAAGGGGGCGGCGGCCCGAACTACTCGGGCATGTAGCGAGCGGGCATGTAGCGAGCCCCCGGGCCCGCGAGCCGGCGCGGGCGAAGCGGAACGGCCCGGCTCGCCCCTTCGCCCGGGGCTCCGGGAATACGGCTTCGCGCCGGCCCGAGCGGCGCGAAGCCGGGACGGAAGAGCGAGCGGGACTACTGGCCGAACTGGCGGGCGCGACGCTGACCGCCCCGGCCGCCACCGCCCTCGCGGTCGCCACCGTAACCGCCGCCGCCCCCATAGCCGCCGCCTCCGCCGCCTCCGCCGTAGCCGCCGCGGCCACCACCGCCGCCGCCACCACCGTAGCCGCCGCCACCGCCTCCATAACCGCCGCGGCCACCACCGCCGCCACCGCCGCCGTAGCCGCCACCACCGCCGCCACCGCCACGGCCGAAACCGCCGGACTGCTCGCGCGCCTCGTTGACGACCAGGCTGCGGCCTTCGAGCGAATGCCCGTTCAACGCGCGGATGGCGGCCTGCGCCGCTTCGTCGGACGCCATCGTGACGAAACCGAAGCCGCGCGAGCGGCCGGTTTCGCGGTCGGTGACGATCTTGGCATCGACCACTTCACCGTGATTGCCGAACAGCTGCGCCAGCTGTGCATCGGTGGCGCGCCACGGCAGGTTGCCCACGTAGATCTTGGTTCCCATCGAAAACTCGTTCCTCGGACCGTTGGACTCATTGCATTTCGAGGGACACCTGAGCGAGCAAACCGGGAAATGCAATTCCGCGGACCGTCCTGCCGGTCCGTTTTTCGACTTTGCCACAAACCTCCGGGAATGCACAGTAGCGCGCCCGCGCATTCTTGCGCGACATCAGGTCCGCGCGCGGGCGAGGCCGGATCCCTCCCTCCGGCGCGGGCGTTCGCCGCGGAGGGGCTTGAAAAGACTCCGATACTGTATAAAAATACAGATTCCGGACACGACGACACGGAGCCTCCCCGATGCGGGATCTCACCGCGCGCCAGCAGCAGATCCTGGCACTGATCAGACAGCACATCGCCGATACCGGCTTTCCTCCCACGCGCGCGGAGATCGCCGCGCAACTGGGCTTCCGCTCGCCGAATGCCGCCGAGGAACACCTGAAGGCGCTGGCGCGCAAGGGCGTCATCGAGCTCGCCTCGGGCGCCTCGCGGGGCATCCGCCTGAAGCTGCTGCCCGATGCCACCGACGAGGCGCCGCGCGCGGTCCAGCTGGCACTGAGCCTGCCGCTGGTCGGCCGGGTCGCGGCCGGCAGCCCCATCCTCGCCCAGGAGCACGTCGAGGCCAGCTACGCCATCGATCCGAACCTGTTCGACGAGAAGCCCGACTACCTGCTGAAGGTCCGCGGCATGAGCATGCGCGATGCCGGCATCCTCGACGGCGACCTGCTCGCGGTGCGCCGGGCCGGCGAGGCGCGCAACGGCCAGGTCGTCGTCGCCCGCGTCGGCGACGACGTCACCGTCAAGCGCTGGCGGCGCAAGGGGCACACGATCGAGCTGTTGCCCGAGAACCCCGACTTCGAGCCGATCGTCGTCGACAGCCGCAGCGACGCGTTCGCCCTCGAAGGGATCGCGGTCGGCCTGCTGCGCGGCGGCAGGGCCTTGTGAGGCCACGATGCCGCCGGCCCTGCCCGCCGCGGTCTGGCGCGCCAGTCAGCTCGGCCATGCCGGCGTCGCCGCCCTGTCCAGCGGTTTTCCCGCTCTCGATGCCGAGTTGCCCGGCGCCGGCTGGCCGGCGGGGATGCTCACCGAGCTGATCGGCCGCGACCCGGGCATCGGAGAGCTGCGCCTGCTGGTGCCGCTGCTGCGCCAGCTCACCCGCGAACGCCGCTTCGTCATCCTGCTGGCGCCGCCGCTGCAGCCCTATGCGCCGGCACTCGCCAGCCATGGCATCGACCTCGACTACCTGCTGGTCGTGCAGGCGCCCCATGCCGCCGACCGGCTCTGGGCGATCGAGCAGACGCTCAAGAGCTCGGCCTTCGGCGCCCTGCTCGCCTGGTTGCCGCAGGCGCGCCCCGAGCATCTGCGGCGCATGCAGGCGGCCGCCCAGTCCGCCGCCGGCCCGGCCTTCCTGTTCCGTCCGCTGGCTGCCCAGTTCGAGGCTTCACCGGCGCTGCTGCGCCTGTTGCTGCTGCCGCGCCCCGTGCAGCGCCTGTCGGTACAGATCCTGAAGCGCCGCGGCCCGCTCATGGCAGCCCCGATCCTGGTCGATCTCCCCCAGCCGGTCTCGTCGATCCGCCTGCGCGCCGCGCCGCCGTCCGCGGCAGCGAGCCTCCCCCGGGCCGAAGGTGCGGATCACGGGCTTCGCAGCGCCGCGCGCGCCCGCCTGCCCCATTGACCGGCCCCCGGCAGGGGCCCCGTCCCGCGCCATGTGGTGGTTCGGCCTGTTTTTCGACCGGCTGGCGCTCGATGCCATCCGCTGCGGCATGCCCGGCGCGCCCGGCCCGGTGCTCCCGCTGGCGTTGTGCGACCGCTTGCGCATCCTCGATGCCGATGACGAGGCGCGCGCGCTGGGGATCACCCCCGGCATGAAGCGGGCCGCCGCCCTGGCCCTCGTCCCGGACCTGCAGCTGCGCGACCACGACGCGGCGCAGGAACATGCCGCCCTCGAGGCGCTCGCCGCCTGGGCGCTGCAGTTCACGCCCGCGGTCAGCCTGCAGTCCGATCTGCCGCTCGAGGCCTCCTTCAGCCGCATTTCCCGCACGCCGGCCGGCGACCCCGGGCAGGCACCGCATCCCTGCGGCCTGCTGCTCGAGGTGGCTCCCAGCCTGCGCTGCTTCGGCGGCGCCGCCGCGCTGCGCGGCCGGCTGTACGAAGGCCTGCGCGCGCAAGGGTTCTCGGTCCGGATCGGCGCGGCGCCCACCGCCACCGCCGCCTGGCTGTTCGCGCGCCATCGTGACGGCCTGCAGGCCGGGCGGACGACGCTCGAGGCGCGGCTGCGCGACCTGCCGGCCGCCCTGCTCGCCCGGGATCCCGCACAGCGCGAGCTCCTCGAGACGATCGGCGCCGATCGCGTCGACGACCTGCTCGCCCTGCCGCGCGCCGGGCTGGCCCGTCGCGGCGGGCAAGCCCTGCTCGAGACACTCGATCGCGCACGCGGACGCCAGCCCGAGCCGCGCCGCTGGTTCGAGGCTCCGGAATGCTTCGAGACCCGCATCGAGCTGCTGGCGCAGGTCGAGCAGGCCGGCGCACTGTCGTTCGCGGCGCAGCGGCTGCTGGGCCGCCTGGCCGACTGGCTCGCCGCACGCCATTGCGCGGTGCGCGAGTTCACGCTGCACATCGAGCACGACCGGCATGCGGGTGGCGCGCCGAACGCCGGCATCCCGCTCACGATCCGGCTCGCCGACCCGAGCCGCGACGCGCAGCGGCTGGGCACGCTGCTGCGCGAGAAACTGGCGGTGACGCGACTGCCGGCGCCGGCGCGCGCCCTGCGCCTGCGCTGCGACGAGGTGCTGGCGCTGCCGGGCGCCTGCGCAGACCTGTTCCCCGCTCCCGCCGCGGCGCACGAAGGGCTGGCCCGGCTGGTCGAGCGGCTCCAGGCGCGCCTCGGCGTGCGCCAGGTCCAGCGTCTGGCGCTGGCAGCCGATCATCGCCCGGAAGCCGCCTGCCGGGTCGAGATCTTCGAGGGCACACGCCTCCCCCGCGCGCGCGCCGCCGACCCGCCGGCACCCGCCCTGCCCCGGCCCCTATGGCTGCTGCGCGATCCGGTCGCGATCGACGAGCGCGATGGCCGCCCCTGGTGGCATTCGACGCTGACGCTGCTCGCCGGCCCCGAACGGATCGAAGGCGGCTGGTG
Source organism: Burkholderiaceae bacterium (assembly GCA_039807785.1). Taxonomy (GTDB): domain Bacteria; phylum Pseudomonadota; class Gammaproteobacteria; order Burkholderiales; family Burkholderiaceae_E; genus Zeimonas. The sequence goes on from JBDHRX010000010.1 coordinate 32,997, forward strand.
GGATGCCTCGCTGGTGCAGCGCGACTACTTCATCGCCGAGGACGCGCAGCATGCGCTGTACTGGATCTACCGCGAACGCCTCGCGCCCGACGAGGCGCGCCGCGGCTGGTTCGTTCACGGAAGATTCGGATAGGGCCGGCGCGCCCCGGTGCGGCGCCCCCGGTCAGAACGACGGATGCGCGGCCTTCCCGCGTTCCGAGCGTACCTGGCAATCGACGCAGCGCAGCGCCATCGGCGCGGCGCGCAACCGCTCGACGGAGATCTCGACGCCGCAGTCGATGCACACGCCGTAGGTCCCCTCGTCGACCCGGCGCAGCGCGGCGCGCAGCCCGCGCCATTCCTCGATGTCGCGCAACGCCTCCGACATCTCGATCTCGCCCTCGTTCAGGATCGACGAGAGATCGCCGCTGTCGCCGACGCTCTCGATCGCCGAGAACTCCTCGGACGCCTGGCCGAGCTTGCGGGCGATCTCCTCCTCGAGGACGGACAGCCGGCGGCGGATCTGGTTCAGCAGCTCGCCTGCCTGGACTTCGGACAGAGGCATTCATGTCTCCGGATGCGATCCGCCCATCCTAAGGCCCGCCCCGGAGCCGGCGCTTGACCCCGGTCAAGCGCATCGCGGCCTCGTTCCGGCACGCCCCTTTTCGTTCCGTCCCTTTTCGTTCCGTCCCGGCAAAGCACGGCGAGGAGCGGCGACGAGCTGCCGCTCAGCCGGCCGCGATCCGGTCGACCGCGTCGGTGATCAGGGCGTCGAGCCCCCAGCCCAGCAGCGTATCGGCGCGTCCCGGATCGTTCACCGTATAGGCGAGCACGCGCAGGCCGGCATCGTGCGCGGCCTGGATCACCGCGCCGGTCAGCGTCGCATGGTCGGCATCGAGCGCCACGCAATCCAGCGCCCGGCAGCGGCGCAGCCAATCGTCGGGCAGCGCCCCGCACAGCAGCGCGCGCGGCAACTCCGGCGCCGCGTATCGCGCCGCCTCGAGCGCGGCCTCGGAAAACGACGACAGCAGCGGCGGCACCGCCGCGTCCCGCCACAGCCGGCGCGCCTCGAGCGCCACCGCGGCGCCGGTCTCGGCCTCGCGTCCCGGGCAGGGCTTGATCTCGATGTTGGCCGAGGCCCGGTTGCGCAGCAGCCAGCGCGCCACGCCCGCCAGCGTCGGGATCGGCTCGCCGGCATAGGCGTCCGAATGCCAGGCGCCGGCATCGAGCCGGGCCAGCTCCCCGAACGCGAACCCGGCGACGCGGCCGCTCCCGTCGGTGGTGCGATCGAGCGTCGCGTCGTGCATCAGCAGCAGCACGCCGTCGCCGCTCAGCTTCACGTCGAACTCGAACATCGTGTAGCCGAACGAGGCGCCGAGGCGGATCGCCGCCAGCGTGTTCTCCGGCGCGAGCCGGCCGGCGCCGCGATGGGCGATCCGGCGCGGATACGGCCAGGCAGGGAGCGCGCCGCTCATTCGAGGCTCACTCGCCACTCACTTGTCGGACTCCACCAGGCCCTTGACGAACCACTTCTGCATCAGGACCACCACCGCCACCGGCGGCAGCATCGCGAGGATCGCGGTCGCCATGACCAGGTTCCATTCGACCGCGGCATCGCCCCCGGAGATCATCCGCTTCAGGCCGATCACCACCGGATACATCGATTCCTGGGTCGTGACGAGCAGCGGCCAGAGGTACTGGTTCCAGCCGTAGACGAACTGGATCACGAACAGCGCCGCGATGCTGGTCCGCGATAGCGGCAGCAGCACGTGCCAGAAGAAGTGCATCGGCCCCGCGCCGTCGATCTTGGCCGCCTCGGCGAGCTCGTCGGGCACCGTCATGAAGAACTGCCGGAACAGGAACGTCGCCGTCGCCGACGCGATCAGCGGCAGCGTCAGGCCCGAATAGGTGTCGAGCAGCCCCAGGTCCGACATCACCTTGTAGGTGGGCATGATCCGCACCTCGACCGGCAGCATCAGGGTGATGAAGATCAGCCAGAACGCGGCCTGCCGGAAGCGGAAGCGGAAGTAGATCAGCGCGAAGGCCGAGAGCAGCGAGATCGCGATCTTCCCCAGCGCGATGGCGAGCGCCATGATCAGGCTGTTCGTCATCATCCGCATCACCGGCGCGCCGCTGTTGCCGGCGCCTGCCCTCAGCACCTCGGCGTAGTTTTCCAGGAAGCGGTCGCCCGGCACGAGCGGCATCGGAACCGCCATCACCGCGTCGAGCGTCTGCGTCGACGCGACGAAGGTGACCCAGACCGGGAACGCGACGATCGCCACCCCGACGAGCAGGACGGCGTAGGTGATCATCCGGCTGAGCAGGCTGCGATCGGGCATGTCGGGATGCGAATCGAGGGCCGGTTCAGTACTTGACCCGCTTCTCGACGTAGCGGAACTGGACCACGGTGAGCAACAGCACGATCGTCATCAGCACCACGGACTGCGCCGCCGAGCTGCCGATGTCCAGCGCCTTGACGCCGTCGTTGTAGACCTTGTAGACCAGGATCTCGGTCGCCTTGCCCGGGCCGCCGGCGGTCGCCGCGTCGACGATCGCGAAGGTGTCGAAGAACGCATAGACGACGTTGACCACCAGCAGGAAGAACGTGGTCGGCGACAGCAACGGGAAGACCACCGACCGGAAGGTGCGCCAGGCGCCGGCGCCGTCGATGGCCGCGGCCTCGATCAGCGACTTCGGGATCGACTGCAGCCCGGCCAGGAAGAAGATGAAGTTGTAGCTGATCTGCTTCCAGACCGCGGCGATCACGATCAGGATCATCGCCTGGTCGCCATCCAGGACATGGTCCCACTCGACACCCGCCGACCTGAGCCAGTGCGCGACGACCCCCAGCGTGGGGTTGAACAGGAACATCCACAGCACGCCGGCGATCACCGGCGCGACCGCGTACGGGACGATCAGCAGCGTGCGGAACGCCAGCGCGCCGCGGATCGCCCGATCGGCGAAATAGGCCAGCGCCAGGCTCAGCGACAGGCCGATCAGCGTCACCGCGACCGAGAAGACCGCGGTCACCTTGAACGAGTTCAGGTACAGCTCGTCGGAGAACAGCGTCTGGAAGTTCTCCAGGCCGACGAACTCCAGGCTGGTGCCGAACGCGTCCTGGATGAAGACCGACTGGAACAGCGCCTGCGACGCGGGCCAGTAGAAGAAGACCAGGACGATCGCGAGCTGCGGCGCGAGCAGCGCGGCCGGCAACCAGCCGGCCGCGCGGAAGACGACGCGCTTGTCCAGACCCTACTCCCGGGCGGTGCGCTCGAAGCGCACCAGTTGCTCGTCGCCGCGGCGCTTGATGTTCGCCAGCGCGGTCTTCGCGTCCTGCTTGCCGCCCAGCATCGACTCGATCTCCTCATGGACGATATCGCGCAGCTGGACCATGTTGCCGAGCCGCACGCCGCGCGACTTGTCGGTGGTCTTGACGATCATCTGCTGGACCGCCACGTCGGTACCGGGGTTCTTGTCGTAGAACCCGCTCTTCTTCGTCAGGTCGTAAGCGGCAAGCGTGAGCGGCAGGTAGCCGGTGCTCTGGTGCCATTCGGCCTGCAGCTCCGGCGAGGACAGGAACGAGAAGAACTTCGCCACGCCGTTGTACTCGGCCGCCTTCTTGCCGCTCATGACCCAGAGGCTCGCGCCACCGATGATCGTGTTCTGCGGCGCACCCGCCACGTCGGAGTAGTACGGCAGCTTCCCGATCCCGAAGTCGAACTTGGCGTTGCGCTTGATGTTCGCGTACGCCGACGAGCTGCCGGTGAACAGTGCGCACTCGCCGCTGTAGAACTTCGCGTCGCCCTGGGTGGTGCGCCCGGGATAGAAGAACAACCCGTTCTTCGACCAGTTCAGCAGGTTGCCCAGATGGCGCTCGTGCAGCGGCGTATTCACCGCCATTCGCGCCTTCAGGCTGCCGAACCCGTTGTTCTCGGTCGCGAACAGCGTGTTGTGCCAGGTGGAGAAGCTCTCCATGTGGACCCAGCTCGCCCAGCTCGACGTGAACGGGCAGTTCGAGGCGCCCGAAGCCTTGACCTTCGCCATCGCGACGGCGAACTCGTTCCAGGTCTCGGGGACCTTGTCGACGCCCGCCTTCGCGAGCGCGCCCTTGTTGTAGTAGAACACCGTGGTCGAGCTGTTGAACGGGAACGACAGCATCTCGCCCTTGCGGCTGGTGTAGTAGCCCGCCACCGCCGGGACGTAGGCGCCGCGGTCGAACTTCTCGCCCGCGTCCTTCATCAGCTTCTCGACCGGGATGATCGCGCCCTTGGCGGCCATCATCGTGGCGGTGCCCACCTCGAACACCTGGACGATGTGCGGCGCGTTGCCGGCGCGGAACGCGGCGATCGCGGCGGTCATGGTCTCGGGATACGAGCCCTTGAAGACCGGCACCACCTTGTAGTCCGACTGGCTCTTGTTGAAGCGCCCGGCCAGGTCGTTGACCTTGTCGTTGAGCGCGCCGGTCATCGCATGCCACCACTGGATCTCGGTGACCGCCAGCGCCTGGGTCGAGAACGCCAGGCCCGCGGCGGCGGCGGCGATCCCCAGCGCACGCCGCGACCAGGCGGTCATGCTCGAGTCGGTACGCTTCTTCATGAAAGCTCCTGTCCTGTGAGATGGGCGCCCGGGAAAGAAGATCCTGGGGCCGCGCCGCCCGGGCGGGCCGCACGGCGTGATTGTCGCGCGCCGACTATTACAGAACCGCGGCAGGCCCGCAACTGGGCGGAACCCGGGTATAACGACGGCCATGAACGACACTCGCGCCCTCCCGACCTCGGCCGTCGCCACCCAGTTGCTGTTGTGCGCGATCTGGGGCCTGGGCCAGGTCGCCACGAAGATCGGCAACACCGGCATCTCGCCGATCTGGCAGGCGGCGCTGCGCTCGATCGGGGCGACGCTGCTGTTGATCGGCTGGATCGCCTGGCGCCGCATCCCGCTCGGCCGGCGTGACGAGACGCTGCTGCCGGGCTTGCTCGCCGGCGTGCTGTTCGGCCTCGAGTTCGTCCTGCTGTTCGTCGGCCTGACCTACACCACCGCGGTCCGCGCCACGCTCCTGCTGTACGCGGCGCCCTTCTTCGTCGCGCTGGGCGCGCACTGGTTCGTGCCCGGCGACGCGCTCACGCGCAACAAGCTGCTCGGGCTCGGCGCCGCCTTCTCCGGGCTGCTGCTCGCCTTCGGCGACCGCCTTTCGGCGCCCGGGCCGGACGCCTTCGTCGGCGACCTGCTCTGCCTGGGTGCGGCGCTGATGTGGGGCGCGACCACGGTCGTGATCAAGGCCAGCGCGCTGCGCCGCGCGCCGCCCGAGACGACGCTGCTCTACCAGCTCGCGGTCTCGTCGGTGCTGCTGGTGCTGCTCTCGTACGCATTCGCCGAACCCGGCGTGTTCGCACCCACCCCGGCGGTCTGGGGAGTGCTCGCCTTCCAGACGATCGTGATCGCCTGGGCGAGCTACACGGTCTGGTTCTGGCTCGTCTCGCGATACCGCGCAACGACGCTGCACGCCTTCACCTTCCTCACGCCGATGTTCGGGGTGCTCGCCGGCGCGTTCATCCTCGGCGAGCCCGTCGGCCTCGCCCTGGTCGGCGCCCTCGTCCTGATCGCCGTCGGCATCGTCCTCGTCAGCCGAGGCTGAGCCCCGGGCCGGCCCGGCCCGGGAAAGGTATACTGTGTTTTCATACAGTATACCTTTCCCCCGATGCTGCCCGCCTACGCAGAGCTGCTCTGCGCCAGCAACTTCTCGTTCCTGCACGGCGCCTCGCATCCCGAGGAGCTGGTCGCGCGTGCCCACGAGCTCGAATACACCGCGCTCGCGATCACCGACGAATGCTCGCTGGCCGGCGTGGTGCGCGCGCACCTGGGCTTGCGCACCACGCAGCGGAGCGCGGGCCCGGGGCGCCTGCGGCTGCTGATCGGCGCCCAGTTCGGCCTGCGCGAAGCCTGCGGCGACGATTCGCGGCTGGTGCTGATCGCCTGCTCGCGCAACGGCTACGGCAACCTCTCGGAGCTGATCACGCGTGCCCGGATGCGCGCCGGCAAGGGCCGCTACCGGCTGCTCGCCGAAGACCTGGCCGACGGAATCGACGACTGTGTCGCGCTGCTGGTGCCCTCGCCCGCGGTAGCCGTCGATCCGGCCGCTGATTCGCTCGCCGATTCGCCCACCGATTCGCCCACCGATTCGCTCGCGCCGCCGCCGGATTCCCCGTACGCGCAGCTGCTGCGCAATGCGCACTGGCTGCGCGAGCGCTTCGACGGCCGCTGCTGGCTCGGCGTCCCGCTGCTGATGCGCGGCCACGACGCGGCGCTGCTCGAGCGGGCGCGCGCCGTCGCCGCCGCGACCGGCCTGCCCCTGGTGGCCGCCGGCGACGTGCTCTGCCACCTGCGCTCGCGCAAGACCCTGCAGGACACGCTCACCGCCATCCGCCTGGGCATGCCGCTGGCCGCGCTCGGCTATGCGCTCGCCCCCAACGCCGAGCAGCACCTGCGCAGCCGGCTGCGCCTGGCGCAGCTCTATCCGCCGGCGCTGCTCGAGCAGACGCTCGAGGTCGCCGCGCGCTGCCGCTTCTCGCTCGACGAGCTGCGCTACGAGTACCCCGAGGAGCTGGTGCCGGCCGGGCATACCCCGACGAGCTGGTTGCGCACCCTGGTGTTCGAGGGCGTGCCCGGGCGCTATCCCTCCGGCCTGCCCCCGAGGATCGCCGCCCAGATCGAGCACGAGCTCGCCGTCGTCGCCGAGCTGCGCTACGAGCCCTACTTCCTCACCGTCGCCGACGTCGTGGCCTTCGCGCGCTCGCGCGGCATCCTGTGCCAGGGGCGCGGATCGGCCGCGAACTCGGCGGTCTGCTACTGCCTGGGCATCACCGAGGTCGACCCGACGCGCACCAGCGTGCTGTTCGAGCGCTTCATCAGCCGCGAACGCAACGAGCCGCCCGACATCGACGTCGACTTCGAGCACCAGCGTCGCGAGGAGGTGATCCAGCACCTGTACCGGAAGTACGGGCGCGACCGTGCCGCGCTCGCCGCGACGGTGATCACCTATCGCTCCCGCTCGGCGCTGCGCGACGTCGGGCGCGCGCTGGGCATCGACGCCCAGCGCATCGACCGGCTGTCGCGCTCGCACCAGTGGTGGGACGCCGGCATGCAGCCCGAGCGCCTGCGCGAGGCCGGCTTCGACCCGAGCTCCCCGGTCGCGCGGCAATGGCTCGACCTGGCCGGCGCGCTGCGCGGCTTTCCGCGCCATCTCTCGCAGCACACCGGCGGCTTCGTCATCGCGCGCGACCGCCTCACGCGGCTGGTGCCGGTCGAGAACGCGGCGATGGCCGGGCGCAGCGTCATCGAATGGGACAAGGACGACCTCGACGCGCTCGGCCTGCTCAAGGTCGACGTGCTCGCGCTCGGCATGCTGAGCGCGATCCGCCGCGCGCTCGACATGATCGGGCAGCGGCGCGGCCGCGTCCTGCGCATGCAGGACATCCCGGAGGGCGACGCCGACACCTACGACATGCTCTGCCGGGCCGACACGATCGGCGTGTTCCAGGTCGAGTCGCGCGCGCAGATGAGCATGCTGCCGCGGCTGCGCCCGAGAACCTACTACGACCTGGTGGTCGAGGTGGCGATCGTGCGCCCGGGCCCGATCCAGGGCGGCATGGTGCATCCGTACCTGCGCCGCCGCATGAAGCTCGAGCCGGTCGACTATCCGAGCGAGGAGGTCCGTCACGTGCTCGAGCGCACCGAGGGCGTGCCGATCTTCCAGGAGCAGGTGATGCAGATCGCGATGATCGCAGCCGGCTTCACCGGCGGCGAGGCCGACGCGCTGCGCCGCGCGATGGCGGCGTGGCGGCGCAAGGGCGGTCTCGAGCCGTTCGAGCGGCGCCTGGTCGACGGCATGCTCGCGAAGCACTACCGGCGCGAGTTCGCCGAGGCGATCGTCGAGCAGATCCGGGGGTTCGGCGAGTACGGCTTCCCGGAAAGCCACGCGGCGAGCTTCGCGCTGCTGGTCTACGTGTCCGCGTGGATCAAGCGGCACGAGCCGGCGGCATTCCTGGCCGCGCTGCTGAACAGCCAGCCGATGGGCTTCTATGCGCCGGCGCAGCTGGTGCGGGACGCGCGTGCGCACGGGGTCGAGGTACGCGGCGTCGACGTGCTCGCCAGCGACCGGGAATGCACGCTCGAGGAAGCGCCCGCGGCCGCCGACGGCGCTGCGCCGGCCGCGACGCCCCCGGCGCGCGAAGCGGCCCCCCGGGCCGCCGAC
>JBDHRX010000131.1:0-8042 GCA_039807785.1 Burkholderiaceae bacterium
CGCGCAACTGAGCGCGCAACCGAGCGCGCGACGGATGCGTGCCGGGTGTTGCATCCGGCACGCGCCTGGGCGCGCCGCGGCCCGATGGCGCGGCGCGCGGCTATACTTTGGCGCATGAACGCTGCGCCGAACGCTTCCGGATACCCCCACCCGATCATCGCTCGCGAGGGCTGGCCCCATCTCGCGGTCGCGGTCACGGTGGCGCTGCTCGCGACCGTGTTCCTGGGAGGATGGTCGCTGCCGTTCTGGCTGGTCGCGGTCTTCGTGCTGCAGTTCTTCCGGGACCCCGCCCGGCCGGTGCCCGCCGGCGATCGCCTGGTGCTTTCGCCGGCCGACGGGCGGGTCATCGCGATCGGCGTCGCGCACGATCCCTACGGCGAGCGCGAGGCGCTGAAGATCTCGGTCTTCATGAACGTCTTCAACGTGCACTCCAACCGCTCGCCGGTCGACGGCTCGGTGGAGCGGGTGGCGTACTTCCCCGGCAAGTTCGTCAACGCCGACCTCGACAAGGCCTCTGAGCACAACGAACGCAACGCGGTGCTGATCCGCGCGGCCGGCGGCGCGCGGGTGAGTTGCGTCCAGGTCGCGGGCCTGGTGGCCCGGCGGATCCTCTGCTACGTCGGCGCCGGCGACCGGCTCGAGCGCGGCCAGCGCTTCGGCTTCATCCGCTTCGGGTCGCGCGTCGACCTCTACCTGCCGCCGGCGGCGCGTCCGCGCGTGGCCATCGGGGAGAAGGTCCGCGCGACGACCAGCGTCCTGGCCGAGCTGCCGCCTTCCGACGGAGACGCCGCCCATGGATGACGACCGTCGCGGGGAGGGGCTCGCGCCGCGGCGCTCGCGCCGCATCTACCTGCTGCCCAACGCGTTCACGACCGCGGCGCTGTTCTGCGGGTTCTACGCGATCGTCCAGGCGATGAACGAGCGCTTCGAGGTCGCGGCCATCGCGATCTTCGTCGCGATGGTGCTCGACAGCCTCGACGGGCGGGTCGCCCGGATGACCAATACCCAGAGCGCCTTCGGCGAGCAGTACGACAGCCTGTCGGACATGGTGTCGTTCGGCGCGGCCCCGGCGCTGATCATGTACGAGTGGTCGCTGCGCGGCCTCGGCAAGTGGGGCTGGCTCGCCGCCTTCGTCTACGTCGCCGGCGCGGCGCTGCGGTTGGCGCGTTTCAACACCAACATCGGCGTGGTGGACCGGCGTTTCTTCCAGGGGCTGCCCAGCCCGGCCGCGGCGGCGCTCGTGGTCGGGCTCGTCTGGATCGTGACCGACCTGCGCCAGACCCGCTGGATCACCGCGTCCGGGGCCGATCTGGCGTGGGTGAGCTTCGCGCTCACCGTCTACGCGGGCCTCACGATGGTGTCGAACGCGCCGTTCTACAGCTTCAAGGACATCAATCTCAAGAAGAGCGTCCCGTTCATCTTCGTCATCGGCGTGGTCCTGATGTTCGTGCTGGTCTCGTCCGATCCGCCGATGGTGCTGTTCTCGCTGTTCCTCGTCTACGGCATGTCCGGCTATGCGCTCTGGTTCTGGCGCTGGCGCCGCGGCGGCCCCCCGCCCTGGAAGCAGGTGGTCGACACCGAGGCCGTCGACGACGACCTCGACGAGCACGATGGGCGCAGCGGGCCCACCTGACCGGGCGGCCAAATTGACCGCGGTCCGTCGCGCATCCTAAAATAACGGGTTTACCCGATTTCGGCTGCACGCCCCCCACTTCGATGAAGGTCCGCAAGCCGCTCGTCGCCGGCAACTGGAAGATGAACGGCGACATCGTTTCGAACGAGCGCCTCTTCACCGCGCTGCGCGCCGCGCTGGAGCGCGCGTCACTGTCGCAGGTCGAGGTCGCGGTGTGCCCGCCGTACCCGTACCTGGGGCAGGCCGCGGCCTGGCTCGGCGACACCGGCATCGCCTGGGGGGCGCAGGACGTCTCGGCGTTCCCCGACGGCGCCTATACCGGGGACGTCTCGGCGGCGATGCTGCTCGACCTCGGTTGCCGCTGGTCGATCATCGGGCACTCCGAGCGCCGCCAGCTCGCCGGCGAGACCGACGAGCAGGTGGCCGCGAAGGTGTCGATGTGCCTGGCGCACGGCGTCGGCGTGATCGCCTGCATCGGCGAGACCCTGCGGGAACGCGAGGCGGGCGAGACCGAGGCGGTGCTCGGGCGGCAGGTCGACGCGATCGGCGCGGCGCTGGCCGGCGCCGGGCAGGCGCCGGATCCGGACCGGGTGGTGCTGGCCTACGAACCGGTCTGGGCGATCGGCTCGGGCCGCACCGCTTCGCCCGAGATGGCGCAGGCGGCGCACCGCTTCGTGCGCGAGCGCCTCGCCGGCAGCGGCTATGCCCATGCGGACGCGACCCGCATCCTCTACGGCGGGAGCGTCAAGCCCGGCAACGCGGTGGGCCTGTTCGCGATGCCCGACGTCGACGGGGGGCTGATCGGAGGCGCGGCGCTGGTCGCCGCCGATTTCCTGGACATCTGCCGCGCTGCGGCGGTGGCCTGAGCCGGGGCGCGGCAGGCCCGGGCGCGGCGCACCAACATTCTTCGACGAGGTTGCGATGGAGTGGCTGACGAATCTGCTGATGATCGCCCAGGTGATCACCGCGCTGGGCGTGATCATCCTGGTGCTGCTGCAGCACGGCAAGGGAGCGGACATGGGTGCCGCCTTCGGCGGCGGGGCCTCGGGCAGCCTGTTCGGCGCGACCGGGTCGGCGAACTTCCTGAGCCGCACCACCGCGATCCTCGCGGCGCTGTTCTTCGTGACCACGCTGGGCCTGGCGCTGCTCGGGCACCGCGGGGTGCAGGCGCCGGCCAGCGTCATGGAAGGCGCGCAGACGGCGCCGGCCGCGCCCGTCGCGCCGTCCGACATCCCGCCGGCGACCGGCGCGGCGCAGGGCGCGCCGGCCGCGGCGCCGCCGTCTGATGCAGGTCAATCCGTCGAGCCGGCGGCGCCGAAAAACGCCGCTCCGAGCGACATTCCGAAGTAGAATAGCGGGCTGACGAAGTTACGAACTCCGCCGACGTGGTGAAATTGGTAGACACGCTATCTTGAGGGGGTAGTGGCGAAAGCTGTGCGAGTTCGAGTCTCGCCGTCGGCACCAACACGATGACATCCGTCCGCGCGAGCGAGGCGGCGGGCCGCGGAAAGCGCGGCAAGAAGAACAGAGGGTCCGCGCGCCGCCGGCGCGACGGGCCGCGAAGCGCGGAGCGCTGAAGAGGAGGTCCGCTCCGGGCATGCGTCCGGGCGGACTTTTTTCTGGTCGAACGAGTCACGAGAAGAATCAGTCGGGTGCCTATCAAGTGATCCTCGAGAACTACCTGCCGGTCCTGCTGTTCATTCTCGTCGGCATCGCCGTCGGCGTCGGCCCGCTGGTGATCGGCAAGCTGCTCGGCCCGAGCCGCCCGGATCCCGAGAAGCTTTCCCCGTACGAATGCGGCTTCGAGGCCTTCGAGGACGCGCGCATGAAGTTCGACGTGCGCTACTACCTGGTCGCGATCCTGTTCATCCTGTTCGACCTCGAGATCGCGTTCCTGTTCCCGTGGGCGGTTTCGCTCGACGCGATCGGGTTCTTCGGCTTCGCGTCGATGATGATCTTCCTGGCGATTCTCGTCGTCGGGTTCGTGTACGAGTGGAGGAAGGGCGCGCTCGACTGGGAGTGATCTCCCGGTCCGCGCCGTTCCCGACGGAGTGTTCGGAGCGGTACGATGGCCATCGAAGGACTTCTGAGCCAGGGTTTCGTCACGACGCAGCTCGACAAGCTGGTGAACTGGTCGCGCACCGGATCGATGTGGCCGGTGACCTTCGGCCTCGCCTGCTGCGCGGTCGAGATGATGCATGCGAGCGCCTCGCGCTACGACCTCGATCGCATGGGGGTGTTCTACCGCCCCAGCCCGCGCCAGTCCGACGTGATGATCGTCGCGGGCACGCTGTGCAACAAGATGGCGCCCGCGCTGCGCAAGGTCTACGACCAGATGGCCGAGCCGCGCTGGGTGATCTCGATGGGGTCGTGCGCCAACGGCGGGGGCTACTACCACTATTCGTACTCGGTGGTGCGCGGCTGTGACCGCATCGTCCCGGTCGACATCTATGTCCCGGGGTGCCCGCCGACCGCGGAGGCCCTCATCTACGGCGTCTTGCAGTTGCAGAACAAGATCCGCCGGACCAGCACCATCGCCCGCTAGCCGGGCGCCCGACCGACCCGCAGCGCGCTTCGTCCAGAGATCGCCCCGCAGATCGCCTCGATCCGACATGCCCCAGTCCCCGACCTTGCCCGCCACCCGGCTCGAAACCCTCGAGGCGGCGTTGCGCGTCGCGCTCGGCGACGCGATCCGCTCGATCGCCGTGCGCCTCGGCGAGATCACGGTGGTGATCGACGGAGCGGAGCACGCGGCGGTGGCGACCCGCCTGCGCGACGATCCCGCGCTGCGCTTCGACACGCTGATCGACCTGTGCGGCGTCGACTACAGCGAGTACGGCGGCGGCGCCTGGAGCGGGCCGCGCTTCGCGGTCGTCATGCACCTGCTGTCGGTGGCGCACAACTGGCGCGTCCGGGTGCGCAGCTTCTGTGCCGACGACGAGATGCCGGTCATCGACTCGGTCACCGGGATCTGGCCCGCGGCCGGCTGGTTCGAGCGCGAGGCGTTCGACCTGTTCGGCATCGTCTTCGACGGCCATGCCGACCTGCGCCGCATCCTGACCGACTACGGCTTCATCGGGCATCCGTTCCGCAAGGACTTCCCGATCTCCGGTCACGTCGAGATGCGCTACGACCCGGAGCAGCGCCGGGTCGTCTACCAGCCGGTCACGATCGAGCCGCGCGAGATCGTCCCGCGGGTGGTCCGGGACGAGCGCTACGGCGCCGAGCGGCCCGACGCCGGCCTGGGAGGGCAGTAGCCGTGGCCGACATCAAGAACTACACGCTCAACTTCGGTCCGCAGCATCCGGCGGCGCACGGGGTGCTGCGGCTCGTGCTCGAGCTCGACGGCGAGGTGGTGGAGCGCGCCGACCCGCACATCGGGCTGCTGCACCGGGCCACCGAGAAACTGGCCGAGACGCGCACGTTCCTGCAGAGCGTGCCGTACATGGATCGCCTCGACTACGTGTCGATGATGTGCAACGAGCACGCCTACGTGATGGCGATCGAGAAGCTGCTCGGGATCGAGCCGCCGCTGCGCGCGCAGTACATCCGGGTGATGTTCGACGAGATCACGCGCATCCTCAACCACCTGATGTGGATCGGCGCGCACGGCCTCGACGTGGGCGCGATGGCGGTGTTCCTGTACGCGTTCCGCGAGCGCGAAGACCTGATGGACGTGTACGAGGCGGTGTCCGGCGCGCGGATGCACGCCGCGTACTATCGCCCCGGCGGGGTCTATCGCGACCTGCCCGAGGCGATGCCGAAGTTCCGCGCCTCGAAGGTGCGCAACGCCCAGGCGATCGACGAGCTCAACCGCGACCGGCAGGGCTCGGTGCTCGATTTCATCGAGGCGTTCACGACCCGGTTCCCCGGCTACGTCGACGAGTACGAGACGCTGCTGACCGACAACCGCATCTGGAAGCAGCGGCTGGTGGGAGTGGGCGTCGTCGATCCCGAGCGCGCCAAGGCGCTCGGGTTCACCGGGCCGATGCTGCGCGGCTCGGGGGTCGAGTGGGATCTTCGCAAGACCCAGCCCTACGAGGTCTACGACCTGGTCGACTTCGACGTCCCGGTCGGTCGCAACGGCGACTGCTACGACCGTTACCTGGTCCGCGTCGAGGAGATGCGCCAGAGCAACCGGATCGTCCGGCAGTGCATCGAATGGCTGCGCAACAACCCGGGCCCGGTGATCGTCGACAACCACAAGGTGGCGCCGCCCTCGCGCGTCGACATGAAGTCGAACATGGAGGAGCTGATCCACCACTTCAAGCTGTTCACCGAGGGGATGCACGTCCCCGAGGGAGAGGCCTACGCGGCGGTCGAGCACCCGAAGGGCGAGTTCGGCATCTACCTGGTGGCCGACGGCGCGAACAAGCCGTACCGCCTGAAGATCCGGGCGCCGGGGTTCGCGCACCTGCAGGCGATGGACGAGATGGCCAAGGGTCACATGCTGGCCGACGTGACCACGCTGATGGGCACGCTCGACGTCGTTTTCGGCGAGATCGACCGCTGACCCCCGGACCGAATTCCCTGGACTCCACGAAGCCATGAGCGCCGTTCCCCAGCCCCAGCGACTTCTCGGCGAGGCCGCGTATGCGCGCATCGACCGGGAGCTTGCCAAGTATCCCCCCGAGCAGCGGCAGTCGGCGGTGATGTCGGCGCTCGCGATCGCCCAGGACGAGACGGGATGGGTCTCGCAGCAGGTCGTCGAGGAGATCGCCGCCTACCTCGGGATGCCGCCGATCGCGGTGCAGGAGGTCGCGACCTTCTACAACATGTACCGGACGCAGCCGGGCGGCAAGTTCCACCTCGCCGTCTGCACCTGCCTGCCGTGTGCGCTGCGCGACGGCGAGAAGGCGGCCGAGCACCTCAAGCGCAAGCTCGGCATCGGCTTCGGCGAGACCACCGCCGACGGGCTGTTCACGCTGAAGGAGAGCGAGTGCCTCGGCTCCTGCGGCGACGCCCCCGTGCTGCTGGTCAACAACAAGCGGATGTGCAGCTTCATGGACAACCGGAAGCTGGATGCGCTGATCGACGAGCTGCGAGGCTCGAAATGACCGGCACGAGCGAGCTGGCGATCGACGCCGCGGTGCAGGAGACCTGTTTCCACGGCCGCCATATCCAGCCCCAGATCTACGCCGGACTGTCGTCCCCGGACGGCTGGAGGCTCGAGGACTACGAGCGGCGCGACGGCTACCGGGCGCTGCGCCGGATCCTCGAGGAAGGGCTCACGCCCGAGCAGGTGATCGCCGAGGTCAAGGCGTCGTCGCTGCGCGGCCGCGGCGGGGCGGGCTTCCCCACGGGCCTGAAGTGGAGCTTCATGCCGCGCCAGTTCCCGGGCCAGAAGTACCTGGTCTGCAACTCCGACGAGGGCGAGCCCGGCACCTTCAAGGACCGCGACATCCTGCGCTACAACCCGCACATCGTCATCGAGGGGATGGCGATCGCGGCCTACGCGATGGGGATCACGGTCGGCTACAACTACATCCACGGCGAGATCTGGGACACCTACGCGCGCTTCGAGCAGGCGCTCGAGGAAGCGCGCGCGGCCGGGTACCTGGGCGAGAACATCCTGGGCTCGGGGTTCTCGTTCCAGCTGCATGCGCACCACGGCTTCGGCGCCTACATCTGCGGCGAGGAAACCGCGCTGCTCGAGTCGCTGGAGGGCAAGAAGGGCCAGCCCCGGTTCAAGCCGCCGTTCCCCGCCAGCTTCGGCCTGTACGGCAAGCCGACCACGATCAACAACACCGAGACCTTCGCCGCGGTGCCGTGGATCATCCGCAACGGCGGAGCGAAGTACCTCGAGGTGGGCAAGCCCAACAACGGCGGCACCAAGATCTTCTCGGTCTCGGGCGACGTCGAGCGCCCCGGCAACTACGAGGTCCCGATGGGCACGCCGTTCGCGAAGCTGCTGGAGCTCGCCGGCGGCATGCGCTACGGCCGCAAGCTGAAGATGGTGATCCCGGGCGGCTCGTCGATGCCGGTGCTGCCGGCCGACGTCATGATGGCCACCGACATGGACTACGACTCGATCGCCAAGGCGGGCTCGATGCTCGGCTCGGGCGCGGTGATCGTCATGGACGAGACGCGCTGCGCGGTGAAGTCGCTGCTGCGGCTGTCGTACTTCTACTTCGAGGAGTCCTGCGGGCAGTGCACGCCGTGCCGCGAGGGCACCGGCTGGCTGTGGCGGATCGTGAACCGCATCGAGCATGGGCAAGGCACGATGCGCGACCTCGACGAGCTCGACCGCATCGCCTACAACATCCAGGGCCGCACCATCTGCGCGCTCGGGGATGCCGCGGCGATGCCGGTGCGCGCGTTCCTGAAGCACTACCGCGACGAGTTCGCGCATCACGTCGAACACAAGACCTGCGCGGTGCCCGCCTACATCTGAGCGGCGCCCCCGAAA
>JBDHRX010000132.1:0-7905 GCA_039807785.1 Burkholderiaceae bacterium
AGACTCGCTCCGCGCGCTTTGCGCGCTGCGCTCAGACAGTCGCCGCGAGAGTGATTGACGAGGCGCGCTGCGCGCGCCGGCCGGCAGCGCTGCGCTTCTCGGCGGCGCACAGGCGCCCCACCGGCCGGCCGCCCGCGCCTTGGCCGATAACGCTGGGGGGTGCGTGGGCGACCCCGAGGTCATCGCCACGCTCCAGGGTTCGCTCCGAACCCCTCGAGCTAGCCAGAGCGGTTGCGGCGGCCGGCGGGGCGGGGTGATGTCGGGGGGGCGCCGAGCAGCGCAGCCTCGGGGGCGGCGCGCGCAGCGCGCTCGTTCGTCACTCTCGCGGCGACTGTCTGAGCGCAGCGCGCAAAGCGCGCGGAGCGAGTCTCGCCGCGCGCCCCCGAGGCGAGCAGCGCAGGGCAGTCGGTGCGCAGCACCGACCGCCACCCCATCACCCCGCCCCGCCGGCCGCCGCAACCGCGACCGCGACCGCAGCGCCTCAAACCGCCATATAGCGCCCAGGCCGGTGGTTGACCGCCAGCGTGAGGTTCAGCGCGGCGGCGCCGATCAGCGACAGCGCCGCGATCGACGGGGCGACCACGCCCAGCGACAGCAGCAGGATCGCGGCGTCGAGCGCGAACTGGACCCAGCCCGCGCGCAGGCCGAAGCGCTCCTGCAGGAACAGCACCAGCACGTTGAAGCCGCCGAGGCTGCCCCGGTGCCGGAACAGGATCAGCAGCGCGATGCCGACCAGCAGGCCCCCGACGAGTGCGGCCCAGGCCGGATGGAGCGCGCCCAGCGGCAGCAGCGGCCGCTGGAACTCGCTGACCGCCGCGAGCAGCGCCACCGCCGCCGCGGTCTTCGCGGTGAAGCGCCAGCCCATGCGCCACCGCGCGAGCGCGAGGAACGGCAGGTTGACCAGCGCGAAGGCGGCGCCGAACGGCAGGCCGAAGTAGTAGGTGACCAGCAGCGCCAGGCCGGCCGTGCCCCCGGTCATCAGGTCCGCCTTCTCGAAGATCGCGATGCCGAGCGCCGCCAGGATCGCCGCCGAGGCGAACGCCAGCACGTCCTCGACCATCGAGTGGCGCAGGGCGTTGGAGGCGGATGGGGGCATGCGACTAGCGCGGCGTCGCCGCGCGCCACTTGCGCAGCGCCGCCAGCGTGTTCGGCACGTGGCCGTCGGGGCTCATCGACGAATATGCGTAGGCGATGCGCCCGTCGGGCGTGATCAGGTACGAGACGCGGCGCGCGTAGGTGGCCACCAGCGGCAGCACGGCGTCGTAGGCCTTCATGATCTTCCCGTCGGCGTCCGAGGCGACCGCGAACCGGTTGCGGCATTCGCTGACCGAAAAGCGCTCGAGCGTCTCGATCCCGTCGCCGGAGACGCCGATCACCGTCGCGCCGAGCGCGGCGTAGTCGTCGTGGGCCTCGGCGAAGCGGTTGGCCTCGATCGTGCATCCCTGGGTAAAGGCCTTGGGATAGAAATACAGCACCACCGGCCCCTTCTCCAGGGTCCGGGCGAGCGAGAACCGGAACGGCTGGCCGCCCAGCGCGGCCGGCGCCTCGAAGTCCGGGGCGGGGTCGCCCGGCTTCAGTTCGGCGCGCGCGGGCAGGGCCAGGCAGAGGGCCAGGGCCGCGCCGAGGAGCGCGGCGATCCCCGGCCGGAGCGGCAGGGCGAGTGTCATGACGGGACCTCCTGGCGGCATGTCGTCGGGACGGCGGGGGCCGCGCGGGCGGCCCCCGACCAACGCACAGCATGCCACCGGCCGGGCGGGAGCGCCGCGGATTCCGGCGGCGGGTAAACTGCCCGACCAGTGTCCGCGCCGCCCCGTCCCCTCCTGCAGGTCTTCGGCAATCGCCGCATCGCGGCGATGCTGCTGCTCGGTTTCGCGAGCGGCCTGCCGCTGGCGCTGTCGGCCGGCACCCTGCAGGCCTGGCTGACGATCGAGGGGCTGGACGTGCGAACGATCGGCTTCTTCGCGCTGGCGGGGCTGCCCTACACCTTCAAGTTCGTCTGGGCGCCGCTGGCCGACCGGTTCGAGCCGCCGGTCGTGGGCCGGCGCCGCAGCTGGCTGCTGGTGACGCAGCTCGGCCTGGCGGGGCTGTGCCTGGTGATGGCGACCCTCGATCCGAAGGCCTCGGTGGCGGCGGTGGGCGGGTGCGCGGTCGCGATCGCGTTCCTGTCGGCGTCGCAGGACATCGTCTTCGACGCCTACCGGACCGACCTGCTGCGCGAGAACGAGCGCGGCGCGGGCGCCGCGGTGTCGGTGCTGGGCTACCGGGTCGCGATGCTGGTCTCCGGCGGGCTGGCGCTGATCCTGGCCGACCAGTGGCTCGGCTGGCCGGGCATGTTCCGCGCGATGGCGGCGCTGTTCGCGCTGATGGCCGCGGTCACCCTGTGGGCGCCGGCGCCGCCGCCGGCCGCGCCGCTGGGCAGCGACGTGCGCCGCGAGCTGTTCGGCTTCGTGGCGATGCTCGGCGCCGGGGCCGGCACCTTCTGGCTGCTGCGCCAGTTGCCGTGGCAGCTGTTGGGCGCCGGGCGCTTCATGGGGCTCGCCGTCGATACGCTGACGCTGCTGGCGGCCTGCTTCGCCGCGCTGCAGGCGGCGCGGCGCGCCGGCTTCCCGTCGTTCCTCGCCCCCTGGAATGCGTTCTTCTCGCGCGAGCGCGCCGCCGCGCTGCTGGCGATGATCGTTCTCTACAAGCTCGGCGACGCGTTCGCGGGCAGCCTGTCGACCACCTTCCTGATTCGCGGCGCCGGCTTCACCGCGACCGAGGTCGGCGCGGTCAACAAGGTGCTCGGGCTCGCGGCGACGATCATCGGCGCGCTGGCCGGCGGGGCCTGGCTCGCGCGGCGGCCGCTCTACGGCTCGCTGATGCTGTTCGGCCTGCTGCAGGCGGTCTCGAACTTCGGCTACTGGCTGATCTCGGTCCTGCCGAAAGACTACCTGCTGATGGCGACGGCGATCGGCTTCGAGAACCTGTGCGGCGGCCTGGGCACGGCGGCCTTCGTCACGTTCCTGATGGCGCTCACCGACCGGCGCTTCTCGGCCGCGCAGTACGCGCTGCTGTCGGCGCTGGCGGCGGTGGGGCGCGTCTACGTCGGCCCGGCGTCGGGCGTGATGGTCGAGGCGTTCGGCTGGCCGACGTTCTTCGTGTTCACCGTCGGCGCCGCGCTGCCCGGCCTGCTGCTGCTGCGCTGGCTCAAGCCGCAGGTGACGCGGCTGGACCGTCCGCGCGAGCCGCTCGCGGCGATCGACGACTGACGGACCCGGCCCCGATCGGGCATCATTTCACGTTTCGACAGGATTCGACCATGCACGACGTCTTCATCTGCGACGCTGTCCGCACGCCGATCGGCCGCTACGGCGGCGCGCTGTCGCCGGTGCGAACCGACGACCTCGCGGCGGTGCCGCTGCGCGCGCTGCTCGCGCGCAACCCGGGGCTCGACCCGCGCGCGATCGAGGAAGTCATCCTCGGCTGTGCGAACCAGGCCGGCGAGGACAACCGCAACGTCGCGCGGATGGCCGCGCTGCTGGCGGGCTACCCGGTCGAGGTCCCGGGCGCGACCCTGAACCGGCTGTGCGGCTCGGGGATGGACGCCGTGGGCACGGTGGCGCGCGCGATCCGCTGCGGCGAGATCGAGCTCGGCGTGGCCGGCGGCGTCGAGAGCATGTCGCGCGCTCCCTTCGTGATGCCGAAGGCCGACACCGCGTTCTCGCGCAACAACGCGGTCTACGACACGACCATCGGTTGGCGCTTCGTCAACCCGCTGCTGAAGAAGCAGTACGGCATCGATTCGATGCCCGAGACGGCCGAGCATGTCGCCGCCGACTTCGGGATCTCGCGCGCGGACCAGGACGCGATGGCGCTGCGCAGCCAGCAGCGCGCGATCGCGGCGCAGCGGGGCGGCGTTTTCGCGAGCGAGATCGTCCCGGTGGCGATCCCGCAGCGCAAGGGAGACCCCCTGCTGGTCGACCGCGACGAGCATCCGCGCGAGACCACCCTGGAGGCGCTCGGCAAGCTCAAGCCGATCGTGCGGCCCGACGGCACCGTGACCGCGGGCAACGCCTCGGGCGTCAACGACGGCGCCGCCGCGCTGATCCTCGCCGGCGAGGCGGCGGCGCGGCGCCACGGGCTGGTGCCGCGCGCGCGCCTGGTCGCGATGGCCACCGCGGGCGTCGAGCCGCGGATCATGGGCATCGGCCCGGCCCCGGCGACCAGGAAGCTGCTCGAGAAGACCGGCCGCCGGATCGGCGAGATCGACGTGATCGAGCTCAACGAGGCGTTCGCGGCGCAGGGGCTCGCGGTGCTGCGCGAGCTCGGGGTTCCGGACGACGCGCCGCAGGTGAACCCCAACGGGGGCGCGATCGCGCTCGGCCATCCGCTGGGGATGTCCGGCGCCCGGCTGGTGCTGACCGCGGTCAACCAGCTGCACCGCGGCGGCGGCCGGTTCGCGGTCGCGACGATGTGCATCGGGGTCGGGCAGGGCATCGCGACGCTGATCGAGCGCGTCTGAGCGGGGCCGGCGCCGAAACCTTGCGCCGGATCAAGCCGGGGCCGGCCCGGACAGCCCCGGCGGGCACGGCGCGACGGGCCCGGTCTTGAAACCGGGCGCGGGGGCACGCATCTGGGGTGCCATG
Organism: Burkholderiaceae bacterium; assembly: GCA_039807785.1. Lineage (GTDB taxonomy): Bacteria > Pseudomonadota > Gammaproteobacteria > Burkholderiales > Burkholderiaceae_E > Zeimonas. Next base: position 4,626 of record JBDHRX010000132.1, read on the forward strand.
GGCCGGCCGGATGGGTCGGCCGCAACCCGCACCAGGAGGCTGCCATGTCCCGACTGTCCGTCTACGACCCGTTCGCCGAAGTGTTTCCCGAGCTGTTCCGCGGTTTCGTCCAGCCCGCGCGCAATCGCGCCGGCGAGGCGCTGGAGATCCGCATCGACGTGAAGGAAAGCGACGGCGACTACACCGTCAACGCCGAGATCCCCGGCGTGGGCAAGGACGACATCAACGTCCAGATCGACGGCAACCGCGTGTCGATCGGCGCCGAGGTCAAGCGCGAGTCCGAGAAGAAGGACGGCGAGCGCGTGCTGCGCAGCGAGCGTTACTACGGCGCCGTGTCGCGCACGTTCGCGCTGTCGTCGGAGCTCGACGAGGCGCAGGCTTCGGCCCGCTACGAGAACGGCGTGCTGACGCTGACGCTGCCGAAGAAAGCGACGCCGGCGAGCCGGCGCCTGGCGATCAACTGATCGCGCTCGCCGGGTAACCCGCTTCCGTGATCGCCTGCGCGATCGCGGAAGCGGGCCGCTCGGAGTCGACCCGGACCGTTCCGCCGGCCAGGTCGACCTGTACTTTCGCGGCCGGGTCGATCGCCTGGATCGACGCGGTGACCGCCTTCATGCAATGACCGCAGGTCATGCCTCGAACGCTGAAGCTGGGCATCGTGGGACTCCCGGAACCCGATTGACGATGGGACGGTTTTAGCATAAGGGCGAAGCGACGGCGCAAGGTCTCTTAAGCTTGCCCTAAGTCGCGGTCGGCAAGATCGCTTCCACGGTTGTCCAATCAGATGAAGGGAGTGATTGGTGGAAGCATTGCCCGTACGTTTCACGATCGATCTGTCCCTCGACCGCGCCAGCGCGCTGCTGCGCCGGGAACTCGAGCGCGAGGGTTTCGTCGTCGCCGGCTCCGTGCAACCGGAAGGCGAGGACCAGGACGGCAAGCCCGCGTCGCTGGCCCTGTATGCCTACCATGGCCCGACGATGCAGGCGGCCTCGCGCGCCGACCGCCGCGTCGGCCTGTACATGCTGTGCGCCGTCACGATCCGCCCGCAGAACCAGCACGCGAGCGAGATCCAGGGGATCTCGCCGAACCAGCTCGCGGGTGTCTGGGGCGGGCGCCGGCTCGAGCAGCATGCCGTGGCCCAGCGCCAGCATTTCGAGCGCGCGCTGAGCCGGCTCGAGTTCGACTACGCGCCGGCGGAGTCGGCCGCCTCGCTGCGTCGGCGCGCGGCCTGAACCGACCCCGGCGCGCGGTCCCGGCGGCGCTCAGCCGTCGCGGCCGTCGAGCCGCGGCGCGGCCAGCATCGGGGCGTACCTGACCAGGTAGAGCGCGAACGCGGCGCTCCAGGCGCCGGCGGCCGCGGTGGTCCAGGCCAGGTACGGCAACCCGGGCACCAGCATCGGGACCAGTCGCACGATCACCGCGGCCTGGACCAGCAGGTAGGCCGCCACCTCGATCCGTCCCGCCTTCAGCGGACGGCCGGTGTGGCCGAGTGCGGTGCGGGTGATCATGCCGATGATCAGCCCCCCGATCGCGCCGAGCGTGAGCGCATGGACGCCGGCCGACAGCGGCAGCTTGCCCGCGACGCCGCAGGCGAGCAGCACCAGCCCGACCGGTATCCACGCGTAGGACAGGTGCAGGATCCAGAGCAGCGCCTGGCGCCGCGCGGCCCACGGGTTCCATCCCGCCAGCCGCAGCGCCTGCAGCGCGGCAGCGATCGCGCAGGCGGCGATCGCGACCTGCGCGGGCGCCTCGGCCAGCACGAGCAGCAGCGCGATCCCGGTACCCGCGAGCGCGAGGGCATCGAGCAGGCGGCTGCGGAACTGGCGCACGCCGCGCAGCGCGTTGGCGGTGAAGGTCGGGATGACGCGGCCGCCGATCACGCCGATCAGGATGATCACGGTGAACACGAAGAAGTGCACCGCATGGATCGGCGCGAAGCTCACCCGGCCGGCCACCGCGAGATGGAACAGCGTGTTCGCCGCGAGGAAGGCCGTGAGCACCGCCAGCACGAACAGGTTGCGGTGGCTGCGCGCCTTCACCAGCACCAGTCCGAGCGCGATCATCGGCAGGATCAGGAAGGCCGCGTCGGCCAGCATGGCGAGCGGCGCGGGGCCGGCGTAGTTGAACACGCGGGCGGCGATCCACAGCGCCGCGAGCCCGGCCAGCTGGCTGCCGGCGGGCGTCGGCAGGCCGGTCCAGTTGCGCACCGCGGTGAGCAGGAAGCCGACGATCACGGCCAGCGTGAAGCCGAAGCTCATTTCGTGCGCGTGCCAGAGCAGGGCCGGATACGCCGAGGGCGGCGGCAACAGGCCCGCGAACTGGGCGATCCACAGCGGCACCGACAGGGCGGCGAACAGCGCGGCGAGCAGGTAGAACGGCCGGAAGCCGAGCCGGAACAGCGCGCGGCCGCGCGGCGTCGCCGGCGGTGCCGCGCCCTCGGGCTCGAGCAGGGGGACGAGCACGGTGCGCACGGGGACGGGCTTCATGGCGGCCGGCCTCGGTTGATTAAGATGTAACGTCAATACATCTTAATGGGGGGCCGCGGCGGGCGCAAGCCCGCTGCGCGGCCGGTTCGTGATTCAGTGCTTCATGTGCCCGGCCGGCGCCTGCCCGCCGGTGAGCGCGCGCACCGGCGCCTTGACCTCGACCGTCTCGCGCGCCTGGCCGGGACCTTCGAAGACCAGCGTGATCGGCACGCTGTCGCCGGTCTTCAGCGGCGCCTTCAGCTGCATCAGCATCACGTGATAGCCGCCGGGGCGCAGCTCGACGGCCTTGCCGGCGGGCAGTTCCAGCGCATCGACGGCGCGCATGCGCATCACGCCCTGCGACATCGACATCTCGTGGATCTCGACCACGCCGGCCGCCGGCGACCGGGCCTCGACGAGGCGGACGCCGCGGGCCGCGGTGAGCGTCATGAACGCGCCGCTCGCGGGCTGCCCGGTGACGGTGGCGCGGACCCAGGGGTCGGAGACGGTGACCTGGGCGAGCGCGGCGCCGGCCAGGATGAGGGAGAAGAGGAAGGCCGCGGCGGTGCGCGGGATCAGCAGGGAAGCCATGTCGAAGTCCTTTGCGCGCGATGCGCGCGGTTCCGGAAAGGCCGGAAGGATGGAAGCGGGGACGGGGATCGGGGGCAGCGCCCGGCGATCCGGGGGCGGCTCAGCCCTGCGCCGGCGGAGCGCGCGGGTTCGCGGGCGTCCAGCCGGGCGCCGGAGCGACGGCGGTGGCGGGCGGGATCGCCGGCGCCGGCGCCGCGGCGAGCACCAGGACCGGATGCGCGGCG
>JBDHRX010000133.1:0-7807 GCA_039807785.1 Burkholderiaceae bacterium
CCGGCGATCCGCGGCCGCGCGGCTTCGCGCGCGCGCTGCGCGCGGCGCGCGCGGCCGGCCGCGCGGCGGTCATCGCCGAGATCAAGAAGGCCAGTCCGAGCAAGGGGCTGCTGCGCGATCCCTTCGATCCGCCCGCGATCGCGGCGAGCTACGCGGCCCGCGGGGCGACGTGCCTGTCGGTGCTGACCGACCGCGCCTTCTTCCAGGGGGCGCTCGAGAACCTGCGCGCCGCCCGCGCCGCCTGCGCGCTGCCGGTATTGCGCAAGGACTTCATCGTCGACGAGTACCAGGTCTACGAGGCGCGCGCCGCCGGTGCGGACTGCGTCCTGCTGATCGTCGCGGCGCTGGACGACGCCCGCCTGGCCGCCTTCGAGGCGCTCGCGCAGGCGCTGGGGATGGACGTGCTGGTCGAGGTGCACGATGCCGGCGAGTTGGAGCGGGCGCTCGCCCTGAGCACCCCGCTGGTCGGGATCAACAACCGGAACCTGCGCAGTTTCGAGGTCTCGCTCGACACCACGCTGTCGCTGTTGCCGCGCATCCCGGAGGGCCGGCTGGTGGTCACCGAGAGCGGCATCCTCGAACGCGCGGACGTCGAGACGATGCGCGGGGCGGGCGTCGGCGCGTTCCTGGTCGGAGAGGCGTTCATGCGCGCGCCCGACCCGGGCGCGGCGCTGGCGGCGCTGTTCGGTTGAGCGGTCCGAGCCACCGGGCGAGCAGCCGCGCGGCCGCGCTCCCGGCAGGCGGGCGCGCCGTCAGGACGGCCTCGACCGCCGGCGGGGCGTCGAGCTCGCACACGCATTCGAACAGCTCGTCGCGGCGAAACGCGTGGATTCTCACGCGCTCGCCGGGCCGGCGGCGTGCGAGCAGGGTCTTCAGCGTGCCGTCGTCGACGCGCAGCCCGTCGATCGCGACCAGGGCGTCGCCCGCGGACAGCCCGGCGCGCTGCGCTGCCTGTCCGGCATACGCGGTCGCGATCGTCGGCCGGCCATCCCGCATCGAGATCCGCGCGCCCAGCGAGACGGGCCCCTGCTCGCCCGGCCCCAGCGTGAGCTTCACGCCCACCGCCGCCAGGAGCGACTCGAGGGGCAGCTCGGCCGTGCCGTAGGCCCAGCGGCGGATCTCCGCGTCGAGCCGCAGGCCGGTCGCGGCCTCCAGCAGGCGCGGGAACTCCTCTTCGGCCAGGCCCTCGCGCCGCACGAAGAAGTCGCGTCCGTAGCGGCGCCACATCAGCCGCATCGCGTCGTCGAGCGACCGGCGTCCGCCGGTGCGCGACCGGATCGCGAGGTCCAGCGCCAGCGCGACCAGCGATCCCTTCGCGTAGTAGCTGGCGATCGCGTTCGGGGAGTTCTCGTCCTGCCGGTAGTACTTGATCCAGGCGTCGAAGCTGGATTCGGCCACGTTCTGCACCCGCCGGCCCGGTCCGCGCAGCACGCCGCCGATCGTCTTGGCGAGCAGGTCCAGGTAGGCCTGGCGCCCGATCACCCCCGAACGCGCCAGCATCAGGTCGTCGTAGTACGAGGTGAAGCCCTCGAAGATCCACAGCAGTCGCGTGTAGTTCTCCTGCTGCAGGTCGTAGCGCGCGAACGCGGCGGGCTTGATCCGCTTGACGTTCCAGGTGTGGAAATACTCGTGGCTCGCCAGCCCGAGAAGGCCGCGATAGCCCTCGTTCGCCTCGCCCAGCCCGCGCCACGGCAGCGTGTCGCGCGCGCAGATCAGGGCCGTGCTGGCCCGGTGCTCGAGACCGCCGTAGCCGTCGCCCACGGCGGTGACCAGGAACAGGTAGCGGTCGATCGGCGCGCGGCGCGTGCGCGGCTCGAACAACCGCGCCTGTTCCGCGCAGATCCGCGCCAGGTCGCGGCACAGTCGCTCGAGGTCGGTGTCGTGCCGGCCGGTGAGCGCGATCTCGTGTCGCGCTCCGCCCGCCTCGAAGCTCGCCAGCGCGAACCGGCCCATCTCCACCGGATGGTCGACGAGCTCGTCGTAGTCGGCGGCGCGGTAGCGCCCGAACCCGTACCGGGGCGCTCCCGCCTCCGGCAGGGTGGTGGCGACGCGCCAGTCGGCATATGCCGCGCCGGCCGGCGGCTCGATCCAGACCTCGCAGGGCCGGTCGTCCTGGCCGAGCACGCGCAGGAAGACGCTGGTGCCGTTGAAGAACCCGTGCGTGGCGTCCAGGTGCGCCGCCCGCACCGAGAGGTCCCAGGCGTAGACCGTGTAGCGGATCTCGAGCGGGCCCGCGCAGCGCGCCGCCTGCCAGCCGTGCTTGTCGAGCTTGCGCAGCCGCACCGCGCGCCGCTCGTCGCGCGCCGCGATCGAGACGATGTGGCGCGCGAACTCGCGGATCATGTAGCTGCCGGGGATCCAGGCCGGGAGCGCCACGCGCTGCCCCGCCGGATCGGGATCGGCGATCGTGAGCACGACCTCGAACAGGTGGGCATGCGGGTCGACCGGGACGATCCGGTAGCGGATCGGCGCGTCGCCGCGCCGCGCACGGACGCCGGGCGCGGGCGCCGCGCCGCCCGCGGGGGAGTGTGCCGGCCGGCTCAACGGTTCACGTCGACCGCGACGCGGCCGCGCACCTTGCCGGCGAGCAGGTCGGGCGCGAGCCGGAGCGCGTCGTCCAGGCCCACGACCGTGGTGATCCGTTCGAGCAGCGCGGGATCGAGCTCCCGCGCCAGGCGCGCCCAGGCCTCCTGCCGCTCGGGCAGCGGGCACATCACCGAATCGACGCCGATCAGGCCGACGCCGCGCAGGATGAACGGCGCCACCGATCCCGGGAAGTCGAGCCCCTGGGCGAGGCCGCAGGCGGCGACGGTGCCGCGGTACTTCGTCTGCGCGCAGGCATTAGCCAGCGTGTGCGAGCCGACCGCGTCGACGACTCCGGCCCAGCGCTCCTTCTGCAGCGGCTTGCCCGGCGCCGACAGCGCGGAGCGGTCGACGACCTCGGCGGCGCCGAGGTCGTGCAGGTAGCCGGCTTCCTCGCTGCGACCGGTGGAGGCGACGACGCGGTAGCCGCGGCGGGCGAGCAGCGCGATCGCCACGCTGCCGACGCCGCCGGCGGCGCCGGTCACCAGGATCTCGCCGCCGGCCGGCGAGACGCCGCGCCGCTCGAGCGCCATCACGCACAGCATCGCCGTGTACCCGGCCGTGCCGATCGCCATCGCGCGCCGGGCGTCCAGCGTCGGCGGCATCGCCACCAGCCAGTCGCCCCTGAGCCGCGCGCGCTGCGCGAGGCAGCCCCAATGAGCCTCGCCGACGCCCCAGCCGTCGAGGATCACCCGGTCGCCGGGCGCGAACGACGGATGGGCGCTCGCCTCGACCACGCCGGCACCGTCGATGCCCGGTACCATCGGCCAGCGCCGCACCACCGGCGAGCGATCGGTGAGCGCGAGCGCATCCTTGTAGTTGATCGTCGAATACTCGATGCGCAGCGTCACGTCGGCGCCGGGCGTCGCCGCGACGAGCATCTCGTCGGTCAGGCTCCGGCGGCCGGCCGAGAAGCCGTCGTCGGCCTTCTCGAGATAGAGCGCATCGAACATCGGTCCGGTTCCTCGCGGTGGATCGTGGCAGCCAGTGCGGGTATTTTGCCCCGGATGGGCCCGGGGAGGTCGATTCCGTCACGAGGGTCCCGGCGATCATGAGGTATAAACGGAGTCGATCGCGAACCCGGCCGCGGCTCCGGCCGGAGCCGCGAGACCGCCGCTCGTCGGGCTTCGGCGCGGCCGGCCGACGCGCGGCGCGCACACTGATCAAGATGAGGTCGCCCACGATGACGCAGTCCAGCTTCATGCAGCGCGTGTTCGCCCGGGGGGGGCGGCGTCGGTTCGCCACGCTGGGGGCCTCGCTGGCGATCGCGGTCCTGGCCGGCTGCGGCGGCGGATCGGGCGGCGGCGTCGCCGTCACGCCGGCGCCGGTGCCCTGCGACTCGGCCGCGTCGGCGAGCACCACCGGCTACGCGATCGGGATGTGCGCGTCGACGAAGACCGCGGTGTTCCTCGATGTGAACGCGTCGGTCGCGATCACCCAGCCGCTGCACGGCTACGTCCTGTCGCTGGTGTTCCCGACGGCGCTGCAGGCGCACAACGGCAGCACCGGCTTCACCATCGCGAACTACGTCACCCAGACCGACCGCAGCCTGGTCGGCGCGCTGCTCGGGGTCGCCTACGAGGCGCCCTACCGGCTCGTGCTCGACGCGCCCTACGTCGCCCTGACCGACTTCCACGACCCCTGTTGCTATCACGACAACCCGCAGTGGCCGCCGCCGCAGCTGATCTACGCCGGCTACGGCACCTGGGAGAACGTGCCGACCCGGGCCGAGGGCTTCGTCGGCGCCTGGTTCAGCCCGGCTCCGTTCCAGGGGACGGTGGTCCATACCTGGCCGACCGGCGCGCTGCGGATCTACCGCGGCTACGTCGCCGGGACGATCGCCCCCGACGAGACCGGCGGCGGCTACCTCGACCGCGCGCGCAGCTTCAGCGCGCCGATCGAGATCCACGTCGACGGCACCGGGCAGATCGTCGACGGGCAGATCGGGGCGCTGGCGGTGGTCGACGCCTTCGACAACAGCGGGGCGCCGATCGCGACCGACCTCCCGATCGATCCGATCGACCTGGTCCCGGCCGGATCCAGTGTGTCGCCGGGCCTGCTGTCCGGAACGCTGGCGTCGGCCGGCGGCCCCGATGCGGACGTCGATCCCGCATCGAGTCGCTTCGAGGCGCAGTACTTCGGCTTGTCCGGCAACCTCGGCGCCGAGATCTCGGGTCGCCTGCGCCTGCGCACCAGCAATGGCCTGATCGCCGTCGCCGCGTTCGGCGCCCGGTAGCCGCTCGACGCTCGGTGGCCGCCGCGAGCCGGCAACCGCGGACCTAGCAACCGCGGGCCCGGCAGCCCGGGGCAGCGGCCGCGTCGCCGGCTCCGCCGCCGCGCCGGGACCGTCTCCGGTCGCGTCGCGCCGATTCAGCGCCGGCGCCGGTCGATCACCCGCTTCGCCTTGCCCGCCGAGCGCTCGATCGCGCCGGGCGGTGCCACCTCGACGCGCGCCGTCACGCCTATGTAGGTCTTGATCGCGTGCTCGAGCGCGGCGGCAGCGCCCACCGCGTCCGAGCCGTCCCGGTGCCCGTCCTTCATCTCGACACGCACCGTCAGCGCGTCGAGCGGTCCGTCGCTGCTGAGCTCGCACACGTAGTGCGGCGCGAGATTCGGGCGCTGCAGGATCAGTTCCTCGATCTGCGACGGGAACACGTTGACGCCGCGGACGATCATCATGTCGTCCGAGCGCCCGGTGATCTTCTGGATGCGGCGCATCGTACGCGCGCTGCCGGGCAGCAGCCGCGTGAGATCGCGGGTGCGATAGCGCACGATCGGCAACGCCTCCTTGGTCAGCGAGGTGAGCACCAGTTCGCCGAACTCGCCGTCCGGCAGCACCGCGCCGCTCTCCGGATCGATGACCTCGGGATAGAAGTGGTCCTCCCAGACCGTCGGTCCGTCCTTCGTCTCCAGGCATTCGCAGGCGACGCCCGGCCCCATCACCTCCGACAGCCCGTAGAGGTCCACCGCGTCGATCGCGAGCCGCTGCTCGATCTCGGCCCGCATCTCGTTGGTCCAGGGCTCGGCGCCGAAGATGCCCACGCGCAGGCTCGTGCCGCGCGGGTCGAGGCCCTGACGCTCGATCTCGTCGGCGATCGCCAGCAGGTAGCTCGGCGTCACCAGGATGATCGCCGGCCCGAAGTCGGTGATCAGCTGCACCTGGCGCTCGGTCTGGCCGCCGCCGAAGGGCACCACCGTCAGGCCGAGGCGCTCGGCGCCGTAATGCGCTCCGAGGCCGCCGGTGAACAGTCCGTAGCCGTAGCTGACGTGGGCGATGTCCCCGGGCCGGGCACCGGCGGCGCGGATCGAGCGCGCCATGAGCCGGGCCCAGGTGTCGATGTCGCCCGCGGTGTAGCCGACGACGGTGGGCTTGCCGGTGGTGCCGCTCGAGGCGTGGATGCGCACCACCTGCCCGCGCGGCACCGCGAACATGCCGAACGGGTAGGTCTCGCGCAGGTCGGCCTTCGTGGTGAACGGGAAGCGGCCGAGGTCGTCGAGGGCCGCGAGGTCCTCGGGCCGGATGCCGGCTGCGTCGAACTTCGCGCGATAGTGCGCGACGTTGCGGTAGGCGTGCCCGATCGACGCGCGCAGCCGCTCGAACTGCAGCGCACGCAGTTCGTCCACGCTCGCGCGCTCGATCGGCTCGAGTGCGAACCCGCCTGCCGCGCGGGCGTCACCGGCGTCGTCCCCGGCGTCGATTCCCTTCATCGCGAAGCCTCCTCCGGATCGATCGGGCGGCGCGTCCGGCGGTCCGCCGCCTGCCGTCTGCCGCGGCGCTCCGATCTTAAACCCCGGTCGCCGTCCGTGGGTACGTCCGGGGCCCCGTGGCAGAATCGACGCCGGCCGGCGCGCAGCCGCTCGAGCGACGCCGGCCGCCCTTTCGCGCCGCGGCCCGGCCCGCGTCATCGCATCGCCCGCCCGCCGGCCGGGCGGGCCCCTCGAGGAGCCCTGCGCCATGTCCTACGAAACCCTCCTGGTCGAGACCCGCGACCGGGTCGGCCTGATCAGGCTGAACCGGCCGAAGCAGCTCAACGCCCTCAACGATCGCCTGATGGACGAGCTCGGCGTCGCATTGGCCGCGTTCGACGCCGACGACGGCATCGGAGCGATCGTGATCACCGGCAGCGACAAGGCGTTCGCCGCCGGGGCCGACATCGCCGCGATGGCCGGGTGGGGCTACATGGACGTGTTCCGCAGCGACTACATCACCCGCAACTGGGAAGCGCTCAAGCGCGTGCGCAAGCCGGTGATCGCCGCGGTGGCGGGCTACGCGCTCGGCGGCGGCTGCGAGCTCGCGATGATGTGCGACATCCTGATCGCCGCCGATACCGCGAAGTTCGGCCAACCCGAGATCCGCCTCGGTGTGATGCCGGGCGCCGGCGGCACGCAGCGGCTGCCGCGCGCAGTCTCGAAGGCGAAGGCGATGGACCTGTGCCTCACGGCGCGCACCATGGATGCCGCCGAGGCGGAGCGCGCCGGCCTGGTGTCGCGCGTGGTGCCGGCCGAGCGCCTGCTCGACGAGGCGCTGGAGGCCGGGGCTGCGATCGCGGGCTTCTCGCTGCCCGCGACCATGATGGCGAAAGAGGCGATCAACCGGGCCTACGAGACGCCGCTGTCGGAGGGAATCCTCTTCGAGCGCCGGTTGTTCCACTCGCTGTTCTCGACCGAGGACCAGAAGGAGGGCATGGCGGCCTTCCTCGAGAAGCGGCCGGCGCGCTTTCGCCATCGCTGACCCGGGCGGCGGGGGCGGCTCCGGTCCGGCCGCCCGGGCCGCGGACCTGCAGGTTGTTTGCAAGACGTGCCGACAGTTGCTATAGTCGCGGGCTCCGCAGCGCAGAGGCGTTCAGCGGAGACCTGGGACGCCGGAACTTCCCCGAGGGGGCTTCCGGCGAAACAGGCAGGGCGGCGGCGAGTTGACAGGATTTTCGAAACCCTCCATACTCTCGCTTCTCTGCTGATCGCGAGTTCCTGCAAATGCAGCGCGGTCGATGATCTTTAAAAACCAACAGCCGATAAGTGTGGGCGTTCGGGCGAACGCGCCAAGCCGAGGATTCTCACGGATCCGAGGCGGGTTCCAAGCCGGACTTGTTCCGGTGCGGATCTCGGAAAATCGAACGCTCACACGGTAAACGAACAGACATTGGGTAAAACCAATGAATGTCGATTCCGTTGAGCAGGCCTGGAAACAGGCCAACCAAAAGATCGAACTAAAGAGTTTGATCCT
>JBDHRX010000011.1:0-40202 GCA_039807785.1 Burkholderiaceae bacterium
GCGTAGCTCAGCTGGTTAGAGCACCACCTTGACATGGTGGGGGTCGTTGGTTCGAGTCCAATCGCGCCTACCAGATGCCAAGCCCGGCACGGAGGTATTTCGTGCCGGGCTTTCGTTTTCGTGGCTTGCCGCGCGCCCGCATCAACCCAGCTCGGAGGCGGCGCGATAGGTGCTCGCCTCCTCGTCCAGCCATGCGCGAAAGGTGCGCAGCAGCGGGTTTTCGGCCTTGCGCTCCGGATAGATCAGGTAATACGACCGGTCGCTCAGGAATCGGTGGTTGACCAGCTCGAGCAGCACGCCGCGGCGCAGTTCGTCCTCGATCAGGAACGGCGGGATCAGGGCCGCGCCGATACCCTGGATGGCGGCCTCGGTGAGCATGGAGAACAGCTCGATGCGCGGTCCCGCGAGATCGTTGTTGACGCGCAGGCCGAGCGACTCGAACCATAGCCGCCATGCGTAAGGGCGCGTGCTCTGCTGCAGCAGGGGCACCCGACCGAGGTCGCGGGGACTGATCCTGCCGCGGGGCGCGAGCAGCTTCGGGCTGCCCACGGCCACCAGGTTCTCGTGCATCAGGAGCATGCCCTCGGTGCCCGGCCAGTTCGATTCGGCGGCGAAGATCGCCGCATCGAACGGCGTGCCCTCGAACAGGAACGGCCGCGTTCGCGGCGTCAGGTTCACCGCGATGTCGGCGTGGGCGCCGATGAAGGTGCCGAGGCGCGGCAACAGCCAGCGCGTGGCGAACGTGGGGGCGACCGCCAGTTCCAGGATGCCGCCACGCCCGCTGCTGGTCATCATCGCCAGGGCGTCGCGTTCGATCTCGTCCAGCCGCGCCGCCACCCGGCGCCCGTAGTTGGCGCCGGCCTCGGTGAGCATGACGCCGCGCCGCGTGCGCCGGAACAGCTCCAGGCCGAGGAATTCCTCCAGGCCGGCCACTTGCCGGCACACGGCGCTCTGGGTCACCGACAGCTCGCGCGCCGCCTTGGTGAAGCTCTGGTGGCGCGCGGCGGATTCGAACGCGACCAGCGCGAGGTTCGAAGGGATCTTTCTGCGCATTCCGTCTCCCGATGTCGAGCTTCTGTACGGAATGCATTTTACGCACCAATCAGTGAAAACAAGTTGGTTGTAGCCCGCCTCGTCTTGCTCTTAGAGTGCCGGAAACCGGGGTCGGCAAGCGCTGAGGAATGACCAAATTGCACAAGATTACGGTCGGGCCATGCGTTCTCCAGCATCGCGACTACCCCGTGAAGACCGCGTGTACCTCAGCCTGACCGCCCGGTCGGCCGCCATGGATCCGGATCCCCTCTCGAAGGAGTCACGAATGCTCGACAAGCGTCGCTTCTACATCAACGGCAAGTGGGTCGATTCCGACGGCACCCATACCCTGTCCGTGATCAGTCCCGCCACCGACGAGCCGATCGCGACGATCTCGCTTGGCGTGCAGAGCGATCTCGACAAGGCGGTTTCGGCCGCCCGGGCCGCGCTCCCGTCGTGGTCGGGGACGCCGAAAGAGACGCGAGTCGGATACATCGAGAAGATCCTCGCGCGCTACCAGGAGCGCGCCGAGGATCTGGCGAAGGCCACGAGCCTGGAGATGGGCTCGCCGATGACGGCGGCGCGCGATGCCCAGGTCCGCCTGGGGATCAACAACATCAAGAACTTCCTCTATGCCCTGAAGACCTTCGATTTCGAGCGCAAGCTGAACTCGCTCGCGCCCGACGACCGCATCCTGCTGGATCCGATCGGCGTCGTCGGCCTGATCACGCCGTGGAACTGGCCGATGAACCAGATCACCCTCAAGGTGATCCCGGCCCTGGCGACCGGGTGCACCGCCATCCTGAAGCCGTCCGAGCTGTCGCCGCTCTCGGCGGCGGTGTTCGCGGAAGTCCTCCACGACGCCGGGCTTCCGGCCGGTGTCTTCAACCTCGTCAACGGCGACGGCGCGGGCATCGGCAATGCGATGTCGGCGCATCCGGGCATCGACATGATCTCGTTCACCGGATCGACCCGGGCCGGGATCGCGATCCAGAAGAACGCCGCCGACACGATCAAGCGCGTCTGCCTCGAGCTGGGCGGAAAGGGGGCGAACATCGTGTTCGCCGATGCCGATGAAGGCGCGGTATCCCGGGGGATCAGGCATTCGATGATGAGCTCGGGCCAGTCCTGCAACGCCCCGACGCGCATGCTGATCCAGCGCGAGATCTACGAGAAATCGGTGGCGCTGGCGGCCGCGACCGCCCGGGAGATCAGGGTCGGGCGTCCCGAGGACGACGGAGATCATCTCGGCCCGCTGGTCTCGCGTGCCCAGTACGAGCGCGTGCAGCGCTATATCAGGCGCGGCATCGAGGAGGGCGCGCGGCTCCTCGTGGGCGGCCCGGGCCGGCCCGAGGGTTTCGATCGCGGCAACTATGTCCGCCCGACGGTCTTCGTCGACGCCAACAACAAGATGACGATCGCGCGGGAAGAGATCTTCGGCCCGGTCCTGACGATCATCCCGTTCGAGACCGAGGAGGAAGCGATCCGGATCGCCAACGATACGCCTTACGGCCTGACCAACATCGTCCAGTCGCAGGATCTCGACCGGGCGCGTCGCATGGCGCGCGCCTTGCATTGCGGGATGGTCGAGCTGAACGGCCAGCGGCGCGGCCCGGCTTCGCCCTTCGGCGGCGTCAAGATGTCGGGGAACGGGCGCGAAGGAGGCGAATACGGGCTGATGGAATACCTGGAGATCAAGGCCGTCAGCGGATGGAACAGCACCAGGATCGAGCAGGCCGCCGGCGCGGCGGTGACGCCTCCGTCGCACGATTTCGGCGACTGACCCCGGTTCCCGCCCGGGATCGCATTCCTTGTTTCTCGACCGATCCGCATCTTTCGATACCCGGATCCAGCCGGTCCGGAATGCCAGACAACTTACCCATCGATAGCGAGGCACCATGCTCCATTGCACGATTCAAAGCTTGCACGCGAACCCGAACAATCTCGACCGGATCGTCGAGATCATCAAGTCCCGGGTCATTCCGAGGATCTCCAAGGAAAAGGGACTGAAGGTCGCCTACTACGTGTCGAACCCGAAGGGCGACATGTGGATGTTCCAGGTCTGGGAAAAGGAAGAGCAGTTTCGCGGCTGGCAAGGAAAACCCGACCATGACAGCGCCGCGGGCGAGATCCGCACGCTCAGGGACGGCGCGCTGAAGGTCGACGGTTACCAGCTGCAGGCTCATTTCGTTGCCGACGGGCAATGATCCGCTGAATTTCCCCACCCCATTCCCCCGAGGACCATCCCATGTCGTTCTGCTTCGTGGCCAGCTCCGTCGCCGCTCCGGAAAACGTAGACAAGCTAGGAGAGATTTTCAGGAAGAAGACCGTTCCCGCCCTGTCCAAGATGGAGGGACTGAAGGCGGCGTATTTCATGACCAAGCCGAGCGGCGAGGTGCTGATTTTTCACGTGTGGGAAACGGAGCGCCAGTTCCGCGAATGGACGAAGTGCACCGAGCACGACGTCATCGAGGCGGAAGCCGCGAAGCTGCGCACCGCGGGATTCACGATCGACAGCTACGAAGTCCGGATCCACGAGGACATCGAGCGGTTCTGACGAACCGGGCGCGGTTGCCCGGAACGCGGGCGACCGTAATTCCAACCTGATCCGAGAAGGCGATGGAATATTTCAAGATAAACAAGGCGGAAACGGCGATCATCGTGATCGATCTGGCGAATGAATTCGTCCGCGAAGGAGGACGGGTCTACGTCGAGTCAGCGAAATCCACCTTGCCGGCGAACAAGAAGCTGATCGATTTCTTTCGCGCCAACAACATGCCGGTGATCTACACCAAGACCTACGATCGAAGCTGGAATCTGAGGGTCCAGTTCGCCAACTTCCGCGACCCGAAGCGCCTGGAGGACAAGGTCCATGTCCCCGGCCACAAGCGATTCTTTCCGGACGTCGGGAAAGAGCTGGACGTCACGGATGTCGTCGACGAGATCTATCCGCAGGAGCAGGACTACATCATCGAGAAGGAGCTCCTGAACTCCTTCAACAACACGAACCTGGACCTGCTGCTTCGTTCGCTCGGGATTCGAAACCTGGTGATCACGGGCACGTTGACGCATATCTGCGTCGAGTCGACTTTCAAGGCCGCGTTCGAGCTCCAGTACCGGCCCGTCATGGTGTCGGATGCCGTTTCCACCTGGCTGCCCGACTCGTTCGTGAAGCAGTTGTTCGAGGTGTATCGGCAGATGTGGGGGCGGGTGATGACCGCTGACGAGGTGATCGGCGAGCTGTCGCCGACGCCGGCACCGGCGCCGCGTCTGAAGCTCTGATTCCGGCGTCCGCCGGCGCTCGCGCAGGAAACCGGAATGGCAGGCCGAACAATACCGGAGCGTGAGGAAGGGTCTCGTCTATCTTTTGGAGGATTCAATCCATGTTCTCGATGAAATCTGTACGGGTCGGTGGGGCCAGACTGCTCCCCTTGTTCGTGATGTTCGGGATCTCCAGCGGTGCCGCGATGGCGGCGGGCACCTTGCGGATCGGCATGTCCGCGGGCGACATACCGAGAATCATGGGCCAGCCCGACCAGGGCTACGCCGGCAACCTGTTCGCCGGCATGACCATGTACGACTCGCTGACGCAATGGGATCTGTCGAGCGAGGACAAGGCGAGCAACATCATCCCGGGCCTGGCCACCAGCTGGGCCATCGATCCGGCCGACAATACGACGTGGCGGCTCACGCTTCGCAAGGGCGTCAAGTTCCACGACGGCTCGGCATTCGACGCGGACGCGGTCGTGTGGAACGTCGAGAAGGTGTTGAGACCGGATGCGCTGCACTACGACGCGGGCCAGGCCGCGCTGACCGTGCACCGCGTCCCGAGCTTGCTGTCCGCCCGCAAGATCGACGATTTCACGGTGGAGCTGAAGACGAGCGAGCCCGACAGCAGCCTGCCGATCAACCTGACCAACCTCTTCATCGCCAGCCCCGCGCACTGGAAGGCCCTGTTCGCGGGTGTCAAGGCGGACGACGACAAGGCGCGAGCGAAGGCGGCATGGGCGGCGTTCGAGAAGCAGCCGTCCGGCTCCGGGCCCTGGAAGTTCAAGCGCCTGGTTCCGCGCCAGGAGCTGGAGCTGTCCAAGAACCCCGAGTACTGGGACGTGGCGCGCCGGCCGAAGGTCGACCAGTTGATCATCAGGCCGATCTCGGACACCAACGCCCGGGCGGCCGCGCTGATGTCGGGGCGGGTGGACTGGATCGAGGCGCCCGCGCCCGACGCCTTGGCCCAGTTGAAGGCGGCCGGGTTCAAGGTGCTGGCGAACGAGCAGCCGCATGCCTGGGTGTGGCATTTCTCCTACCAGGAAGGTTCCCCGTGGAAGGACGCGCGGGTCCGGCAGGCCGCGAACCTGTGCATCGACCGGGCCGGCATCCGGGATGCGCTGCTGAAGGGCCTGATGGTTCCGGCGACCGCATGGTGGGAGCCTGGGCATCCGTGGGCGGGCAAGCCGAAGTTCTCGATCAAGTACGATGCCAATCGCGCCCGCGCGCTGATGGAAGAGGCCGGGTACGGGAAGGCAAAGCGCGCGAAGGTCAAGGTCCTGACCTCGGCTTCCGGTTCGGGGCAGATGCAGCCCGTGATCATGAACGAGTACCTGCAGGCTGCCCTGTCGGAGTGCCATTTCGACGTCACGCTCCAGACCAACGACTGGAATACCGTTCTGGAAAGCCTGAGGTCCGGCGCCCAGGCGCCGATCTCGCAAGGCGCGAATGCACTCAACGTCGCGTTCCCGTCCATGGACCCGATGATGGTCTACAAGCTGGTCGGGTCGAAGTTCGCGCCGCCCAAGGGGGCGAACTGGGGCGGCGTGCACGATGCGAGGATCGACGAGCTGATCCAGACGGCGCGCAGGACCTTCGAGCCGGCGGCGCTGGACACCGCCATCGGCAAGCTGCACGAAGCCATCATCGACGACGCGCTGTTCCTGTTCGTGGCGCATGACGTCGGGGCGCGAGCCGTCAGCGCCAAGGTTCGAGGCGTGGTTCAAGCCAGGAACTGGTTCGTCAACTTCTCCAGCGTCGAGGTCAAATAGCGACGATCGGATCGGCCGCGCGCATCGTGCCGATGCGCGCGGCCATGGCTGCCATGTCATCCTCGCGATCGTCGACACGTTCCCTCGCCCGGGCATCGCCACATCGGATGCGCGGTCGCCGAAGTTCCAAGTGCCCTCGACCATGGCTTTCTTCATCCTGAGACGAATCCTGTTCGCGATCCCGATTGCCCTGGGGGTCTCGATCCTGTGCTTTCTCCTGCTCCATATCTCTCCGGGCGACCCGCTCTCGGCGGTCCTGCCGCCCGACGCATCGCCGCTGATCATCGCGCAGCTGCGGGAGCAGTACGGCTTCGACAAGCCGTTGCCGGTCCAGTTCCTGAAGTGGTCGTGGAGAGTCATGCACGGCGACCTGGGCGTCGCGATCTCGACCTCTCGCCCCGTGCTCGACGAAATCCTGTCGGCGCTCGCCTACACCATCCCCCTGGCGCTGGTCGCCGGCTTCATCGGCTTCGGGCTCGGGTTCGTGCTCGGCCTGATCGCCGGGTACTACCAGGGTCGCCCGATCGACCGGATCGCGAGCATCGTCGGCATCACGGGCGTCTCGATCCCGAACTACTGGTTCGGGATGGTGCTGGTCGCGGTGTTCGCGATCTTCCTGCCCTGGTTCCCGGCGCTCGGGGCCGGCGACCCGATGTGGTCGGCGAACTACCTGCATCACCTGATCCTGCCGGCGATCGCCATGGCCCTGGTCCCGATGGGAATGCTGGTCCGGACGCTGCGCGCCATCGTCGCCGACATCCTGGGGCAGGAGTATGTCGAGGCGCTGCGCGCCAAGGGCATGCCGGAACGCTCCATCCTGGTGCACGTCATCAAGAACGCGATGCCGACGGTGATCGCCGTGATCGGGATCCAGTTCGGCTACCTGCTGGCCGGGTCGGTCCTGGTGGAAACCGTCTTCTCCTGGCCGGGGTCGGGCCTCCTGCTGTACTCCGCGATCTTCTCGCGCGACCTGCCGCTGCTTCAAGGCACGGTGCTGACGCTGGCGCTTTCGTTCGTGACCCTCAACCTCATTGCCGACGTCTTGCAGGCGATCCTGAATCCCCGCATGAAGAGAGCCTAGCCATGAGCGCCGCCGAACTCGAATCGCCCGCGGCGAACGGCGCCACCAGGTCGCGATCTCATTGGGGCCGGGTCTGGCGCAAGCTGGCCCGGGACCGGGTGGCGATCTTCTGCGCCGCCGTCCTGATCCTGGTGGCGCTCGCGTCGATCTTCGCCAATGTCCTGCCGCTGCCGGATCCCTACGACAGCAGCATCCTGAACCGGTTGAAATCCTGGGGGACCCCGGGGCATCCGCTCGGCACGGACGAGCTCGGCCGCGACATGCTCGCCAGGATCGTCCACGGAGCGCGGCTTTCACTGCTTTGCGGGGTCCTCCCGATCGGGATCGCATTCGTCATCGGCACCGCCCTCGGGATGAGCGCCGGCTATGCCGGAGGGGTGGCGAACACGGTGATCATGCGATCGATCGACGTGCTCTTCGCGTTCCCGTCGGTCCTGCTCGCGATCGCGATCTCCGGGGTCCTCGGCGCCAAGATGATGAACGTGATCATCTCCCTGACCATCGTCTTCATTCCGCAGATCACGCGGATCGCCGAGAGCGTCACCATGGCCGTGCGCAACCTCGAGTACATCGACGCGGCCAGGGCGTCGGGCGCGTCGGCGTTCACCATCGTCAGGGTCCAGGTCCTGCCGAACGTCCTGGGCCCGGTATTCGTGTATGCCACCGGGCTCGTGCCGGTCTCGATGATCGTCGCCGCGGGCCTGTCGTTCCTCGGGATCGGCACGCAACCGCCGGCTCCCGAGTGGGGCCTGATGCTCAACTCGCTGCGGACGGTCATGTACACGCATCCGCTGCTGGCCATCACGCCGGGGGTCATGATCTTCGTCGTATCGATCTGCTTCAACCTGCTGAGCGACAGCCTGCGCGGCGCCATGGATATCTCCCGCTGAGGGAGCGCCGGACGAATCGGCGAAGGAACTGGAGACCCGATGGCCCCGGAACAAGCGATTTCGACAGCGCCGGACCACCCGTCGATCCTCGGAGTGTCCGGGCTGACGAAGGATTTCGTCACCTCGAATGGCCTGCTCGGCGGCAAGCATGTCGTCAGGGCGGTCGACGACGTATCCTTCGAGGTGCTCAAGGGCGAAACCTTCGGGATCGTCGGGGAGTCGGGTTCCGGAAAATCGACGACCGCCCGATTGCTGATGCATCTCCTGGCGAAGGATTCGGGCCGGATTCTCTTCGAGGGCCGGCAGGTGGGCCTCGACCTGAGCTTGCAGGCCTTTCATCGAAAGGTCCAGATGGTGTTCCAGGACTCCTATGCATCGCTGAACCCGCGCCTGACGATCGAGGATTCGATCGCATTCGGCCCGCGGGTGCACGGCGCCTCGCGCGCCGCGGCTTTGGGCGAGGCGCGCAGCCTGCTCGAGCAGGTCGGCCTGCCGCCGGACGAATTCGGACGCCGGTATCCGCACGAGCTCTCGGGCGGCCAGCGGCAGCGCGCGAACATCGCCAGGGCGCTCGCCATCAAGCCGAGCGTCGTGATCCTCGACGAAGCCGTCTCGGCCCTGGACAAATCGGTGGAGGCCCAGGTCCTCAACCTGATCAACCACCTGAAGAAAGAACTCGCGCTGACCTATATCTTCATCAGCCACGACCTGCACGTCGTCCGGTATATCAGCGACCGGGTGCTGGTCATGTACCTGGGGAAGGTCGTCGAGATGGGGGCTTCCGAGCAGTTGTTCTCCGCCCCCTCCCATCCGTACACGAGGAGCCTGCTGGATGCGATTCCGAGCGGGGATCCGGAAAACAGGGTGAAGGACTATCCGTTGACCGGCGACCCGCTCGACCACGTCGGCGACGCGGGGCGGGGCTGCGTGTTCTACTCGCGCTGCCGGTTCAAGGAGCAGTCATGCAAGACCATCGCTCCGAAGGCTTCCCGCGATCGCTCGAACGGCAATCTCGTCTGGTGCCACATGTACGACCCGGACTCGGGACACGGGCGGGCGCGTGATGGCCGGGGCGCATAGCTGCGGCGCCGGCCGGGGACGCACGGGATGGACACGATGCTGGAAGTGAAGGACCTGTACGTGAAGTTCCTGGGCGATCGCACGATTCACGCCCTGAACCGCGTTTCGTTCGATCTGAAGGAAGGCGAGGTGCTCGGGCTGCTGGGGGAGTCGGGCTCGGGGAAAAGTGTCTTGCTGCGGGCCGTGATGCGCCTGTTGCCCGAGGCGCGGACGTCGATCTCGGGCAGCATCGCCGTGATGGGCGCCGAAACGATCGGCAGAAGCAGGAAGGAAATCAGGCAGATCTGCGGACAGGTCGTCGCGATGATCTTCCAGGAGCCCGGCCTGGCGTTCGATCCGGTCTACACGATCGGCGACCAGATCGCGGAAACGGTGATGCACCACAAAGGCTGCAGCCGGAAGGAAGCCCTGGACCGGGCGCTGGAAGTCCTCGACATGGTCCGGATTCCGGCCGCGAAGAAGCGGATCAAGGCCTATCCTTTCGAGCTTTCGGGGGGAATGCGGCAGCGGGCGATGATCGCGATGGCGCTCGCCTGCAGGCCGAAGATCCTTCTCGCGGACGAGCCGACGACGGCCCTGGATACGACGGTCCAGATCCAGATCCTGCTGCTGCTGCGCGAGCTGCAGCGGGAGCTCGGCATGTCGATGATCTTCGTCACCCATGACATCGGCGTGACCGCGGAGATATGCGATCGCGTGCTCGTGATGTATGGCGGCCAGATCGTCGAGAACGGGTCGATCGGCCGGATCATCAAGGAGCCGGGCCACCCGTACCTCGCCGGCCTGCTGGAATCGAGCGTGCGCGGATCCGCCCGCGGCGGCGCCCTGTCGACGATCCCGGGGTCGCCGCCGATCATGGACCGCCCCCCGCAGGGGTGTCCGTTCGTGCCGCGCTGCCCGTTCGTCGTGCCGGAGTGCTCGGCCGGGGTTCCCGAGAGGAAAGAGGTGCAGCCCGGCCATGGCGTGCGCTGCGTGCACTACCGGGACGCGGACCGACCGGCGGCGCTGCAGCCGATGTTCCTCAGGCATCACGCGGCCCGGCCGGCCTAGCCGCGGCCCGGCGCCGGCCGGCTCGCCCTGTGCTAAAATTACCGCTTGGCGCGAAAGAGGGCCGCCCGGGTTCGGCGGGCTCGTTCGCGCCTGCCAGGGGCGCCGTGGTACGCGCCGGCGTCGCCCGATCGGGCGCGCCGGGGTCGCGGGTCCCGCAGGAGTGCGGCCCGGCCGCACTTTTCGTTTGCAGCGCCTTCGCGGGGTCACCGCAGACTCGTCCGACATGGTCCTGATCACGCTTCCCGATGGCTCGCAGCGGCGCTTCGAGGCGCCGCCGACGGTGGCCGAGGTCGCTGCGTCGATCGGTCCCGGGCTGGCGAAAGCCGCGATCGCCGGCCGGCTCGACGGACGGCTGGTCGACACTTCGGCCCGGATCGAGTCGGATGCCGCGCTCGCGATCGTCACCGAGCGCGACCCCGAGGGGCTGGAGGTCCTGCGCCACTCGACCGCGCACCTGCTGGCGTACGCGGTCAAGACGCTGTTCCCCGACGCGCAGGTCACCATCGGGCCGGTGATCGAGAACGGCTTCTACTACGACTTCTCGTACAAGCGTCCGTTCACGCCCGAGGATCTCGCCGCGATCGAGGCGAAGATGGTCGAGCTCGCGCGGAAGAACGAGCCGGTGGTGCGCGAGCTCTGGGACCGCGACGAGGCCGTGCGTTTCTTCGAATCGATCGGCGAGCGCTACAAGGCGGAGCTCATCGCCTCGATTCCCGCCGGCGAACCCATCACGCTGTACCGCGAGGGCGATTTCGTCGACCTCTGCCGCGGCCCGCACGTCCCGTCCACGGGCCGGCTGAAGGTGTTCAAGCTGATGAAGCTGGCCGGTGCCTACTGGCGCGGCGACTCGAAGAACGAGATGCTCCAGCGCATCTATGGCACGGCCTGGGCGCGCAAGGAGGACCAGGACGCCTATCTGCACATGCTGGAGGAGGCGGAGAAGCGCGACCACCGGCGGCTCGGCCGCGAGCTCGACCTGTTCCACATGCAGGACGAAGCGCCCGGACTGATCTTCTGGCACCCGAAGGGCTGGACGATCTGGCAGGAGGTCGAGCAGTACATGCGTCGCGTGTACCGCGACTGCGGCTACCAGGAAGTGAAAGGACCCCAGATCCTCGACCGCAGCCTGTGGGAGCGCACCGGGCACTGGCAGAACTACCGCGAGAACATGTTCACGACCGAGTCGGAGAACCGGCACTACGCGCTCAAGCCGATGAACTGTCCGGGGCACGTCCAGATCTTCAAGTCGGGGCTGCGCTCGTACCGGGAGCTGCCGCTGCGCTACGGCGAGTTCGGCCAGTGCCACCGCAACGAGCCCTCAGGGGCGCTGCACGGGATCATGCGCGTGCGCGGTTTCACCCAGGACGACGGCCACGTGTTCTGCACCGAGGCGCAGATCCTCGACGAGTGCGTCGCGTTCACGGCGCAGCTGCAGGCGGTGTACCGCGACTTCGGCTTCGAGCAGATCCTCTACAAGGTGGCGACGCGCCCCGACAAGCGCGTCGGCACCGACGAGGCCTGGGACCGCGCCGAGGCCGCGCTGATGGAGAGCCTGCGCCGCGCCGGCTGCGAGTTCGAGATCTCGCCGGGCGAGGGCGCCTTCTACGGCCCGAAGATCGAATACACCCTGAAGGACGCGATCGGCCGGCAGTGGCAGTGCGGGACGATCCAGGTCGATTTCAACATGGCCGGCCGGCTGGATGCCGAATACGTGGCCGAGGACAACTCGCGCCGGGTCCCGGTGATGCTGCACCGCGCGATCGTCGGCTCACTCGAGCGTTTCATCGGCATCCTGGTCGAGCACCATGCCGGTGCGATGCCGATGTGGCTGGCGCCGCTCCAGGCGGTGGTCATGAACATCACCGACGCCCAGGCCGAATATGCGGCTTCTGTTGCGGAAACGTTGAGAAAACAAGGGTTTAGGGTCCAGGCCGATTTGCGGAACGAGAAGATCAACTATAAAATCCGCGAGAACAGCCTGCAGAAGATTCCCTATCTCCTCGTGGTGGGTGACAAGGAGCGGCAGGCTGGCAAGGTGGCCGCGCGCGCGCGCGGGGGGGTCGATCACGGCACCCTCGACGTCGGGGCGTTCGCGGCGCGACTGTCCGAGGACGTCGCGCTGAAGCGATCCAACCCGCAATGACCGGCGAGCCTGGCGTGTTCCGCGACGCGGGACGGCAGGCCTGCGGGTTCTTGTCGCCGGGCGGCCGTTGAACGGGATTTCTTGCAGGAGCATCGAGCATCGCTACAGCAGAACGCGCGCATCGCCTGAACGGTGAGATCAACGTGCCCGAGGTCCGGCTGGTCGGTATCGAGAACGAGCCGATCGGCATCGTGAGCCTGAGGGAAGCCATGCGGATGGCCGAAGAGGCCGAGGTCGATCTGGTCGAGATCGCGCCGCAGGCGGCTCCCCCGGTCTGCCGCCTGATGGACTACGGCAAGTTCAAGTACCAGGAGCAGAAGCGCCAGCACGATGCCCGTCTCAAGCAGAAGGTCATCCAGATCAAGGAAGTCAAGTTCCGGCCCGGAACCGACGACGGCGATTACCAGGTGAAGCTGCGCAACCTGCGGCGTTTCCTGGAGGAAGGCGACAAGGCGAAGGTCACGCTGCGGTTTCGCGGGCGCGAGATGGCCCACCAGGAGTTCGGCGTGCGCCTGCTGGAACGGGTCCGCACCGACCTCGAGGACATCGCGCAGGTCGAGCAGATGCCGCGCCTCGAAGGCCGGCAGATGATCATGGTGATCGCGCCCAGGAAGAAGAAGTAAGCCCCGGGCAGGCGCCGGAGAAGCAGTAGGTCGTCGAGCGAAGCGCCCTCCGGGGCGTCATAGAAGCCAAGCGGGTTCCCGAAGTGCCGGCAGGTCGCCGGACACCCGACGCGGCATACGAAGAGAAGGCAAGGGGTTGTCATGCCCAAGATGAAGACGAAGAAGGGCGCTGCGAAGCGCTTCCGCGTCCGCGCCTCCGGCAGCGTGAAGCGGGGTCAGGCGTTCAAGCGCCACATCCTGACCAAGAAGACCACCAAGAACAAGCGCCAGCTGCGCGGAACGATGAACGTGCACGACACGAACGTCGATTCCGTCAAGGCCATGCTGCCGTACGCATAAGGAGAGCGCCATGCCCCGAGTCAAGCGTGGAGTCACGGCGCGCGCGCGCCACAAGAAGGTCATCGCCGCCGCCAAGGGTTATCGCGGCCGGCGCGGCAATGTCTACCGGATCGCCAAGCAGGCGGTCATGCGGGCCGGCCAGTACGCGTATCGCGACCGGCGCGCCAAGAAACGCGTGTTCCGTTCGCTCTGGATCGCCCGGATCAATGCGGCGGTGCGGGAGCACGGCATCACCTACAGCGTGTTCATCAACGGCCTGAATCGCGCCGAGATCGGGCTCGATCGCAAGGTGCTCGCCGACCTCGCGGTCGCCGACAAGCCGGCGTTCGCGGCGATCGTCGCGCGGGTGAAGGCCTCGCTCGGCGCGGCCTGAGCCGCCCGAGCCGCAACCGGACCGGGCAGGCGCGCCGGCCGGCGAAGACGACGGGGCCTTCGCGGCCCCGTTTTTCTTGCATCGGAGCATTCCTTCGCAGCCATGTCGAACCCACCCAGTTCCCCTTCTCCGCAGCCGGGCGCAGCAGGCCCGGGATTCGCCCGCTTCGCCGAGACGGTCGAACGGCTGGCGGCCGAGATCGGCGCCGCGCGCAACGCCCCCGAGCTGGCCAACGCGAAGGCGCGCGCGCTCGGCAAGGACGGTGCCCTGACGGTCGAGATGAAGAAGCTCGGCGGCCTGGCGCCGGCGGAGCGCTCGGCGGTCGGGCGCGAGCTGAACGAGGCCAAGCAGGCGATCGAGCGCGCGGTGCGCGCGCGCGAGGCCGCACTGGCGCAGGCCGAGCTCGACGCGCGCCTCGCGCAGGAATCGATCGACGTCACGCTGCCCGGGCGCGGCCCCGGCAGCGGGGGGTTGCATCCGCTGACGCTCACCATCGAGCGCATCGAGGCCATCTTCCACTCGATCGGCTTCGACGTCGCGGACGGGCCGGAGATCGAGGAGGACTTCTTCAACTTCACCGCGCTGAACACGCCGGAGAACCATCCGGCGCGCTCGATGCACGACACCTTCTACGTCGACGCTCCCGACGGCAAGGGCGGGGGGTTGCTGCTGCGCACGCATACCAGCCCGGTGCAGGTGCGCTATGCACGCGCGCACCGTCCGCCGATCAAGGTCATCGCCCCGGGCAAGACCTATCGCGTCGATTCCGACGCCACGCACTCGCCCATGTTCCACCAGTTCGAGGGGCTGTGGATCGACGAGGACGTGAGCTTCGCCGACCTGAAGAGCGTCTACGCCGATTTCCTGCGCCGCTTCTTCGAGCGCGACGACCTCGACGTGCGTTTCCGTCCGTCATACTTCCCGTTCACCGAGCCCTCGGCCGAGATCGACATGCGCTTCGCCGACGGGCCGCTGGCCGGCCGCTGGCTCGAGGTGAGCGGGTCGGGACAGGTGCATCCGAACGTGGTGCGCAACTTCGGGCTCGACCCGGAGCGCTACATCGGATTCGCGTTCGGCTCGGGGATCGAGCGCCTGGCGATGCTGCGCTATGGCGTCGGCGACCTGCGCATGTTCTACGAGAACGACCTGCGTTTCCTGCAGCAGTTCAACCGATAGGCGGGAGACCCGGATGCGAGTCCCAGAGAGCTGGCTGAGAAGTTTCGCGTCGCCCGGCTGGAGCGGCGAGGAGGTCGCCGAGCGCCTGACGATGGCCGGGCTCGAGGTCGAGGCGGCGGGCCCGGCGGCGCCGCCGTTTCGCGGCGTGGTCGTGGGCGAGGTGCGCAGCGTCGCGCGCCACCCGAACGCGGACAAGCTGTCGGTCTGCGAGGTCGATGTCGGCGATCCCGCGGGCCTGCGCACGATCGTCTGCGGCGCGCCCAACGTCGCCGCGGGGATGCGCGTGCCTTGCGCGCTGCCCGGCGCGGAGTTGCCGGGCGGCTTCGCGATCAAGCCCGTCAAGATGCGCGGCGTCGAGAGCCAGGGCATGCTGTGCTCGGCGCGCGAGCTCGGCCTGTCCGAGGACCACAGCGGGCTGATGGCCCTGCAGGTCGACGCGCTGCCCGGGGCCGACCTGCGCGGCGCGCTCGAGCTCGACGAGCGGGTCTACGAGCTCAAGCTGACGCCGAACCTCGCGCACTGCATGAGCGTGTTCGGCGTGGCGCGCGAGCTCTCGGCGATCGCCGGGGCGCCGCTGCGCGAGCCGGCCTTCGAGCCGGCGCCGGTCGGCATCGACGATCGCCTGCCGGTACGGGTGCTCGCGCCCGACCTGTGCGGGCGCTTTTCGGGGCGCGTGATCCGCGGCGTCGACCCGGCGGCGCCGACCCCGGCCTGGATGCGCCGGCGCCTCGAGCGCGCCGGGCAGCGCAGCCTCTCGGCGCTGGTCGACATCTCCAACTACGTGATGCTCGAGCTCGGCCGCCCGTCGCACGTGTTCGACCTCGATCGTATCGAGGGCGGGCTGGAAGTGCGCTGGGCCAGGGAGGGCGAGCGGCTGAAGCTCCTGAACGGCCAGACGGTGACGCTGTCGGCCGACGTCGGCGTGATCGCCGACGCGCGCCAGGTCGAGAGCCTGGCGGGGATCATGGGCGGCGACTCGACCGCCGTCTCCGACGCCACCCGCAACGTCTACGTCGAGGCCGCCTTCTGGTGGCCGGCGGCGATCGCGGGGCGCTCGCGCCGCTACAACTTCGCCACCGATGCCGGCGCGCGCTTCGAGCGCGGCGTCGATGCCGCGACCACGGTCGAGCACCTCGAGTACCTCACGCGGCTGATCCTCAAGATCTGCGGCGGCGAGGCCGGGCCGGTCGACGACACCGTCACCGGGCTGCCGGCGCGCGACCCGGTGGCGATGCGCATGGCACGCGCCCGCAAGGTGATCGGCGTCGACCTCCCGGAAGCCGAGATGGCGGCGGTCTTCGAGCGGCTGCGCCTGCCGGCGCGACGCGACGGCGACCGCTTCGTGGTCACCCCGCCGTCGTACCGCTTCGACCTGCAGATCGAGGAGGACCTGATCGAGGAGGTGGTGCGCATCTGGGGCTACGAGCGCCTGCCGCTGCGCGCGCCCCGGAGCGGCGCAGCGATGCAGCCGGCGCCCGAGGGGCGCCTCGGCGTCGGCGCGCTCAAGCGCCGGATCGCCGGGCGCGACTACCAGGAGGCGATCCACTACAGCTTCGTCGAGGGCGGGCTCGACGGGCGCCTGAGCGGGCGCGACCCGATTCGCCTGCTCAACCCGATCGCCGCGCAGATGGACGTCATGCGTACCACGCTGTGGGGCGGGATGCTCGAGACCCTGCGGGCGAACCTGAACCGCAAGGCCGCGCGGGTGCGCCTGTTCGAGATCGGCCGGATCTTCCTGGCCGACTCCTCGGTCCAGGCCGGCCCCCAGCAGGTCCAGGGTGTGGCGCAGCCGCGCCGCCTGGGGTTGCTGGCGTTCGGGCCGCAGCTCGAGGAGCAATGGGGGGCGGTCGCCCGGAAAGTCGATTTCTTCGACGTCAAGGCCGACCTCGAGGCGGTCGCCGGAGTGTCGCTCGATTTCGCGCCTGCCGCGCATCCGGCACTGCACCCGGGGCGCAGCGCCCGGATCGGCATCGGTGCGTCGCCGGCCGGCTGGCTCGGGGAACTCCATCCGGCATTGGCGCAGGCACTCGATCTGCCGCAGGCACCGATCGTCGCCGAGATCGATCTCGACCAATTGTTGGAACAAAACGTTCCTGTTTTTGAGGACGTGTCGAAGTTTCCGCCGGCGATCCGCGACCTCGCGCTCGTGGTGGAGAGCAGCATCCCGGCCGCGCGCGTGCTGTCCGAGATCGACGCGGCGCGGGCGGCCGAACCGGCGGCGCGGGTGGTCAAACACGTCAAGCTGTTCGACGAATATCGCGGTAAGGGATTGGAAAATAAGGAAAAAAGCCTTGCCTTCCGATTGTGGATGCAAGATACTCGTCGCACGCTGAGCGAGGCCGAAGCGGCCGAAGCGGTCGACGCGATCGTCACTCGACTGGCGCGCACGATCCAGGCAAGGCTTCGCTCCGGCGCCTGAACCCCGACGACGATCCTGCAAGCAGATTCGATGCGAGTGGCGGAGACGATGACCCAGCATGGCCAGGCGGCGCCGGACCCGCTGCGCGATGTGGCCGGCGAGGCGCGGCCCGGCGATGCCCGGACGGCGTCCGACGCGGCCCGCGGCGTGCCGGCGGAAGCTTTTACGCTGACGAAAGCGGAACTGGCCGAGATGCTGTTCGAGCGCGTCGGGCTGAACAAGCGCGAAGCCAAGGACATGGTCGAGACCTTCTTCGACGAGATCCGGGACGCGCTCGAGCGCGGCGAGAGCGTGAAGCTGTCCGGGTTCGGCAATTTCCAGTTGCGTGACAAGCCCCAGCGACCGGGGCGCAATCCCAAGACCGGCGAGGAGATCCCGATCTCGGCGCGGCGCGTGGTGACGTTCCACGCCAGCCAGAAGCTGAAGTCGCAGATCGAGGAAGCCGGCCACTGACGTCCGCCGGCGGCGGGTCGGGACGTCCCATCCTTTACGGTCGAGCATGCAGAACAAGTCCGAACACAAGGCGCCGCTGCCGCCGATCCCCGCGAAGCGCTACTTCACGATCGGCGAGGTCAGCGAGCTGTGCGGGGTGAAGCCGCACGTGCTGCGCTACTGGGAGCAGGAGTTCACCCAGTTGCGCCCGATGAAGCGGCGCGGCAACCGGCGCTACTACCAGCACCACGAGGTCCTGCTGGTGCGGCGCATCCGCGAACTGCTCTACGAGCAGGGCTTCACGATCAGCGGCGCGCGCAACCGCCTGGGAGAGGGCTCGCAGAACGGCAAGCTGCGCGAGCCGGAGCTGCCGGGCGAGGGCGTCGAAGCGCCGGCGGGCGACCTTCCCGGCGGCGTCGACCTCGGCGCGGTGCGCGCGGACCTGCAGCGCGCGCTGGACCTGCTGCGCTGAATCGGCGCCGGTCGCGCGGCCTGATATACTCCGGCGCTTCGGGGCGTAGCGCAGCCTGGTAGCGCACTTGCATGGGGTGCAAGGGGTCGCGAGTTCGAATCCCGCCGCCCCGACCATATTTCGAGCGGTCGGACCCGATAGCAGTCACCGACAGCAGGCCAGCGGGTTCGCGACGCGTGTTCACGGCGCCGCGAGCCGGCCGCCTTCGGCAACGGAACCTTCGGGTCGATTCCGGCCCGAAGCCGGCGGCGCCGTTCCCGGACACGTGCGAAGGCAGGGCATGGACGACCTGGTGATTCGTGGCGGCTGGGTGATCGACGGAACGGGCGCGCCCGGCCTCGAGGCCGACGTCGTCATCCGGGGCGACCGGATCGTCTCGATCGGCAAGGCGGACGCGGCGCGCGGCGCGCGCGAGATCGACGCGCGCGGCCTGGTGGTGGCGCCGGGGCTGATCGACATCCATACGCATTCGGACTTCACGCTCCCGGTCAATCCGCTGGCCGAGTCGAAGATCCGCCAGGGCGTGACCACCGAGGTGGTCGGCAACTGCGGGTATTCGGCCGCCCCGGCGCTGCCCGGCACGGCCGACCGGCTGCGCGAGTACCTGGCCGGCAGCGCGCCGTGGATCGAGTTCCGGGACACCAGCTTCGCCGCGTATCTCGACGGCTTTCCGCGTACCTCGGTGAACGTGGTCCCGCAGGTCGGGCACAACACGCTGCGCTTCATGGCGGTGGGCATGGAGTCGCGCGCGGCCTCGGCCGAGGAGATGCAGCGGATGCAGGCGCTGCTCGAGGAAGCCCTGAGCGCGGGCGCCCTCGGGATGTCGTCGGGACTCTTCACCGCGCCGGGTGCGCACGCCGACGAAGCCGAGATCCATGCGCTGGCCCGCACGCTGCGTCGCCACGGCGCGCGGTATTCGACCCACGTCCGGGACGAAGGGCCGGGCGTCTTCGAGGCGGTCCGGGAAGCGATTCGGGTCGCCGAGGCAACCGGGGTGCACGTGCAGATCGCGCACCTGAAGCTGTCGGGGACCGACAACTGGGGGCGGGCCGGCGAGCTGCTGGCCGAGATCGAGGCCGCGCGCCGGCGCGGCGTGCCGGTCGATTGCGACCAGTATCCGTACGACGCGGGCGTCAACCCGCTGCGCAACCTGCTGCCGGTCTGGGTCCAGCGCGGCGGCATCGGCCCGATGCTGGAGCGACTGCGCGATCCGCAGGTCCGGCAACGGATGCGCGGGGAGATCGCCCGCGACGGCTTCACCAACTTCGGGAAGCTCTCGTCGTGGGACGACATCCGCGTCTCGCTGTCCCGTGCGCGTCCGGAAATCGCGGGGCGCACGATCGGCGAGATGGCGCGGGCGGCCGGCGGCGATCCGCTCGACCAGGTGTGCGACTGCATCCTGGCCGACAGCGGGAGCACGCGAGTGCTGGTCCGGAGCATGTCGGAGCAGGATGTCGAGTCGATCATCGCCCGGCCCTGGGTCCTGGTCGGCTCCGACGGCAGCGCGCTGGCGGTGCAGGGGGTGACCAGCCAGGGCATGCCGCATCCGCGCTTCTACGGGACCTTCGCGCGCGCGCTGGGCCCCTGCGTGCGCGAGCGCGACCTGCTGACGCTGGAGCAGGCGGTGCACAAGATGACCGGCGGCTCGGCGACCGCACTCGGCTTCACCGATCGCGGGTGGCTGCGGCCCGGGGCGATGGCCGACGTGACGGTGTTCGACGCCGGGCGCATCGCCGATACCGCCACCTACGACGCGCCGCATCGCTACGCGGACGGGGTGCACACGGTCGTCGTCAACGGCGAGGTCGCGATCGACGAAGGCGACCATACCGGCGCCCGCTCCGGGCGCATGCTGCGCCGGCAGGCCGTGCCCGCCTGACCCGACCCGAGTGCGAAGGTCATCGATGAACCGACGCGTGATCGTGTTTGCCCGCGTGCCGCGCGCCGGCGAGGTCAAGCCGCGCCTGGCCGGGGCGATCGGCGATGCGGCCGCGCTGGCCCACTACCGCGACATGCTGCGCGCGGTGCTCGCCGTGGTGCGCGAGGCGCTGGTCCGATGGCCGGATCTCGAGGCCGAGCTGTGCATCCTCGGAGACGACCATGACGGCGAATGCCGGCGCCTGGCCGCAACGCACGGGCTGGCGCTGGCCCCGCAGGCCGGCGCCTCGACGGGCGACCGGGTCCGGGCGGCGCTCGAGCGCGCGCTGGATGCGGGCCGGCTGCCGGTACTGGTCCGCGCGGACCTGGTCTCGCTCACCGCGGACGATCTGCGCGATGCGTTCGAGGCGCTGCGCGACCAGGAGGCGGTGTTTGCGCCGACCGAGGGCGGCGGCTACGCGCTGGTCGGCCTGAGCAGGCCGGCCGCCCGGCTGTTCGAGGACATGCCCTGGGGCGCCGACTCGCTGATGGCCGCCACCCGGCGGCGCTTGCAGGAATGCGATCTGCGCTGGGAGCAGTTGCGTACGCTCTGGAACGTCGACGAGGAGCCCGATCTGCGCCGCTGGCTCGCCTGCTGAGTCGCGGCGGGCGGGCGCTCAGGCCGACGAACGCGTCGCGCGTCGCGCCGGCGCCGCGAACAGCTGCTCGAGTGGGGCGGCGCGGCCGATCCAGTCTCCCTGGATGTGGCTCACGCCGATGTCGGTGAGCCGGTCGAGCGTGTCCTGGTTGTGCACGTGCTCGGCGACTGTTCGGATGTTCAGGCGGCGCGCCACGCGCACCGTCGACAGCACGATCTCCTCGTCGATCGGGTTCGAGACGAGGTTGCGGATGAAGGAGCCGTCGATCTTCAGGTAGTCGAGCGGGAAGCGCTTCAGGTACTCGAACGTGGCCAGCCCCGTGCCGAAGTCGTCGAGCGCGATGCCGAAGCCCTCGGCCTTGAGGTCGTCGACCAGCCGGGAGGCGGCCGCCGGGTTGCGGATCGCCTCGCTCTCGGTGATCTCGAAGACGATCTTTCCGGCCGGGATGCCATAGAGCGCGCGCTGCTCGCGGATGAATCCGGCGATCGTTCCGTCGCTCATCGTGAGCCCGGACAGGTTGATCGAGCATTTCCAGGTGCGCGCGAGGGCATCGGGATGGTCGGCCAGCCACGAGAAGATCTGGCGGATCACGCCGCGGTCCATCGTCGGCGTCATCTGCGCCTGCACCGCCAGCGACAGGAACTCGGGCGGACGGATGAGACCGCCGTCGCGGTCGAGCAGGCGGATCAGCACCTCGTACGAGAGCATGCCATCGGGCGCCTCGGGGTCGATCATCGGCTGCGCGTGCAGCTCGAAGCGCTTGTCGCGGATCGCCTCCCGGATGTGCTCGATCTTGCCCTGGTGGGCGCGCCGCGCGTCGATCATCGTCTGCGACAGCGGCTCGACGAACAGCTGCGGGTCGCGCACGCTCGCCGCGATCGCCATCGCGTCGGACAGCGAGGCCAGGCAGTCTTCGCTGTTGATCAGCGCGTGGCGGTCGATCAGCAGCCCGCCGACGCACAGCTGCAGCCGGACGCTGCCGTGCTCGGTCTTGAACATCTGGCCGTTGAACTGCGAGTAGATCTCGCGGGCGACGGCGCGCACCTCGGCCACCGACTCGGCCTCGATCAGCAGCGCGAAGCGCCCGGCCGAGAGCCGGGCGGCGGCCTTCGCGCCGCCCTGCTGCTGCAGCATCGTCGCGGCGTTCTGCTCGAGCTGCAGCGCCTGGATCGTCCCGCACAGGTCGTTGAGCGTGTCGAAGTTCGACAGGTGCACGCCCAGCAGCCCGTAGTCGGGTCGCGTGGGCATCGACAGGCGCTCCCCGATCTCGGCGATCAACCCCCGGTCGTTGAGCAGCCCGGTCGACATGTCCTGGCGCGCCTGCTGGGCGACTCGGGCCAGCGCGAAGCGGCGGTCGGTCGCGATCGCCTGCAGCATCAGCGCGACGATGACGGCCGAGAACACCAGCACCGAGGCCTCGAGCGCGCGGAAGAAGTCGTCGTGGGCCTGGGCCACCTGGTGGGCGCGCGCGATCAGCAGCGGGATCGCGGTGACGACCAGCGACAGCGCGGTGGCCCGCTCGCTCATGCGGATCGCGGTCCAGGCGACGATGGGGAAGTACAGGAAGGCGAGGGCATAGGCATACGCCTGCTGGCCGAACAACGCGACCATCGTGCTGGTGCCGGTCACGAGCAGCGTCAGGAAGAACGCGGGCGCGTCGACCAGGGCCGACTGGGACAGCCCCGGCTCCGGCTCGGCGAGCGACTCGCCGACCCAGGCGAGCAACGCCGGGGCGATCAGCAGGATCCCCAGCGCGTCGATCAGCCACCAGACCATGAAGCGGTGCGCCGGGTGCGCACCGGCGGCGAGCCCGCTGGCATGCAGGCCGACGGTGGCGAGCAGGGCGTCGAGCGGGGCGGCGAGCAGCACCACGACCCCGACGAAGCGGACCGCGGCCTCGAGCCGGTATTCGGCCGGCTTCCAGTGGTTCAGGCGGCGCAGCGTGGCCACGCCGAGCATCGGCCCGGCGACGCTGGCGACGAAGGTGGCGGCCGTCGGGCCCAGGGCCCCGAACTCGACCCAGGCCCAGAGCGCGCCGCCGACGGCGGGCGGTGCCGCCCAGCGCAGCCCGTGGCGCCATGCGAACGCGAAGGCCACCCCGGCGCACGGCCAGACCAGCAGCAGGTCGGAGGCGTCGAACGAGATGAGCTTCGCCAGCAGGCAGGCCACGAAGGCGATGCCGGTCGAGAGCAGCAGCCGCGGGAAGACCGGCAGGCCGGCGCCGCGGGCGTCGGGGAGCGCTGTGATGTCGGGCTGGAGCACGGGTTCGCCGGTTCGTCTCCTGCCGGAGTGTAATCGACTCGGCCGCCGGTCGGGCGGACCGGCCGATGGCCGGTCCGCCGCGAAACCGCGGCCGTCCTCGCGGAACCGCCTCAGGCCGCGAGCAGCTCGCGCAGCACGTAGGGCAGGATGCCGCCGTGCCGGAAGTAGTCGACCTCGATCGGCGTGTCGATCCGCGAGAGCAGCGTGACCGACCGGGTGGCGCCGTTGCGGCCGGTGACCGTCATGCGGATCTCCTGCTGGGGCTCGAGCGTGTCCGGGACCAGGATGTCGAACTGCTCGTCGCCGCGGATGCCGTGCGACTCCCAGCTCTCGCCCGCCTTGAATTGCAGCGGCAGCACGCCCATCCCCACCAGGTTCGAGCGGTGGATGCGCTCGAAGCTGCGCGCGACCACGGCCTTGACGCCCAGCAGCTGGGTACCCTTGGCGGCCCAGTCGCGCGACGAACCGGTGCCGTACTCTTCCCCGCCGAGCACGATCGTCGGAGTGCCCTCGCGGATGTAGCGCATCGCGGCGTCGTAGATGTACATCTTCTCGCCGGAGGGCTGGTGCAGCGTGACGCCGCCTTCCTCGCGCGTGCCGTCGGCCCTGGGCGGGATCATCAGGTTCTTGATGCGCACGTTCGCGAAGGTGCCGCGCATCATCACCTCGTGGTTGCCGCGGCGCGCCCCGTACGAGTTGAAGTCGGCGCGCTCGACGCCGTGCTGGACCAGGTATTGGCCGGCCGGCGACGCTTCCTTGATCGAGCCTGCCGGGGAGATGTGGTCGGTGGTGATCGAGTCGCCGAACAGGCCCAGCGCGCGGGCGCCGCGGATCGCGCCGCCGGCCTCGGCCGGCTGCGGCCCGAACGAGGCGAAGAACGGCGGCTCGGCGATGTAGGTCGACCGCGGCCAGTCGTAGACCTGGCCGGAGGCGGACGGCACCGCGTTCCAGAGCTTGTGGTCCTTGGTGAGGTTGCGGTAGAGACGCTTGAAGGTCTTCGCGTCCATCGCGTACTTCATCATCGCGTGGATCTCGTCGGTGGTGGGCCAGATGTCACCGAGATAGACGTCGCGGCCCTTGGCGTCCTTGCCCAGGGGCTCGGTCATCAGGTCGACCTGGACGTTGCCGGCGATGGCGTAGGCGACCACCAGCGGCGGCGAGGCGAGGAAGTTCGCGCGCAGGTTCGGGTGGATCCGCGCCTCGAAGTTGCGGTTGCCCGAGAGCACGGCCGCGCAGACCAGATCGTTGGCCGTGATCGTCTCGTTGGTCGCCGCGGACAGGTCGCCCGCGTTGCCGATGCAGGTGGTGCAGCCGTAGGCGGCCACGTTGAAGCCCAGCTCGGACAGGTACGGAAGCAGCTTGGCGCGCTCGAGGTAGTCGGTGACCACGCGCGAGCCGGGAGCGAGGGAAGTCTTGATGTTCGGCTTCACCTTCAGGCCGCGCGCCACCGCCTTCTTGGCCAGCAGGCCGGCCGCCAGCAGCACCCCGGGGTTCGAGGTGTTGGTGCACGAGGTGATCGCCGCGATCAGGACGTCGCCGTTCCTCAGGTCGACGCCGTCGGCGGTGCGATGGCTGCGCGCGAGTTCCCCGGGCTTCTTGGCGAAACCGTTCTCGGCCACCGGCCGGGAGAACAGGTCGGCGAAGGTGGACTTGACGGCGCCGATCTCGATGCGGTCCTGCGGGCGCTTCGGCCCCGCCAGCGACGGGGCGACGGTCGAGAGATCGAGCTCGACCACCTTCGAGTAGTCCAGCTCGCCCGCCTTCGGGATGCCGAACAGCTTCTGCGCCTTGAAGTAACCCTCGAACGCCTCGATCTCCTCCTTCGTGCGACCGGTGCCCTCGAAGTAGTCGATCGTCTTCTCGTCCACCGGGAAGAAGCCCATCGTGGCGCCGTACTCGGGCGCCATGTTCCCGATCGTGGCCCGGTCGGGCACCGCCAGCGAGCGCGTGCCTTCGCCGAAGAACTCGACGAACTTGCCGACGACCTTCTCGCGGCGCAGCATCTCGGTGATCGTCAGGACGAGGTCGGTCGCGGTGCAGCCCTCGCGCAGCCGGCCCTTCAGGTGCACGCCGACGACGTCGGGCGTGAGGAAGTAGACCGGCTGCCCCAGCATCCCGGCCTCGGCCTCGATGCCGCCGACCCCCCAGCCGACCACGCCGATGCCGTTGATCATCGTCGTGTGGCTGTCGGTGCCGACCAGCGAGTCCGGGTAGTAGACGCCGTTGCGGTGGTGCACGCCGCGCGCCAGGTACTCGAGGTTGACCTGGTGCACGATCCCGATTCCGGGCGGCACGACCTTGAAGGTGTCGAACGCCTGCATGCCCCATTTCATGAACTGGTAGCGCTCGGCGTTGCGCTCGAACTCCAGCTTCATGTTCAGGTCGAGCGCGTCGGGACGGCGGAAATAGTCGATCATCACCGAGTGGTCGACCACCAGGTCGACCGGGACCAGCGGCTCGATGAGCTTCGGATCGCGACCCATCCGCGCGGCGACGCCGCGCATCGCCGCGAGGTCGGCGAGCAACGGCACTCCGGTGAAGTCCTGGAGCACCACGCGCGCGACGACGAACGGGATCTCGTCGACGCGCTTGTCGTTCGGCTTCCAGTTGGCCAGTTGCTCGACGTGGGCGTCGGTGATCTTCTTGCCGTCGACGTTGCGCAGCACCGATTCGAGCACGATGCGGATCGAGACCGGCAGCCGGTTCACGTTCGGGAACTTGCGCGCCAGGGCCGGCAGCGAGTGGAACTTGCCGGTCTTTCCGGAGCCCGGCTTGAAGTCCTTCAGCGTGTTGAAGGCGTTGCGTGACATGTTTGACCTCTCGGGGAACGAACGTTGTGCGGACTCGGTGATCGATGACGGCAGCGCCGGCCGCGATGCGCAGTGGCCGGCGCTCGCGTGCCGGCCGCCTCGGGATGCGGGATCGGGAAGGAACTCATCGGGTCGTGCGCGGCCGTTCCGCCGCCCGCCCGCGAGGGAAGGGCTCGGGGCGGAAGGCCCCGTCGCCCATGTTCAGCGTGCCCATGCCGGGCACGACCATGTCGCCGGGCTTCTGCCCCGGGCTACAGGGGCCGAGCCGGGTGGCCTCCAGCGCCTCCCGGTCCTCGTGCCGGACGCCGCCCAGCGGCGGGTCGTAGCTCACCAGGGTGTCGATCCGGTAGCCGGTCTCGAAGTCGCCGCTGGCGATCGAGCGACTGGTGACCACGGTGCGGCCCTCGCGGCAGGTCGACTCGGCCAGCCAGGCGCTGCCGGCTTGCCGGAACGCGCCCAGCGTGCACGAGCCGCGGGTGCCCACCGAGCGGTCGAGGTGATTGCCGGGCGAGTCGGTATCGTCGCCGATACAGGCCCGCATCGGCGGCAGCCCCGAGGCCTGGGCGCCCACCGATCGGATCTCCCACAGCCCGGCCCGGCGCTTGGGGAAGTCGTCCTGGGCGCGGGCGGACGGCACGCCGCAGCCGACGCTGGCGCACAGGCAGGCCATCGTGAGCGCGCGGGCGTGCGGACGGGGCATCGGCCGGGTCAGATGACGTACAGGTCGACGTACTCGTTGACCGGCATCGCCTCGAGCGCCTTCTGGTCGAGCGAGACGTCCAGGATGCGCTGCTGCTGCTTCGCGGGAAAGCGTCGCGCCAGGTTGGTGCGGAACTTCTCGACCAGCACCGGGATGCCTTCCTTGCGGCGGCGCCGGTGGCCGATCGGGTATTCGACCACCACTTCCTTCAGCTTCTTGCCGTCGGCGAACTCGATCGTGATGCCGTTGGCGATCGAGCGCTTGTCCGGGTCGTGGTAGTCCTTGCTGAACCGCTTGTCCTCGACGCAGGCCATCTTCGCGCGCAGCGCGTCGATGCGCGGGTCGGCGGCCACCTTGTCCTCGTAGTCCTCGGCGGTGAGCCGGCCGAAGATCAGCGGCACCGCCACCATGTACTGGATGCAGTGGTCGCGGTCGGCCGGGTTGTCCAGCGGCCCCTGCTTGTCGATGATGCGGATCGCCGATTCGTGCGTGCGGATCGTCACCTTGCGGATGTCCTCCACGCTGCGCCCGGCCTTCTTCAGCTCGCCGTGCAGCGTCATCGCGCATTCGGCCGCGGTCTGCGCGTGGAACTCGGCCGGGAACGAGATCTTGAACAGCACCTGCTCCATCACGTAGCTGCCGTACGGGCGCTGGAAGGCGAACGCCTTGCCCTTGAACAGCACGTCGTAGAAGCCCCAGGTCTTCGCGCTGAGCACCGACGGGTAGCCCATCTCGCCGGTGCGCGCGATCAGCGCCAGGCGCACCGCGCGGCTGGTGGCGTCGCCCGCGGCCCAGCTCTTGCGGCTGCCGGTGTTCGGCGCGTGGCGGTAGGTGCGCAGCGACTGGCCGTCGACCCACGCGAGCGAGACCGCGTTGATCAGCTCGTCGCGCGTGAGGCCCATCAGCATGCCGCACACCGCGGTGGAGGCCACCTTGACCAGCACCACGTGGTCGAGGCCGACGCGGTTGAACGAGTTCTCCAGCGCGATCACGCCCTGGATCTCGTGCGCCTTGACCATCGCCTCGAGCACCTGGCGCATCGTGAGCGGCGCCTTGCCCTGCGCGATCGCCGTGCGGCTGATCCAGTCGGCGGTGGCGAGGATGCCGCCGAGGTTGTCCGACGGATGGCCCCATTCGGCCGCCAGCCAGGTGTCGTTGAAGTCGAGCCAGCGGATCATCGCGCCGATGTTGAACGCGGCCTGCACCGGGTCGAGCTGGAACTGGGTGCCGGGCACCTTCGCGCCGTTCGGCACCACCGTGCCCGGAACCACCGGGCCGAGCAGCTTGGTGCAGGCCGGGTACGACAGCGCCTCGAGCCCGCAGCCGAGCGTGTCGATCAGGCACGCGCGCGCGGTCTCGAGCGCTTCCTTGCCGCGTACCTTGTATTTCAGCGTGTAGTCGACGATGTCGACCAGGACCTGGTCGGGTTTCGGCCGGTTCGTCGCGATGTGGGCGCCCATGTTGCGTTCGTCCGTCGTGTGGAGGGGAGGTCGGGGATCGTTACTTGCGCTTCTCGAGCGGCACGAACTTCAGGTTCTCGGGGCCGACGTAGTTCGCGCTCGGGCGGATGATCTTGCTGTCGATCCGCTGCTCGATCACGTGGGCGGCCCAGCCCGAGGTGCGCGCGATCACGAACAGGGGCGTGAACATCGCGGTGGGCACGCCCATCATGTGGTAGCTCACGGCGCTGAACCAGTCGAGGTTGGGGAACATCTTCTTCGCGTCCCACATCACCTTCTCGAGCCGCTCGGCGATGTCGTACATCTTCGTGTCGCCGGCATCCTTCGAGAGCCTGCGGGCGACCTCCTTGATCACCTTGTTGCGCGGATCGGAGACGGTGTAGACCGGGTGCCCGAAGCCGATCACGACCTCCTTGTTCTCGACGCGGCGCCGGACGTCGGTCTCGGCCGCATCGGGAGAGTCGTAGCGCTTCTGGATCTCGAACGCGACCTCGTTGGCGCCGCCGTGCTTCGGCCCGCGCAGCGCGCCGATCGCGCCGGTGATCGACGAGTACATGTCGGAGCCGGTGCCGGCGATCACCCGGGCGGCGAAGGTCGAGGCGTTGAACTCGTGCTCGGCGTAGAGGATCAGCGAGGTGTGCATCGAGCGCACCCACAGCGCGGAAGGCTCGCGCCCGTGCAGCAGGCTCAGGAAGTGGCCGCCGATCGAGTCGTCGTCGGTCTCGACCTCGATGCGCCGGCCGTTGGTGCTGTAGTGGTACCAGTACAGCAGCATCGACCCCAGCGAGGCCATCAGGCGGTCGGCGATGTCGCGCGCTCCCGCCAGGTTGTGGTCGTCCTTCTCCGGGAGGTTGCAGCCGAGCGCCGAGACCCCGGTGCGCATCACGTCCATCGGGTGCGCGGAGGCCGGCAGCCACTCGAGCGCGGCCTTGACGTTGGCCGGCAGGCCGCGCAGCGCGCGCAGCTTCGCCTTGTAGCCGGCCAGCTCGGGGCGGTTCGGCAGCCTGCCGTGCACCAGCAGATGGGCGATCTCCTCGAACTCGGCCGCCTCGGCGATGTCGAGGATGTCGTAGCCCCTGTAGTGCAGGTCGTTGCCGGTGCGGCCGACGGTGCACAGCGCGGTGTTGCCGGCGGTGATGCCCGACAGCGCGACCGATTTCTTCGGCTTGAAGCCCGGGTTCTGCGTCTGGTTGCTGCTCATGGTGTCTCCGATTGGCGCCCGCGCCTACCTGGAGCGCGCGAACAGCTCGTCGAGCTTGCGCTCGTAATCCCAGTAGCCGATCGAGTCGTACAGCTCCTGGCGCGTCTGCATCGTGTCGATGACGCCCTGCTGCGTGCCGTCGCGCCGCAGCGTCCGGTAGACGTTGTCGGCGGCCCGGTTCATGGCGCGGAACGCCGAGAGCGGGTAGAGCGCCATGGCGACGCCGGCCCCGCGCAGCTCGTCGACGGTGAACAGCGGCGTCTGGCCGAACTCGGTGAGGTTGGCGAGCACCGGCACCCCGACCGCATCGGCGAAGCGCCGGTACATCGACAGCTCGGTCATTGCCTCGGGAAAGATGCCGTCGGCGCCGGCCTCGGCGCAGGCGACCGCGCGCTCGATCGCGCGCTCGAGCCCCTCGACCGCCAGCGCGTCGGTGCGCGCCATGATGAAGAAGTCGGGATCGGTGCGCGCGTCGGCGGCGGCCTTGATCCGGTCGACCATCTCGTCCTGGCCGACGATCTCCTTGCCGGGGCGATGCCCGCAGCGCTTCGCGCCGACCTGGTCCTCGATGTGCATGGCGGCGGCGCCGGCCTTGATCAGCGACCGCGTGGTTCGCGCGACGTTGAACGCCGAGGCGCCGAAGCCGGTGTCGACGTCCACCATCAGCGGCAGGTCGCAGACGTCGGTGATCCGCCGGACGTCGATGAGGACGTCCTCCAGGCCGGAGATCCCCAGGTCGGGCAGGCCGAGCGACCCGGCCGCCACGCCGCCGCCGGAAAGGTAGGTCGCGCGAAAGCCCGCATGCTTCGCCAGCAGTGCGTGGTTGGCGTTGATCGCGCCGGGGATCTGCAGCGGGCGCTCGGCGGCGAGCGCGTCGCGGAAGGTGCGTCCTGGGGTGCTCATGGTGGGCTCGCGGGTTGGAATCGACGTCCGGCCGGGAAGTCGCCGGCCCCGGAAGGCATGTGGGCGGGACCGGGCCCGCCCCGCGGCGCCTCAGCCCAGCAGGTGCTTGACGCCGTCGCGCTCCTCGAACAGCTCCTTCAGCGTGAGGTCCATCCGCGAGCGGCTGAACTCGTCGATCTCCAGCCCGGACACGCGGGTGTACTCGCCGTTGGCGCAGGTGACCGGGACGCCGTAGATCACGTCCTCGGGGATGCCGTACGAGCCGTCGGACGGCACGCCCATCGTCACCCAGCGGCCGTTGGTGCCCAGCGCCCAGTCGCGCACGTGGTCGATCGCCGCATTGGCCGCGGAGGCCGCCGACGACAGGCCGCGCGCCTCGATGATCGCGGCGCCGCGCTTGCCGACGGTGGGGATGAAGGTGTCGCGGTTCCAGGCTTCGTCGCCGATCATCGTCCTGACCGACTGCCCGCCGATGGTGGCGAAGCGGTAGTCCGGGTACATCGTGGGGCTGTGGTTGCCCCAGACGACCATCTTCTCGATCGAGTCGACCGGCTTGCCGGCGCGGGTCGCGATCTGCGAGAGGGCGCGGTTGTGGTCGAGCCGCAGCATCGCGGTGAAGTTCTTCTTGGGCAGGCCGGGGGCCGAGCGCATCGCGATGTAGGCGTTGGTGTTCGCCGGGTTGCCGACCACCAGGATCCGGCAGTCGCGGCTCGCGGCCTCGTCGAGCGCGCGGCCCTGGACCGTGAAGATCGCGCCGTTGGCCTCGAGCAGGTCCTTGCGCTCCATGCCCTTGGTGCGGGGCCGGGCGCCGACCAGCAGCGCGTAGTCGGCGTCCTTGAAGGCGGTCTTCGGGTCGTCGGTCACCACGACGCCCGCCAGCAGCGGGAACGCGCAGTCCTCGAGCTCCATTACGACGCCCTTGACCGCCGGCAGGGCGGGGGTGATGTCGAGCAGTTGCAGGATCACCGGCTGGTCCTTTCCGAGCATGTCGCCGTTGGCGATGCGGAAGAGCAGGCTGTAGCCGATCTGGCCGGCGGCGCCGGTGACGGCGACGCGCTTGGCGGGCTTGGGCATGGGGACGACCTTTCGTGGGGGTGGTAATCGAGGACGGCCGGTAGTCTAGGATCCGGAGGCCGGGCTGTCAAGTTTGCGATCTATCTTATATAAGACATAAGAAACTGGACTTTCGGCTTCGATGATGATCCAATCCCGGCATGAACGAATCGTCCCGGCGCGACGGCGCCGCGCTCCCGGCCGCCGAGGCCGGGCCGACCTTCGCCCCGCTGTACCGGCAGATCCGCGAGCTGCTGCTGCGCGGGCTGCAGACCGGCGAGTGGAAGCCCGGAGAACCCATTCCGAGCGAAGTGGAACTCGCCGCGCGATATCGCGTGAGCCAGGGCACGGTGCGCAAGGCGATCGACGAGCTGGCGGCGGCCAACCTGGTGGTGCGCCGCCAGGGGCGGGGCACCTTCGTCGCCTCGCATCGCGAGGTGCGCACGCAGTTCCGCTTCCTGCGGCTGCGCCCCGACGAGATCGATCCGGACGCCGCCGAGGGGCTCGCCTCCGGAGGGTTCGCCGGCGAGCCGGGGGAGTCGGGGCCCGGCATGGTCATGACCAGCCGCGTGCTCGAGTGCCGGCGGCTGCGCGCCCCGAGCGAGGTGGCGCGGGCGCTGGCGCTGCGCGTCGGCGAGGCGGTGGTGCTGATCCGCCGGCTGCTCGAGGCCGGCGCGCGCCCGACCGTCCTCGACGAGATCTGGCTGCCCGGCGCGCGCTTTCGCGGCCTGTCGGCCGAGCGGCTCGATGCGTGGCACGGCCCGCTGTACCTGATGTTCGAGACCGAGTTCGGGGTGCGCATGATCCGCGCCGTCGAGCGCCTGAAGGCGGTGCCCGCGGACCGGCCGCATGCGCGCGCGCTGCAGGTCGCGGAGGGCACGCCGCTGCTGCTCGTGGAGCGTGTCTCGCACACCTACGGCGACCAGCCGGTGGAGCTGCGGCGCGGCTATTGCAGCACCGACCGGCACCACTACTACAACGAGCTCGGCTAGGGTCTGCGCGATCGCAGTGCGAACAGGCCCGAGGGCCCGCGCGACCTGCCCGCCGCGACGCGAGAGCGATCGAGGCGGTGAATGCGCCTCATCGATTTCCTTCATGCCAGGGCGTCCGATTGGTGCGACGCGCCAATTTGGTTCAAAATACGAAGGTTTTGCGATCAACGGGGCGACATGGGGGGTGACATGGCCGATGCGGTGGACAAATCGATAGGCAATCCGCAGCGCGGGGCGCAACGCGGAGCGCGACCCGAATTCCGCAACATCCACGTCACGCAGATCGCCCGCTACCGGCTTCCGCTCGCGGGCCTGGTCTCGATCCTCCACCGGGTCAGCGGCGGGCTCATGTTCCTGGTCGGCCTGCCGTTCGTGCTGTACCTGTTCCAGCAGAGCCTCACTTCCGAGCTGAGCTTCGAACGCTACCGGTCGCTCGTCTCGCACGGGTTCGTGAAGCTGGTCCTGCTCGGCCTGATCTGGGCCTATCTGCATCACTTCTGTGCCGGGCTGCGCCACCTCCTGATGGACCTCGACATCGGGGTCAACAAGGAAGCCGGCCGCACGTCCGCGGCGGTGGTGCTGGCGGTGAGCTTCACGCTGACGCTGATCGTCGCGCTGAAGCTCTTCGGACTGTTCTGACCGGGTTGCCCACCATGACCACCAAACGAATCGTCGTCGGCGCGCACTACGGCCTGCGCGACTGGCTCGCGCAGCGCTTCACCGCGGTCGCGATGGCCGTCTACACCCTGGTCCTGCTCGGCTGGCTGCTCTCGCTGCCCGAGCTCAGCTACGGCACCTGGGCCGGGATGTTCGCCTCCGGCTGGATGAAGGTGCTCACCCTGGTCACGCTGATCGGGCTCGCCTGGCATGCCTGGGTCGGCGTGCGCGACATCTTCATGGACTACATCAAGCCGATCGGCCTGCGCCTGGCGCTGCAGGTGACGACGATCGTGTTGCTGCTCGGCTACCTGTGCTGGGCGGCCATCATTCTCTGGAGCGTCTGAGATGGCCGACGTGCTGAACCACCTCGCGAACAACCTGCCGCGCCGCAAGTTCGACGCGGTGATCGTCGGGGCGGGCGGTGCCGGCATGCGCTGCTCGCTGCAGCTGGCCGACGCGGGATACAACGTCGCGGTGCTCTCGAAGGTGTTCCCGACGCGCTCGCACACGGTGGCGGCGCAGGGCGGGATCGGGGCATCGCTCGGCAACATGAGCGAGGACAACTGGTACTGGCACATGTTCGACACCGTGAAGGGGTCGGACTACCTCGGCGACCAGGACGCGATCGAGTTCATGTGCCGCGAGGCGCCGAAGGTGGTGTACGAGCTCGAGCACTTCGGGATGCCGTTCGACCGCAATCCCGACGGGACGATCTACCAGCGCCCGTTCGGCGGCCACACCGCC
Organism: Burkholderiaceae bacterium; assembly: GCA_039807785.1. Taxonomy (GTDB): domain Bacteria; phylum Pseudomonadota; class Gammaproteobacteria; order Burkholderiales; family Burkholderiaceae_E; genus Zeimonas. Next base: position 33,451 of record JBDHRX010000011.1, read on the forward strand.
AACTTCGGCGAGAAGCCGGTGCAGCGCGCCTGTGCGGCGGCCGACCGCACCGGGCACGCGCTGCTGCACACGCTCTACCAGCGCAACGTGCGCGCGCGCACCCAGTTCTTCGTCGAATGGATGGCGCTCGACCTGATCCGCGACGCCGACGGCGACTGCGTCGGCGTCGTCGCCCTCGAGATGGAGACCGGCGAGCTGCTGGTGCTCGAGTCGAAAGTGACGGTGCTGGCCACCGGCGGCGCCGGGCGCATCTTCGCCGCGTCGACCAACGCCTTCATCAATACCGGGGACGGGCTCGGCATGGCGGCGCGCGCCGGCATCCCGCTCGAGGACATGGAGTTCTGGCAGTTCCACCCCACCGGGGTGGCGGGCGCGGGCGTGCTGATCACCGAGGGGGTGCGCGGCGAGGGCGGGATCCTGCTGAACAAGCAGGGCGAGCGCTTCATGGAGCGCTATGCCCCCACGCTGAAGGACCTCGCGCCGCGCGACTTCGTGTCGCGCTCGATGGACCAGGAGATCAAGGAAGGCCGGGGCGCCGGCCCCGACGGCGACCACGTGCTGCTCAAGCTCGATCACCTGGGCGCCGAGACGATCATGAAGCGCTTGCCGTCGATCCGCGAGATCGCGATCAAGTTCGCCAACGTCGACCCGATCACCGATCCGATCCCGGTGGTGCCGACGATCCACTACCAGATGGGCGGCATCCCCACCAACTACAACGGGCAGGTGGTGATCCCCCGGGACGGGAACCCGAACGCGGTGGTCGGCGGCCTGTACGCGATCGGCGAGTGCGCCTGCGTGTCGGTGCACGGCGCGAACCGGCTGGGCACGAACTCGCTGCTCGACCTGGTGGTGTTCGGCCGCGCGGCGGGCAACCACATCGTCGACGCGAAGCTGAAGAACGGCGACCACAAGCCGCTGCCGCGCGATGCCGGGGACGCGGCGCTCGCGCGGCTGGCGCGGCTCGACGGCTCGGCCTCCGGCGAGAACGCGCAGGACGTGGCGAACGACATCCGCCGCGCGATGCAGACGCACTGCGGCGTCTTCCGCACCCAGGACCTGCTCGCCGAGGGCGTCGAGCGCATCGCCGAGATCGCCCCGCGGGTCCAGAACGTCCACCTGAAGGACAAGTCGCAGGTGTTCAACACCGCCCGGGTCGAGGCGCTCGAGCTGCACAACCTGATCGAGGTCGCGCGCGCGACGATCGTGTCGGCCGAGGCGCGCAAGGAGAGCCGCGGAGCGCACGCGCATCGCGATTTCCCGGAGCGCGACGACGCGGGGTGGATGAAGCACACGCTGTGGTACTCGGATGGCGACCGCCTCGACTACAAGCCGGTGAGCACCAAGCCGCTGACGGTCGAGACGTTCCAGCCGAAGGCCCGCACATTCTGAGACGAACGACATTCCCCGAAGCGCAGGAGCCCCGATGAGCGCAGTGGCCGAATCCCCGGTGAACGCGGCATCCGCTGCCCAAGGCAGGCGGGTGGTGAAGTTCTCGATCTATCGCTACGACCCCGACAAGGACGCGAGGCCCTACATGCAGGACCTCGAGGTCGAGCTCGAGCCCACCGACAAGATGCTGCTCGACGCGCTGATGCGCATCAAGCAGGTGAAGGACGACTCGGTGGCGTTCCGGCGCTCGTGCCGCGAGGGCGTCTGCGGGTCCGACGCCATGAACATCAACGGCAAGAACGGGCTGGCCTGCATCACCAATCTGCGCGACCTGAAGCAGCCGATCGTGCTCAAGCCCTTGCCCGGCCTGCCGGTGATCCGCGACCTGATCGTGGACATGACGCAGTTCTTCAAGCAGTACCATTCGATCCGCCCGTACCTGATCAACGATGCGCCGCCGCCCGAGAAGGAGCGGCTGCAGTCGCCCGAGGAGCGCGAGCAGCTCGACGGCCTGTACGAGTGCATCCTGTGCGCCTGCTGCTCGACCTCGTGCCCGTCGTTCTGGTGGAACCCCGACAAGTACGTCGGCCCGGCGGGCCTGCTCCAGGCCTACCGGTTCATCGCCGACAGCCGCGACCAGGCGACCAGCGAGCGCCTCGACGACCTCGAAGACCCGTATCGCCTGTTCCGCTGTCGCTCGATCATGAACTGCGTCGATGTCTGTCCGAAAGGGCTGAACCCCAACCGGGCGATCAACAAGATCAAGGACCTGATGGTCCGGCGCTCGGTCTGAGCGCCGGCGCGGATCGGGACGCGATCGAATGCCCGCGGGCGCGCACCAGGCCGATGCGGCGCGCAGGCGCCGCCTGCGCTGGCGTGCGCGCCGGGGGCTGCTCGAGAACGATCTCGTCATGGAGCGGTTCTTCGACCGCTTCGAGTCGAGCCTGACCGACGAGGAGGTGGCGGGGCTCGATCGCCTGCTCGACCTGGGCGATGGCGAGCTGCTCGATCTGATCCTGGGGCGCCGGGAGCTCCCGGGCGATGCCGCGACGCCGGCGGCGCAGCGCGTGCTCGGGATGCTGCGCAGCGCCTGAACGACGACCGGGACGAGACTACGATGAAACCTCCGGGGCGCGGAACCCCGGGATCTCAACTGCAAGGAACAGGCCAATGACCGTCCAGCACAAAGCGACCCTCTCCTTCTCGGACGGCACGCCGTCCATGGAGCTCCCGATCTATCCGGGCACGGTCGGCCCCGACGTGATCGACATCCGCAAGCTCTACGGGCAGACGGGGAAGTTCACCTTCGATCCCGGCTTCATGTCGACGGCGGCATGCGAGTCGAAGATCACCTACATCGACGGCGACAAGGGCGAGCTGCTGTATCGGGGTTACCCGATCGAGCAACTGGCCGAGAAGTGCGACTACCTGCAGACCTGCTACCTGCTGCTGAACGGCGAGCTGCCGGACGAGGCGCAGCGCGCGGACTTCGACCAGCGCGTGACCCGTCACACGATGGTGCACGAGCAGATGACGCGCTTCCTGCAGGGCTTCCGGCGCGATGCGCACCCGATGGCGGTCCTGGTGGGGATGGTGGGCGCGCTGTCGGCCTTCTATCATGACTCGCTGGACATCAACAATCCCGAGCACCGCTTCGTCTCGGCGATCCGCCTGATCGCCAAGATGCCCACGCTGGTGGCGATGGCCTACAAGTATTCGAGCGGCCAGCCGTTCATCTACCCGCAGAACAACCTGTCGTACTCGGCGAACTTCATGCGGATGATGTTCGCGACGCCGTGCGAGGAGTACAAGCCCCGCGACGTGCTGGTGCGCGCGCTCGACCGGATCCTGATCCTGCACGCCGATCACGAGCAGAACGCCTCGACCTCGACGGTACGGCTGGCCGGCTCGTCGGGCGCCAACCCGTTCGCGTGCATCGCCGCCGGCATCGCCACCCTCTGGGGGCCCGCCCACGGGGGCGCCAACGAGGCGTGCCTGGTGATGCTCAACGAGATCCAGAAGATGGGCGGGGTCGAGAAGGTCGGCGACTTCATCGACCGGGTGAAGGACAAGAACTCGGGCGTCAAGCTGATGGGCTTCGGCCACCGGGTATACAAGAACTACGACCCGCGCGCCAAGCTGATGCGCGAGACCTGCCACGAGGTGCTCGAGGAGCTCGGCCTGCACGACGATCCCCTGTTCGCGCTGGCGATGAAGCTCGAGAAGATCGCGCTCGAGGACGACTACTTCGTCTCCCGCAAGCTCTATCCGAACGTCGATTTCTACTCGGGCATCGTCCAGAAGGCGCTGGGGATCCCGACCGAGATGTTCACCTGCATCTTCGCGCTCGCCCGCACGGTCGGCTGGATTTCCCAGTGGAACGAGATGATCGGGGACCCGGACCAGAAGATCGGGCGTCCGCGCCAGCTGTTCACCGGCCACGTCCGCCGGGATGTCAAGCTTCCCGGGAAGCCTTCATCCAAAAAGTGATCTCGCTCAACGCAGCGAGGCGTTGATCCGGCCGAGGGCCGCGCCGCCGGGGCACAGCGCGGCTTCGTCGAGCCGGTTCATCGCGCCGGGCGGCGTGCCGATCCGGTCGTGCAGGTCGCCGGCCTCGCGGTCGACGAACAGGAGCCCGGTGACGATCTCGCCCCGGGCCTGGTGCAGCATCGCGTGGTTCATCGCGCCGACCCGGTCGGTCGGGTCGAAGTGCTCGGCCAGCTTGCGCAGCCGCAGCGTCGAGCCGTCGTGCTGGACGATCTCGATGACCTCCCCGGGCGCGCAGTCGGCGACGGTCTCGCTGCGCGGCGGCATGAAGTCGACGCGGTTGACCGCCTCGTTGTGCTCGCGGACGTAGTCGTAGCTCTTGGTGCTGCCGGCGTGATTGTTGAAGGCCACGCAGGGGCTCACCACGTCGATGAAGGCCGCGCCGCGGTGCGTGAGGGCGCCCTTGATCAGCGGGACCAGCTGGGCCTTGTCCCCCGAGAAGCCGCGCGCGACGTAGGTGGCGCCGAGCTGCAGCGCGAGCGCGGCCAGGTCGATCGCGGAATCGCTGTTGACCGCGCCGCGCTTGGACTTCGAGCCCTGGTCGGCGGTGGCCGAGAACTGCCCCTTCGTGAGGCCGTAGACGCCGTTGTTCTCGACGATGTACGTCATGTTGACGCCGCGGCGCATCGCGTGCGCGAACTGGCCCAGGCCGATCGAGGCCGAATCGCCGTCGCCGGAGACGCCGAGGTAGAGCAGCTCGCGGTTCGCGAGGTTGGCGCCGGTCAGCACCGAGGGCATGCGGCCGTGGACCGAATTGAAGCCGTGCGAGTTGCCGAGGAAGTAGTCGGGCGTCTTGCTCGAGCAGCCGATGCCCGACAGCTTGGCGACCCGATGCGGCTCGATGTCGAGCTCCCAGCAGGCCTGGATGATCGCCGCCGAGATCGAGTCGTGCCCGCAGCCGGCGCACAGGGTCGAGATCTTGCCCTCGTAATCGCGGCGCGTGAAACCGAGGCGGTTGCGCGGCAGAGTCGGGTGGTGCAGGGTGGGCTTGGCGAGATAGGTCATGGCGGTCCTCAGGCGACCTTGCCGCGCGCGAGCGGCTTGACGTTGGCGCCGGACAGGCGTTCGGCGATCGCGTCGGCGATGAAGCGCGCGGTGATCGGCGTGCCGTCGTAGTGCAGCACCGGCACCAGCCGCGCCGGGTCGATGCCCAACTCGTTGACCAGCATCGTGCGCAGCTGGGCGTCGCGGTTCTGCTCGACGACGAACACCGTCTCGTGGGCGGCGATGAAGCGGGCCACCTCGTCGCCGAAGGGGAAGGCCCGCACGCGCAGCGTATCCAGCGCGAGATGGCGGGCCTCGAGCAGGTCGACCGCTTCGTGCATCGCCGGGCTGGTCGAGCCGAAGTGGATCGCCCCGGCCGAAGCGGGCCGGGCGGCCCGGCGCTCGAGCGCCGGCGGCACCAGCTTCGCCGCGGTCTCGAACTTGCGCAGCAGCCGCTTCACGTTGGCGACGTAGTCGGCGCCGGCCTCCGAATACCGCGCGTAGGCATCCTTGGTCGTGCCGCGGGTGAAATACGCGCCCCGGGACGGGTGCGTGCCCGGCCAGGTGCGGTACGGGATGCCGTCGCCGTCCACGTCGAGGTAGCGCCCGAAGTCGCGCCCGTCGTCGAGCATCTGCGCGGTCATCACCTTGCCGCGGTCGTAGCGGCGGCTGTCGTCCCAGGCGAACGGCGCGCACAGGCGCTGGTTCATCCCGATGTCCAGGTCGGTCATCAGGAACACCGGGGTCTGCAGCCGGTCGGCGAGGTCGAGCGCCTGGGCGGCGAACTCGAAGCACTCGTGCGGGTCCTCGGGAAACAGCAGCACGTGCTTGGTGTCGCCGTGCGAGGCGTAGGCACAGGAGAGCAGGTCGGCCTGCTGGGTGCGGGTCGGCATGCCGGTGGACGGGCCGCCCCGCTGGACGTCGATGATCGTGACCGGGATCTCGGCGAAATAGGCCAGGCCGATGAACTCGGTCATCAGCGACACGCCCGGGCCGGAGGTGGCGGTGAAGGCCCGGGCGCCGTTCCAGCCGGCGCCGACCACCATCCCGATCGAGGACAGCTCGTCCTCGGCCTGGACGATCGCGAAACGGTTCTCGCCCGATTCCTTGTCGATGCGCAGCCGGGCGCAGTACTTCTGGAACGCCTCGGCGACCGACGAGGAGGGCGTGATCGGATACCAGGCGCAGACGGTGGCCCCGCCGTAGACGCAGCCCAGCGCGGCGGCCGAATTGCCGTCGACGAAGATCCGGTCGCCGACGTTGGCGGCGCGCTTAACGCGCAGCCCGAGCGCGTCTTCGAGGTGCTCCTGCGCGTAGTGGTAGCCCTTGCGGAAGGCGTCGAGGTTCGGCGTGAGCAGCTTCTCCTTGCCCTTGTACTGCTCGCCGACCAGTTCGGCGATCACGGCCGGATCGATGCCGATCAGCGCGGCGAGCACGCCGACGTACATGATGTTCTTCAGCAGCTGGCGCTCGCGGGGGTCGCCGTAGGCGGCGTTGCACATCTCGGTGAGCGGCACGGCGATCGTGTGCACGTCGGCGCGGAACTTCGACGGCGGCAGCGGCCGCGTGCTGTCATAGAGCAGGTAGCCGCCCGGCTCGATCTCGGCGACGTCGCGGTCCCAGGTCTGCGGATTCATCGCGACCAGCAGGTCGACGCCGCCGCGACGCCCGAGGTGGCCCTTCTCGGTGACCCGGACCTCGTACCAGGTGGGCAGGCCCTGGATGTTCGACGGAAAGATGTTGCGCGGGCTCACCGGCACGCCCATGCGCAGGATGCTCTTCGCGAACAGCTCGTTGGCCGAGGCCGATCCGGACCCGTTGACGTTGGC
>JBDHRX010000134.1:0-7749 GCA_039807785.1 Burkholderiaceae bacterium
GACCCCGCCGGCCCGCGCGCGCCCCGCGCCGCCGAAGCGGTTGCACAGCGCTCCCGCGCCGCCGGGCGCCTCGAGCGGCGCGCGCACGCTCACCGTCAGCAGGCCGTCGCCGCCGGGCCGCGCGATCGCGTGCGCACGCCGGGGATGCGCCAGGGCCAGGGCATTGGCCAGGCTGCCGATCACGCGCCGCGCCCAGCGGGCATCGGGCAGCAGGTAGACCGCGCCGCCGGCGTCCTCGTGCCAGGGCGCCTGGGCCGATGCCCGGGCGAGATCGGCGCGCCGCAGCGCGTCGATCTCGCGCACCACCGGCTCGCGCTCGACCAGGACCAGCGGATCGGCATGGCGTGCCAGGATCGGGTACAGCCGCGCCGGCGCGATGCACACGTCGTCCTCGGTCTCGCCGTAGGCGTTGTAGTTGATCGCCTCGCCGAGCAGGCGCAGGCGCTCCCGGGCCGGCCCGTCCAGCCCGATTCCGGCCGCCAGCCGCGTCGCCGCCTCGTGCAGGTTGTCGCCGTAGGCGCCCACCGCGGCCCAGGCCCGGAAGCGGCCGTCGAGGTAGCGGTCGACCAGCATGCTGGTGCAGATCCCGCTGGCGAGATCGAGGTGAGCCTCGAGCCCCGGATGCGCCGGCACCTCGCCGGTGGCATGGTGGTCGAAGTAGCGCACCCGCACCCCGCGCTCGAGCAGCGCGAGCAGCGCCGCCCGGTTGCGGGCCATCGAGAGGTCGCATACCAGCACCTCGTCGCCGGCGTCGGCCCGGACGCGCTCGAGCAGCGCGATCTCGCGTTTCAGGCCGGTCACCAGCGTCGCCGCGGCACGGTGATGCAGGCGCCATTGCACGACCGAGCAGAGCCCGTCGGCATCGCCGTTGCAGACGTCGATCGAGCGGCCGGCCGGACGCCGGTTCGCTTCGTCCGGTTCCGGTCCGTCCCCTTCGCTGGCCGCCGCGTCGCGCATGTCGCCATTGTGCATCGGCCCGGCGGCGATTGATCTCCCTCAACCCGGAATGCCGTCCGCGTCAGGCTAGAATCCACGGTCCGCAATCCGGGGGAAACCATGCGACAGGTGTTCAACTTCAGCGCCGGGCCCGCAGTCCTGCCCGAGGAAGTGCTCGCGCAGGCCGCGGCCGAGATGCTCGACTGGCACGGCAGCGGCCAGTCGGTGATGGAGATGAGCCATCGCGGCAAGGAGTACATGAGCATCCACGCGCAGGCCGAGCAGGACCTGCGCGAGCTGATGGGCATCCCGTCGAGCTACAAGGTGCTGTTCCTGCAGGGCGGCGCGACGATGCAGTTCGCGATGGTGCCGATCAACCTGATGCGCGGCAGGACGGCCGACTACGTGAGCACCGGCGAATGGTCGAAGAAGGCCATCAAGGAGGCCAGGCTCTTCGGCGCGGTGAACGTCGCGGCTTCCTCCGAGGACCGCCAGTTCAGCTACATGCCCGCGCAATCCTCGTGGCGCCCGTCGGCCGATGCGGCCTACCTGCATTACTGCGCCAACGAGACGATCGGCGGGGTCGAGTGCTTCTGGACCCCCGACACCGGCGCGGTGCCGCTCGTGGCCGACGTCTCCTCGAACTTCCTGTCGCGGCCGGTCGATGTCGCCGCGCACGGCCTGCTGTACGGGGGCGCGCAGAAGAACATCGGCCCCGCGGGCCTGACGATCGTGATCGTCCGCGACGACCTCCTGGGCCATGCCCCCAAGGGCACGCCGACGATGCTCGACTACAAGGTCCAGGCCGACGCCGACTCGATGCTGAACACGCCGCCGACCTGGGCGGTGTACATCGCGGGGCTGGTGTTCCAGTGGATCAAGCGGCAGGGCGGCGTCGCGGCGATGGAGCGGCGCAACGCCGAGAAGGCGGCGCTGCTCTACGACTACCTGGACGGCACCCGGTTCTACCGCAATCCGGTCGAGCGCGCGGACCGCTCGCGCATGAACGTCCCGTTCACGCTGCCCGACGCGGCGCTCGACGAGCCGTTCCTGAAGGGCGCGAAGGAGCGCCGGCTGCTGCAGCTCAAGGGGCACCGGTCGGTCGGCGGCATGCGCGCCTCGATCTACAACGCCATGCCGATCGAGGGCGTCCGGGCGCTGGTCGAGTACATGCGCGAGTTCGAGCGGCGCAACGGCTGAGCAGCGCGCCATGCCCGCCCCGATCAGCGTCCTGGTCCTGAACCGGATCTCGCAGCACGGCCTCGGGCGGCTGCCGGCCGAACGCTACCGGGTCGGCGCGGACATCGCCGACCCCGACGCGATCCTGGTCCGCTCGGCCGACCTGCACGCGATGCAGATCCCCGCCAGCGTGCGCGCGATCGGCCGCGCCGGCGCCGGCACCAACAACATCCCGGTGGCCGCGATGAGCGCGCGCGGCGTGCCGGTGTTCAACGCGCCCGGCGCAAACGCCAACGCGGTGAAGGAGCTGGTGCTCGCGGGCATGCTGATGGCCGCGCGCAACCTTCCGGCCGCGCTGCGCTTCGTCGCCGCCCTCGATCCGGCCGCGCCCGACATGGAGCGCGCGGTCGAGGACGGCAAGAAGGCGTTCGCGGGCGTCGAGCTGGCCGGGCACACGCTGGGCGTGATCGGGCTCGGGCGGATCGGCTGTCTGGTCGCCGACGCCGCGATCCGGCTCGGCATGGACGTCGTCGGCCACGACCCCGAGATCACCGTCGACGCGGCCTGGAGCCTGCCGTCGCAGGTGCGGCGCGCGGACTCGGTCGCCGCGCTGCTCGCGGCCTCGGACTTCGTCACGCTGCACGTGCCGCTGGTGAACGCCACCCGCCACCTGATCGGCGCGAGCGTGCTGCCGCGGATGCGCGAGGGCGCCGTGCTGCTGAACTTCTCGCGCGAAGGCGTCGTCGACGAGGCCGCGGTGGTCGCCGCGCTGGAGGCCGGCCGGCTGCGCCACTACGTCTGCGATTTCCCCTCCCCCGCGGTCAATGCGCATCCGCGCACGATCGCGCTGCCGCACCTGGGCGCCTCGACGCGCGAGGCCGAGGACAACTGCGCGGCGATGGTCGCCGACCAGCTGCGCGACTATTTCGAGCACGGCAACGTCCGCAACGCGGTCAACTTCCCCGACGCGGCCGCGCCGCGCGAGTCCGGCTTCCGGGTCGCGATCGCCAACGCCAACGTCCCGAACATGCTGGGCCAGATCTCGACCGCGATGGCGCAGGCCGGGCTGAACATCCACACCATGCTGAACCGGTCGCGCGGCGACATGGCCTACACGATCGTCGACGTCGACAGCCCGGTCCCCGCGCCCGCGATCGCCGCGATCGCCGCGATCGAGGGGGTGCTCGCGGTCCGCTACCTGCCCCTGCCCGCCTGACACGCGCGCGCGGCGCGCTTCGCTACAATGTCGCCCTGACGCGCCTGCGGGCCCCTGCCGTCACCGGGGCGCGGCCGCCATCGCGCCGGACATCCCCCCAGCCACCCCTGCACGTGAAGGAGCTCCCAGATGGATCGCCGTTCCCTGCTGAAAGCCGGCGCCGCCGGCTCCGCCTCGCTGGCCGCGCCGTTCGTCGTCACCCGCGCCGCGCACGCCCAGAACTACCGCGCCGAATACCGGGTCTCCACCGTCGTCGGCACCGCGTTCCCCTGGGGCAAGGGCGCCGAGATCTGGATCAACCTGGTCCGCGAGCGCACGCAGGGCCGGATCAACATGAAGCTGTATCCCGGCGTCTCGCTGATCAACGGCGACCAGACGCGGGAGTTCTCCGCGATCCGGCAGGGCGTGATCGACCTGGCGGTGGGCTCGACGATCAACTGGTCGCCCCAGATCAGGGAGCTGAACCTGTTCTCGCTGCCGTTCCTGGCGCGCGACCACGCGGGCATCGACGCGCTCACCCAGGGCGAGGTCGGCAAGCGCATCCTGCAGATCGTCGAGAAGGCCGGCGTCGTGCCGCTCGCCTGGGGCGAGAACGGCTTCCGCGAGGTCACGAACTCCAAGCGCGAGATCCGCACGCCGGCCGACATGAAGGGCCTGAAGTTCCGCGTCGTCGGCTCGCCGATCTTCAACGACACCTTCACCGCGCTGGGCGCGAACCCCACCCAGATGAGCTGGGCCGACGCGCAGCCCGCCCTCGCCTCGGGCGCGGTCGAGGGCCAGGAAAACCCGCTGCACATCTTCACCGCCGCCAAGCTGCACACGCTGGCGCAGAAGTTCGTCACGCTGTGGGACTACGTGGCCGACCCGCTGATCTTCGTCGCCAACCGCGACGTCTGGAACACCTGGACGCCGGCCGACCGCGACATCGTCCGCGCCGCGGCGCTCGAGGCCGGCAAGCAGGAGATCGCGATCGCGCGCAAGGGACTGAGCGGCCCCGACACCTCGATGATCAAGGAGGTCGAGGCGCTCGGCGTGAAGGTCACCCGGCTGAGCGACGCCGAGAAACAGGTGTTCGAGAAAACGATCAAGCCCGTCTACGACAAGTGGTCGAAGCAGATCGGCACCGACCTGGTCAAGCGCGCCGAAGCCGCGGTGGCGGCCCGCAGGAAGGCCTGAGCGCACCGGAACGCCGGCCCTGCCGGCGCGGCGGGGCCGGGTTCGCCCGGCCCGCCGCACGCGCGTGCGCGCGCCCCGAGCCCTCTTCGTCCAGCACCCGATGCCCGACCCCGAACAGGCTCCTGCGTCCCCCGACGCCCCGACCGACCCCGACCGCGATCGCCGCCTGCCCGAAGACTGGGGGGGCGCGATCACCATGGGCCTGCTCGGGGCGATCACCTTCGGCAACGTCGTCGCGCGCTATTTCACCAGCGAATCGTTCGCCTGGACCGAGGAGATCTCGATCGCGCTGATGGTCGTGCTGACGATGGTCGCGGCGAGCGCGGCCGTCCGGCGCGACCGCCACATCCGCATCGAGATCTTCTTCGCCGCCGGCTCGCCCGGGCGCCGCCGGCGGCTGGCGATCCTCTCGGCGCTCGCGACGACGCTGGCCTTCCTCGCGATCTTCGGGCTGTCGCTGCGGCTGCTCTGGGACGACTACCGCTACGAGGTCACTTCCCCGGGGATCGGCGTGCCGCAGTGGTGGTACACGCTCTGGCTGCCGGCGCTCGCGCTGCTGATCGCGGCCCGCGGCGCGCAACTGCTGGTACGCCACCTCACCGGACGCTGAGATGATCGGCACCGCGATCTTCGTGCTGTTCGCCGTCCTGATGCTGGCCGGCGTGCCGATCGGGGTCGCGCTCATGCTCGCGGGCTCGCTCGCCATCGGCCTGGCCGACCTCGGGTGGCTCTCGATCCCGAACAACTTCTACGCCGGCATCGCCAAGTACCCGCTGCTCGCGCTGCCGATGTTCGTCCTGGTCGGGTCGGTCTTCGACCGCTCGGGCGTCGCGCAGCGGCTGGTCAACTTCGCGGTGGCGATCGTCGGCCGCGGGCCGGGCATGCTGCCGATGGTCGCCATCGGCGTGGCGATGTTCCTCGGCGGCATCTCGGGATCGGGCCCGGCCAACGCGGCTGCCGTCGGCGGCGTGATGCTCGCGGCGATGGCGCGCGCGGGCTACCCGCCCGCCTACTCGGCGAGCGTGATCGGGGCCGCGGCGGCCACCGACATCCTGATCCCGCCGTCGATCGCCTTCATCGTCTACTCGGTGATGGTGCCCGGGGCGTCGGTCCCGGCACTGTTCGCCGCCGGCATGGTGCCCGGCGTGCTCGCGGGCCTGGCGCTGATCGTGCCCGCGATCTGGATGGCGCGCCGGCACGGCTTCGGCGCCGGCGAGCAGGGACAGCCCCGGCCACCGTTCCTGCGCTCGCTGCGCGAAGCCACCTGGGGGCTGTTCGCCCCGGTGCTGATCCTGGGCGGCATGCGCGCCGGCTGGTTCACGCCGACCGAGGCGGCGGTCGTCGCCGTGGTCTACGGGCTGTTCGTCGGCATGGTGGTCTACCGGAGCATCCGCATCGGCGACCTGGCCGAGATCTTCATGGAGGCGGCGGAGATCTCCGGGGTCATCATGGTGGTGGTCGCGCTGGCGAGCATCTTCGCCTACGCGGTCAGCACGCTCGGCATCGTCGATCCACTGGCGCGGACGATCCTGGACAGCGGCATGGGCGGCGGCTGGGCGCTGACGGCGGTGGTGGCGGTGTTGCTGATGGTCGGGATGGTGCTCGACGGCATCTCGATCTTCCTCATCTTCGTGCCGCTGCTGATGCCGCTGATGAAGGGCTTCGACTGGGATCCGGTCTGGTTCGGCGTCCTGCTCACCTACATGGTCGCGATCGGCCAGTTCACGCCGCCGATGGCGGTGAACCTGATGGTGTCGGCGCGGCTCGCCGGCGTGCGGATCGAGCAGACCGTGCCCTGGGTGATCTGGTTCGTGTTCGCGATGCTGCTGGTGCTGATCGCGGTCATCGCGGTGCCCGACCTCGCGCTCTGGCTGCCGCGCGCGCTCCACTACTGACGCGAAGCTGCCGACGCGGGGCGCAGCCCGGCACGGGCCGCAGCGGGCGGCCGCAGCCGGCGCGCGCGGCGGGGGCTCCAGGACGGCGGTCGGTGCTGGCGCACCGACTGCCCTTGTATGTTCGAATCGAGCCGTTTTCGCGGTCGGTGCGCCAAACCTGTTCTTCCCTTGAGCCTCGAGCTCGTAGCGCAGCATTCGGTCAACGCACCGGCCCACTCCAACCCGAGCGATCAGCCCGAACAGTTGTCCATGAGGATGCAGAACATGAATCCGCAAGGCGGGGCAGCGCAAGGTCGTCCGAGCCCGAACGCAGGCATCGACGTCTCCAAGCAGCATCTCGACGTGTGCTGGGAGTCGAATCAGCAGCGTTTGAGCAACGACACTGCGGGATGGGGCGAGCTGATCGCGAAGCTGAAGGCCGACGAGGTGGACCTGGTGGTGGTCGAAGCCACCGGCGGTTACGAGCGAGGGCTGTTGCTGGCGTTGCAGCAGGCCGATGTCGCGGTGGCTCGGGTCAATCCGCGGCAGGCACGCGACTTCGCCAAGTCGTTGGGGGTTCTGGCCAAGACGGACGCTCTCGACGCGCGCGTCTTGCGCGACTACGCCGATGTGTTGGCTCGACATCCCGACCGAGCGAAGTTCATCACGCCATTGGTGGACGAACAGCGAATGTTGCTCGCGGCGCTGATGACGCGCAGGCGCCAATTGATCGAGATGCGGATGGCCGAGCACCAGCGGCTCGAGCAGGCAAGCGCTCGGACAGCCAAGAGCATTCGAGCCGTGTTGAAGATGCTGGATCGGCAGATCGAGCAGATCGACCGAGACATCGATCAGCAGCTGGACCAGCACTTCAAGGAGCAGCGCAAGTTGCTCGACAGCGTCAAGGGGATCGGTCCGATCACGACGCTCACGCTGCTGGCGGCTCTACCCGAGCTGGGCAAGCTGGGTCGCAAGGCGATCGCCAAGCTCGCCGGCCTGGCCCCACTAGCAGACGATTCGGGCAAGCGCCGCGGCGTGCGGCGAATCTGGGGTGGCCGCGCCGACGTACGCACAGCGCTGTATATGGCCACGCTGTCAGCGATGCGCTACAACCCGGCGATCGCCGCGCATTACAAGCGCCTGCTGGCCGTCGGCAAGCCCAAGAAGGTTGCGATGGTGGCTTGCATGCGCAAGCTGCTGACCATCCTCAACGCCATGATGCGAGACGGCGCAACCTGGGATGCGAATCGTCATGCGGTCCTTCGAATCGCTTGACTTCGGAACACAGTTGCTGCGCTGCTCGCCTCGGGGTCGCGCGGCGAAACTCGCTACGCTCGCTGCGCGAGCTCCGCTCAGACAATCGCCGCG
>JBDHRX010000135.1:0-7715 GCA_039807785.1 Burkholderiaceae bacterium
CGTGCTGGTGATCGGCCAACCGCCCCAGGCCGCGGCGCTGCTGGTCGACGCGCCGCCGCGGCCGCTCGAGGCGGGGTGCTGGCGCCGGGCGGACGCGGCGCCGTCCGGATGCGCGTTCGCCGCGGCGCTGCGGCTGCCGGGCGGCGACCACGCGGGCCCGGACGGTCCGGATGCGGCCCCCGACACTCCCGGGACGGCCTGCGCCGATGCCGAGGCGTGGCACGAGATCGATCCGGCGCGGTTGTTCGACGTGCTGGCCCGGAGCTGACCGATGGGCTCCGCCTCCTTCGCGCGACGGTTGCGGCTGGGCATCGCGGTGCTCGCCGCGGTGCCGCTGGCGCTCGCGGTGGCCGTCGCCGTGCTCGCCTGGCTGGCCGGACGCGACGCGCTCGATCCGGCGCGGGCGCCGGCCTGGCTCGCGCTGGCGCTCGGCCTGGCCGGGCTGCTGGCGCTGGGCGGCTTCCTCTACGGGCGCCGGCTCGCGCGTTCGGCGAGCGAGCCGATCGAGCGCATCCAGGCGACGCTGGAGGCGCTCGCCGACGGCGATCTCGATGCCCGGGTGCGCTGGCAGGGGCGCGACGAGTTCGCCGGGCTGGCCGATGCGCTGGACCGCCTGCTCGACGACCGGGTGGCGAGCCTGAACCGCACGATCCGCGAGAGCGAGGAGCTGAACAGCTCGGTGATCGAGATCATGCAGGCGGTGGGGACGATCGCCTCGACCAAGGATCTCTCGATTCGCGTGCCGGTCACCGAGAACGTCACCGGCGCGATCGCCGACGCGTTGAACCTGCTCACCGAGGAGACCGGCCGGGTGCTGCGCAACGTCGCGGCCCTGTCGGGCGACGTCGCGCAGGCCACGTTCGCGGTGCGCGGGCAGTCGGATCTGGCGATCCAGGCGGCCGCGCGCGAGCAGCGCGAGGTCGGACTGGCCGCCGGCGAGCTCGCGCAGGCCGCGCAGGCGCTGGTCACGGTCGCCGGCCGCGCCCGCGAAGTGAACCAGTCGGCGGCGCGCGCGGGGGTCGAGACCGGCGAGGCGGTGCGCGTGGTCGCGGCGACGGTCCAGGGGGTGGTCCAGTCGCGCGAGTTGATCCGCGAGACCGAGAAGCGGATCAAGCGGCTGGGCGAGCGCTCACAGGAGATCGGCCAGGTGGTGGGCATCATCCAGGCGATCGCCGAGCGCACCGGCATCCTGGCGCTGAACGCGTCGATGCAGGCGGCCACGGCCGGAGAGGCGGGGCGCAGCTTCGCGGTGGTGGCCGACGAGGTGAAGCGCCTGTCGGAGTCGGCGCGCGAGTCGGCGACGCGGATCTCGCGGCTGGTCAACGCGATCCAGACCGGCACGCACGAGACGGTGCGCGCGATGAACGAGGCGATCACGCAGGTGGTGCAGATCAGCCGCATGGCCGATGATGCCGGACAGGCGATGCGCCGCACGCAGCACGAGACCGAGTCGCTGGTGGCGAACGTGCGCGAGATCGCGGCCACGTCCGAAGAGCAGGCGCGCACGAGCTCGGCGCTGCAGGCGCGCGCCGACGTGATCCGCGAAGCCAGCGCCGAGACCACCCGCCAGTTGCGCGCGCAATCGATCGAGACGCGCCGGCTGGTCGAGTATGCGCGTTCGCTGGTCGAGGAGGTCAGCGTGTTCAAGGCGCCGAAGCCGTGAACGGACAGGCGCGTCCCGCGACGGCGCCCGGCGTCGATGCCGCTGGGCCCGCGAACGGGATCGATGCGCGGCTGGACGCGCTCGACGCGGCGGCGGTCGGCCTGCTCGAGCCGCTGATCCACGCGACCGATGTCGACATGGTCGGAGGCCCGGGCATCGGGATGGCCGTGGGTTCGGCACCGGCGCCGCAGGATGCCGGATGGCGCGCCGGGCTGGCCGCCGCGCTCGACCGCTTGGCCGAGGCGGCGCTCGAGCTCGAGCTGATCGGGCTCGGCCATGCGGTGAGCCTGCTGCGCGCGCACCTGCTGGCCGGCGGGCGCCCGGACGACGCGGCGCTCGAGCTGGCATCGGCCGAGGGCTGGGTCTCCGATGCGATCGCGTTCTGCAGCGGACAACTGCCGGCCGCCGAGGCCGCCGGGCTGATCGAACGGCTGCGCGACTGGCCCGGCCTGGCCGAGCGAGTGACTCCTGAACTGGTGGCCCCGATCGCCGCGCGGCTGCGGCAGGATGCCGAGCGCATCGCGAACGCGACGCTGGCCGCGATCGGTTCGGCGGACGCCCGGGAAGACGTCCCGGAAGGCATCTCGGCAGGTATATCGGCAGGCGTCCCGGCAGATGCCCCGGAGGATGCCCCGGAGGAAGATCCCCGGTTGGCTCCGGAGGCCGGCCTGCCCCTGCCGGCGGGCGTGGGCGACGCCGGTCCCGGGCTGGAAGTCGGCGCGGACGAGCTGGCGATGCTCGCCGAGGCGGCCAGCCAGCTCGACGAGGAGTTCGAGGGGGCGTTCGCGGCGCCCGACGGGCAGGCCGCCGCGGCGCTCGCGAGCGCGCTCGAAGCGGGCGCCGACGCGGTCGAGCGCTTCGCCAGTGCCATCGGCTACATCGGCCTGTCGGCCGTCTCGACGGGGCTCGGGTCGCTGGCGGCGAATCTCGCCGCGCTGGCGCGCGCACCCCGGCACTTCGACGAGCGCCATCGCGCACTGCTGTCCCGGGTGGCGCCGGCCTGGTCCCGGTTGTTCCGGGAGCCTTCCGCGGCGTCGGCCCGGCAGGCGCTGGCGCTGCTGGGCGATGCCGCCTGGCCGCAGCCGGCCTCGCGCGCGGCCCTGGACGCGGCGCAGGGCCAGTTCGACCGGCTGGCCACCGTCGCATCGCGGCGGGTGGCCGCGGTCGAGGCGGACGTCGATGCGCGCGATCTCTCGCTGGACATTCCGGCGGACGCCGATCGGGGCGTGGTCGACAACCTGCTGCGCGAGCTGCCGGCGCTGTCGGCCGAGCTGTCGGCGAGCATCGATCGCCTCGGCAGCCGGCCCGGCGACGCGATCGCCACCGCCCAGCGCCTCGCGCACACCCTGAAGGGATCGGCCAACACGGTGGGCGTGCGCGGCATCGCGATCCTCACCCACCAGCTCGAGGATCTGCTGCAGTTGCTGGAGGCCGCCGATGGCCCGCTGCCGCGCCCGCTGGGCGACGTGCTGGCCGATGCCGCCGACTGCGTGGCGGAGATGTGCGAGGCGGTCGCCGGGCTCGGCCCGCCGCCGGACGGCGCGCTCGAGGTCCTCGAGCGGGTCAGGGACTGGACGCGGCGGCTGCTCGACGATCCGTCCGCGGCGCTGGCGCAAGCCGGCGAGGCCGGCGCGCCCGTGGAGACCGGGGAGGTTGCCGTGACACCCGGCGCCGACGCGGAGGCACCAGGCGCCGACGCGGAGGCACCGGGCGTCGACGTGGAGGCGCCCGGCGTCGCCGCGGCGCCCGGTCCGGCGCCATCGGGGGAGTTCCCGCCTGAGATCGATGCCGGCCTGGGCGACGCACCGGAAGGCGATCCGTCCCGGCATGCCTTGGCCGGACAGGCGCAGGCCGATGTCGCCGGGTCGGAGTGGCTGCGGGTGCCGGCCTCGCTGATCGAGCGGCTGCTCGCGTTCGCGAACGAGGCGGCGATCCTGCTGGCGCAGGCGCAGGAGCAGGCGATCGAGGTCGACCGGGTGCGCGCCGCGCTGCGCGTCGGCACCGACCAGTTGCAGGATCTGGCGGGCGAGCTCGACCGGCTGGTGGATGTGCGCGGCACCGCGCTGAACGAGCGGCGCGTCCGCGACGATTTCGACGCGCTGGAGCTGGACGAGTACAACGACCTGCACACGGTCTCGCGACGCATCGCGGAATCGGGCGCCGACGGGCGGCTGATCGAGCAGCAGCTGGGCGGCAACGTCGCGGCGCTGCGCGATTCGCTGTCGCAGCTCGAACGCATCCAGGTCGACCTGCGCGAGGCGGCATTGCAGACGCGCACCGTGCGGGTCGAGACCGTAGTGCCGCGCTGGCGACGCACCGTGCGCCAGGCCGCCCGGATGGCCGGGCACGATGTCGAGCTGGTGGTCGAGGGCGAATCCACCGAGGTCGACGCGGCGCTGCTGCAGGCGCTGGTCGAGCCGCTGGCGCACCTGCTGCGCAACGCGGTCGACCACGGCATCGAGGCGCCGGCCCGGCGGCAGGCGCTCGGCAAGCCCGCCACGGGCCGCGTGACCCTCTCGTTCGCGCGCGACGGCGCCGACCTGCGGATCGAATGCCGCGACGACGGGCGCGGCCTGGATGCGCAGGCGGTGCGCGAGCGCGCGTTCGCGCTGGGGCTGCTCGATCCCGACGCGCCGCCCGACGATGCGGCGCTGGCCCGCCTCGTGGCGCGGCCCGGTTTCTCCACGCGCACGCGCGCGACGCAGCTCTCGGGGCGCGGCATCGGCCTCGACGTCGTCAGCCAGGCGGTGCGCGAGCAGCGCGGATCGATCGAGATCGAATCGGCCCCGGGGCAGGGGCTCGGCGTGCGCCTGCGGGTGCCGGTGCGGCTCGCGGCGGTGCCGGTGATCGTGGCGCGCTCGTCATCGCACGTGCTCGCGCTCGCGGTGCGCGACGTGGAGCAGATCCTCGGGGCCGAGCGCATCGTCGACGGCCCCGGCGGCCTGCCGCAGGTCGAGGGCGATGCCGGGCCGATGCGGCTGGTACGCCTGGAGGACGCGCTCGGGCTGCCCGAGGATGCGTTCGCGGCGCCGGCCGGGGTGGAGCCGGCGGCCCCGGCGATCCTGCAGGTGCGGATGCCGGACGGCGAGCGCGTGGCGGTACGCGTCGCCGAGCCCGGCCAGACGCGCAACGTGGTGGTGCGCCCGCTGGCGCCGTGCCTGCCGGCGATTCCCGGCATCGCGGGCGCGGCCGTGCTGGGCGACGGGGCGGTCGCGCCGGTGGTCGACCTGCCGCAGCTCCTGGCGGCGCGCGAGGGCGCGCGGGCGGCGCCGGCGCTCGAGCCCGCGCGCCGCGCCGCGCCGGTGTGCCTGGTGGTCGACGACTCGGTCAGCGTGCGGCGCACGATGGCGCTGTTCGCCCGCGACCTGGGCTACGAGGTCGACAGCGCCGCCGACGGCGTGGACGCCCTCGAATGCGTGGCGCGCCGCGCGCCCGCGCTGGTGCTGGTCGACCTGGAGATGCCGCGCATGAACGGGGTCGAGTTCGTGCGCGCGCTGCGCGACCGGCCGGCCACCCGGACCGTGCCGGTCATCATGATCACCTCGCGCTCGTCCGACAAGCATCGGCGCCTCGCCCGGGACGCCGGCGTCGACGTGTTCCTCACCAAGCCGTACACCGAGGATGACCTCGCCGCCCACATCGGGCGGCTGGTGCAGCGTTCCTGAGGGCCGGCGCCGTCGCGCCCTTGTCCGGCGCGGCGGCGATGGGATAGCATCGACTCGGGCGCCCCGGTTGCCGGGGCCGGCCGGCGATGTGCAGGAGGCGAACATGCAGGTCAGCGAAGTGCTTCGGGTGAAGGGCAGCACGCTGTTCACGGTCAACCCGGAAATGATGCTGTCCGACTGTGTGATCACGATGGCCGATCACGACATCGGCTCGCTGGTGGTGATGGATCGCGGGCGCCTGGCGGGCATGCTCACGTTCCGCGAGATCCTGCGGGTGCTCGCGCGCCGCCAGATCGAGCATCGCGCCGGACCCACCGGCCCGGTGGCCGAGACGGTCGTGCGGGACGTGATGATCCGCGATCCGTTCGTCGCGACGCCCCAGATGGAGGTCAACGAGCTGCGTCGCGTGATGCTCGAGACGCGCCAGCGCTACCTGCCGGTGATGGACGAGCAGACGCTGCTCGGCGTGATCTCGTTCCACGACGTGGCCCGGGCCGTGCTCGAGGAGCAGGGCTTCGAGAACCGGATGCTCAAGGCCTACATCCGCGACTGGCCGGCCGAGGGCTGAGCTTCGGGCATGGGCGGATTCGATAGAATCGGCCCATGCGCATCCTGATCAGCAACGACGACGGCTATTTCTCGCCGGGCATCCAGGCGCTCGCCGAGGTTGCCCGGGCGTTCGGCGAAGTCACGGTGATCGCGCCGGAGCGCGACCGCAGCGGGGCGTCGAACTCGCTGACGCTGGACCGTCCGCTGTCGGTGCGCGTCGCCGCCAACGGCTTCCTCTACCTGAACGGGACGCCGACCGACTGCGTGCACATCGCGGTCACCGGGCTGCTCGATCATCGGCCCGACCTGGTGCTCTCGGGCATCAACGACGGCGCCAACATGGGCGACGACACGATCTATTCGGGCACCGTCGCCGCCGCGATGGAAGGCTACCAGCTCGGCGTCCCCTCGATCGCCTTCTCGCTCGCCCGGCGCGGCCACGAGCACCTGGCGACCGCCGCCGGGGTCGCGCGCGACCTGCTGGCGCGTTTCACCCGGCAGCCGCTGCCGGGCCCGGTGCTGCTCAACGTGAACGTCCCCGCCTGCCCGCCGGAGGCGCTGCGCGGCGTGCGGGTGACGCGGCTCGGGCGCCGCCATCTCGCCGAGCCGGTGGTGCGCGCGCGCAGCCCGCGCGGCGACACGATCTACTGGATCGGGCCCGCCGGCGCCGCCAAGGAGGCGGGCCCCGGCACCGACTTCCACGCGGTGGACAACGGCTGGGCGTCGATCACCCCGCTGGACATCGACCTGACCGCCGCGGGCGCGCTCGGGCCGGTGCAGGGCTGGCTCGAGCAGCCGTGAACCTGCCTCGCGTGCCGGGCCGCGGCATCGTCGCCGGCACCCCTCCATGAGCCGCCGCCCGGCCTGGCTGCCGGCGCCCGCGAATCGGGATGCACGCGCCGCGCGCAGGCCGGCGCCGCCGCGGCGGCCCGGCGGCCTCGGCCTCGCTTCGGACCGCGCGCGCGCGACGATGGTCGAGGCCCTGCGCCGGGGCGGCGTGCGCGATCCGCAGGTGCTCGAGGCCATGGGCCAGGTGCCGCGGCACGCGTTCATCGACGCCGCGCTCGCCAGCCGCGCCTACGAGGACGTCGCGCTCCCGATCGGCCACGGACAGACGATCTCGCGGCCCAGCACCGTGGCACGGATGATCGAGCTGCTGGTGCAGTCGATGACCGCCGCGCAGCGCGCGCAGGCGAGCGTGCTCGAGGTCGGCACCGGCTGCGGCTACCAGGCGGCGGTGCTGGCGCGCGTGTTCGGCCAGGTCGTGTCGGTCGAGCGCGTGCGCGGGCTGCACGAGCAGGCCCGGAACAACCTGCGCGCGCTGCGGCTGTCGAACCTGCGGCTGGTGTTCGGCGACGGGCATCTCGGCGTGGCGCAGGCCGCGCCGTTCGACGCGATCGTGATGGCGGCGGCGGGCGAGGCGATCCCCGATCCGCTGCTCGAGCAGATGCGGGTGGGGGGCCGGCTGATCGCGCCGGTGGGCGGCATCCGGCAGGCGCTGCACCGCGTCGAGCGCGTCGACCGCGAGCATTGGCAGGTCACGGTGCTCGATGCGGTACGATTCGTCCCATTGCGCACCGGTACTTCCTAGCGTCTCGTCGTCGAGCGCCGGTGCTCCGCCTACCGAGTGCGCCCTCGCGGCGCGACACAGTCATGGTGAAACACTCTGAAGGCGCCAGCCTGAGCGACGCTTCGGCGCGCCTCCCCGGTCGATCCTCCGCGCGCCGTTCCGGCCGGGACGACGCGCCGCTCCCGGGCCGCGCGCTGCCGGTGCTGGCGGCGATCGTCGCGCTGCTCGCGGCCTGCGCGAGCCCGCACCCCGCGCCGATCGTGCACCG
>JBDHRX010000136.1:0-7695 GCA_039807785.1 Burkholderiaceae bacterium
GCGCTGCCCCTGACCTTCTTGTCGCCCATGAATTCGGTCGGGCTGGTGAAGGTGCCCTTGACGGTGATCGGGCCGGTGTCGACCAGCGCCGCCTTGACCGCGTCGTGGAACGGCAGTTCCTTGTCGGTGCCGACCACGCGGAACCTCTCGTTCTCGCATTCAACGTCGTCGGCGCTGGCCTCCAGCTTCTTGGCCGCCGCCTCGATGAGGATGCGCCGGAGCTGCCTCGCGGCATCCACGGCGGCATTGCCGACCATGAAGGTGACGCGCGACGAGTAGCTGCCGTTGTCCTTCGGCGTGAGCGCGCTGTCGGCGGAGACCACGCGCAGGCGGTTCCAGTCCACGCTCAGCGTCTCGGCCACCATCTGCGCCGCCATCGTGTTCGAGCCCTGGCCGATGTCGGCGGCCCCGGTCAGCACGGTGATGCCGCCGTCGAAGTCGAGCCTGAGGTTGACCGTGGCGTGGGGTTCGCCGGTCCAGTGCTTGGGCGTCGTGGTGCCGGACACGAAGTGCGAGCAGGCCATGCCCAGCCCCCGGCCCTTGGGCATGCTGCCGCGTCGCTCGGCCCAGCCCGAGGCCTTCATCACCTTCTCCAGGCATTCGGGCAGCCCGTAGCTCATCACCCGCTGCGCGTACGCGGTGACGTAGGGAATCGAGGGCAGCAGGTTGACCTGCCGCACGGCGAACGCGTCCAGGCCCAGCTCGGCGGCCATCTCGTTCATCAGCGCCTCGAACGCGGCGCGCGCATCGACGGTGCCGTGCCCGCGCTGCGCGCCGCAGGGCGGCGTGTTGGTGTAGACGCGCCAGCCGTCGTGCTTGATGGCCGGGATGTCGTAGATCCCGTGCAGCAGCGACCCGGTGTAGAGGATGGTGATGATGCCGTAGCTGGCATAGGCGCCGCCGTTCTGCACCGCCTGCAGGTGGCAGGCGGTGAGCCGGCCGTCGCGTTTCATGCCCAGCTTGACGATCACCTTCGTGTCGGGGCGGCCGCGATGGGCGAGGAAGGTCTCCTCGCGCGTCTGCAGCAGGCGCACGGTGCCGCCCGCCTTGCGCGCCAGCAGGCCGGCGATGATCTCGAAATGCAGGCACTCGGTGCGCGCGCCGAAGCCGCCGCCCACGAAGGGCTTGACCACGCGAATGCTCGCCTCGTCCATCTCCATGCACTGCGCCACCTTCAGCAGCACGTAGTAAGGCACCTGGGTGGTCGTGCGCAGGGTCAGGTGGCCGCGCTCGGGGTCGTACTCGGCCAGCGTCGCGTTGGGCTCGATGTGGACGTGGTTGACCTCGGCGAAGCGGTAGGTCTTCTCGCGCACCAGGTCGGCCGCAGCGAAGCCGGCTTCCGAATCGCCGAACTCGTTGTGCACCTCGCGCAGCACGTTGTTGGGCTTCTCGGCGTGGATCGGGACGGCGCCCGGCTTCATCGCCTTGGCGGAATCGAAGTAGGCCGGCAGCTTCTCGTACTCGACGCGGATCAGCTTCAGCGCCCGGGCGGCGGTCGCCTCGTCGACCGCCGCCACCGCCGCCACCGGGTCGCCGCGATAGCGCACCTTCTCGCGCGCCAGCGGAAACTCGTTCTCGGCGATCGGCAGCACGCCGAACGGCACCCGGCAGTCCTCGCCGGTGCACACCGCCACCACGCCCTCGAGCGCCTCGGCCGCCGAGGTGTCGATCGACACGATGCGCGCGTGCGCCAGCGGCGAGCGCAGGATGCGTCCGCACAGCGCGCCGGTGGCCGGCAGGTCGGCGGTGTAGCGGGCCCGGCCGGTGACCTTCTCCACGCCGTCGATCAGCGGCGTGCGCACGCCCACCAGGCCGACGCGGTGCTTTTCGAGCTGGCGCACGCTCATCGCGCTGCCTCCCGGGTCGCGGCCGCGGCCTCGACCGACTCGACGATCTTCACGTAGCCGGTGCAGCGGCACAGGTTGCCCGCCAGCGCCGCCTTGATCTCGTCCCGGTCGGGATGCGGGTTGCGGCGCAGCAAGGCCTCGGCGGCGGTGATCATGCCCGGCGTGCAGAAGCCGCACTGGGTGCCGAGCTTCTCGTGGAACGCCTGCTGCAGCGCGCTCATGCGGCCGCCCTTGGTGAGGCCCTCCACCGTCTCGACCCGCCGGCCCTGCATCTGGACCGCCAGCGTGGAACAGGACAGCCGCGGCCGGTCGTCGACCAGCACGGTGCAGGCACCGCATTCGCCACCGTCGCAGCCCTGCTTGGTGCCGGTCAGGCCGACCACCTCGCGCAGGTAGTCCAGCAGCAGCATGCCGTCGGGCACCAGGTCTTCGCGCCGGCGACCGTTGACGGTCAGCGCCAGGATCGATTTCATCGGCCGTTTCCTCGGTCCGGCGGATCTTCCGGACAAATTGTTGCGTAGGCAAACATTCTTGCGGCCCGAGGCCAGCCTTCCCATTGACGTGGATCAAGCCGCTCCGTGCGAGGTCGGCCGGAGCCGGCGACCGGCACCCGAAACCGGCCTTCGGGCGGGCCGCGTTCCCGGCCGGCGGCGTTTTTTGGGTACACTCCGAAGCCGTTTTCTCCACATCGCGGCGCCCGGCGGGCGCTTGCGGCAGCGGACGCCGGAATGGCGCCGGCTGCCGCCGCAGGCGTCCTCCCGCCGTACCGCCGCCTCTTCCCGATGCCCGATCCGTTGCGCCGATCCAGCCCGCCCCCGTCCGCCGCCCGCGACGCCTGCGTCGTCCGGCCGGATCCGTCCGGCGCTGCGCCGCTCCCCGGGATCGCAGCCCGGGACGGCGATGTCCCCGGGCGCCGCCGGTTGCTCGGCCTGGCGGCCGGGGCCCTGGCCGCCTCGGCGCTGCCGCGCGGTACGCACGCCCAGGTCATCCGGTCGTTTCCGGCGACGGCGCGCCTGGGACGCCTGGAGATGCGCATCTTCCCCGAAGCGGTGCTGAACCAGGAGCCGGTGCGGCTCGCCGCCAGCGCGCGCATCCACGACGCCGACAACCGGATCGTCATGCCGTCGACGCTGTCCGGCGCGCTCGACGTGCTGGTGGAGCGCGACGCCTTCGGCCAGGTCGCGCGGGTCTGGATCCTCACCCCGGGGGAACTGGCCGCGGCGCGCGAGCGCGAACGCGCGGGCGGGGCCCGCTAGCCGGGTTCGCGCAGGCTCGCCGCCCGGAGGGTTCGATGGCCAGCAGGGTCTACATCCGCACGTTCGGCTGCCAGATGAACGAGTATGACTCGGACCGGATGGCCGACGTCCTCGCGCAGTCCGAAGGCGCCTGCCGGACCGACTGCAGCGAGGATGCCGACATCATCCTGTTCAATACCTGTTCGATCCGGGAGAAGGCCGAGGACAAGGTGTTCTCCGATCTCGGCCGGATCGGGGCGCTCAAGCGCCGGCGCCCCGGCCTCATCGTCGGCGTCGGCGGCTGCGTCGCGAGCCAGGAGGGCGCGTCGATCGTCGCGCGCGCGCCCTATGTCGACGTGGTGTTCGGCCCGCAGACGCTGCATCGGCTGCCCGAGCTGATCGCCCGCCGCCGCGCGAGCGGCCGGCCGCAGGTCGACATCAGCTTCCCGGAGATCGAGAAGTTCGACCGGCTGCCGCCGGCGCGCACCGACGGCGCGACCGCGTTCGTCTCCATCATGGAGGGCTGCAGCAAGTACTGCAGCTTCTGCGTGGTGCCCTACACCCGCGGCGACGAGATCTCGCGCCCGCTCGACGACGTGCTGGTCGAGATCGCAGGGCTCGCCGACCAGGGTGTGCGCGAGGTGACGCTGCTGGGCCAGAACGTCAACGCCTGGCGCGGCCCGATGCCCGACGGGGAGCAAGCCGACTTCGCGCTGCTGCTCGAGTATGTCTGCGAGATCCCGGGCATCGACCGGATCCGCTACACCACCTCGCATCCGAAGGAGTTCACGCAGCGGCTGGTCGACGCCCACGCCCGCCTGCCGAAGCTGGCCGACCACGTGCACCTGCCGGTCCAGTCGGGATCCGACCGGATTCTCGCGGCGATGAAGCGCGGCTACACGATCCTCGAGTACAAATCGATCGTCCGCCGGTTGCGCGCGGCGCGTCCCGGCACCAGCCTGTCGACCGATTTCATCGTCGGTTTCCCCGGGGAAACCGAGGACGATTTCCAGCGCACGCTGCGGCTGGCCGAGGAGATCGGCTTCGACGACTCGTTCTCGTTCGTCTACAGCCCGCGCCCCGGCACGCCGGCCGCGGATCTCCCCGACGACACGCCCCAGCCGGTCAAGCTCGAGCGGCTCCAGCGCCTGCAGGCGACGGTCGAGACCCATGTCCGCCGCATCGGCGAAGCGATGGTCGGCGGCGTCCAGCGGCTGCTGGTCGAGGGACGCTCGCGCCGCGACGCCGATGAGCTCTCCGGCCGCACCGGCAACAACCGCGTCGTCAACTTCGCCGGCCCGCAGCGCCTCGTCGGCCGGTTCGTCGACGTCCGCATCACCGCCGCGCTGTCGCATTCGCTGCGCGGCGAGCTGGCCGGCAGCGCATGAGCCCGCGCACCGCCCTCGCGCGCGCCTTCGCGACCTGGGTGCTGTGCGCGGCCTGGCCCGCGGCGTTCGCCCAGTCGCTCCCGCCGGTGCCGGCGGCGCAGGCTCCGGCGCGCGGCGCGGCATCCGCGCAGATGCAGACGCCGCTCGCGCAACTGCTGGCGACGGCCCGGCGTCAGATCGACGAACGCCGGGCCGACGCGGCGTTTCGCGCCCTGCATGCGCAGGTGGCCGACTATGGCGGCGAACCCGAGTTCGACTATCTGCTGGGGCTGGCCGCGCTCGACGCGGGCCATCCCGGCGAAGCCGTGATCGCGCTCGAGCGGGTGCTGATGGTCAAGCCGGACTTCCTGCAGGCGCGCGCGGAGATCGCGCGCGCGTATTTCGCGCTGCGCGAGCGCGAGAACGCGCGGCGCGAGTTCGAGACGGTCTCGGCGCAGCGCATTCCCGAGGATGCCCGGCGCGTGATCGGACAGTATCTCGACGCGATCCGTCGCGCCGAGAACGCCGCGCGCCCGACGCTGACGGCGACTCTCGAGGTCGAGACCGGCTACGACTCCAACGTCAACTTCGGAAGCTCGACCGGTCAGTGGGTGCTCGCGGACGGCACGACCGTGATTCCGCTCGGAATCAGCCTTCCGAGACATAGTTCCGTTTTCGCCGGCGCGTTCGCCCTAAACTGGACCGTGCCGATGGGCGGCGGCTGGCAGTGGACCACTGGCGGACGCGCCTCGCTTCGGCGTTATCCCAGTGCACATACACTGGACCAGGAGCAATTCGACCTGACTTCGGGATTCGCCTTCCGCACGGGCTGCCATCAGTTCAACATGCTTGCCCAGTTCCAGCACCTGCAACTGGACGGCGCGGCTTTCCGCAACGCCGTGGGTGCGCTCGGCCAGTGGCAGTGCGACCTGGACGCCCGGACCCAGGTCGGCGCCTACCTGCAGGCGTTCTCGCTCGATTTCCCCGGCAGCTCGCTGCGCGACGCCCGGCGCCAGGCGCTCGGGCTGACCGTCGCGCGCGTGCTCGACGGCGCGCGCCGGCCGATCCTGGTGGCCGGCCTGCAGGCCGGGACCGAGACATCGCGGCGCGATCTCGACAACCTCTCGTACGACTTCCGCGGAGCGCGGGCGGCGCTGAGCCTGCACATCGGCGCCGGCTGGCGCGGCTTCGCCGCCCTGTCGTGGGAAGCGCGCGACTTCGACGGCATCGAGCCGATCTTCGGCGTCGCGCGCAGCGACCGGCAGACCGAGCTGCGACTCGGCGCCGAACGCAGGCTGGGAGCCGACTGGTCGATCGTGCCGGCGCTCACCCATACCCGCAACCGCTCGACCCTGGAGCCGAACGACTTCCGGCGGACGCAGGCCGGCGTGACGCTGCGCTACAGGTTCCGGTGACGATGGCCGCCGTCCTCGACGCCGTTCGCTCCGGTCCGGACTCGCGCCGTCGCGGCGCGGTCGCCCGGTTCGCCCTGTGCCTGCTCGCGCTGCTGGCCTGGGCCGTGGCCGTCCAGCCCGCCCTGGCCGCGGATGGCCGGGCGCTGGTCGCCTCGGGCACCGTCACGGTCCAGCGCGGCGCCGCTTCGCCGGCGCCGGTCGCTGCCGGGACCGAGTTCGAGAGCGGCGACGTGATCCGCACCGGCGCCGACGGCCGGGTCCAGATCCGCTTCACCGACGGTGGCATCTTCTCGCTGCAGCCGGGCACCACGTTCCGGATCGACGACTACCGCTTCGATGCCGCCAACCAGCGCGGCTTCTACTTCCTGGTGCGCGGCGCGCTGCGCACGATCACCGGCGCGATCGGCAAGCGCAACCACGACGACTACCGGATGCAGACGCCGACCGCCACCGTCGGGGTGCGCGGCACCGAGTACGTCGCCGAGCAGACCGCCTGCGACCCGCTCTGCGCGCCGGGCCCGCGCGAAGGTCTGCGCGTAGCGGTGACCCAGGGCCGCATCGTCGTGGCCACGCGCGGCGGCGCGGTCGAGGTCGGCGCCGGCGAATCGGCGGCCGCCGACGACGCCGATGCCGCGCCTCGCCTGACCGATCAGGGCCCGGTCCTGCCGCCGATCAGCCACCAGCAGGCGCCCGGCAACGACACCCCGGCCGCACGCCAGGCAGGTGCCGGCTCGCAGGGCGGCACGGTCGCATCCGCGAAGGGCGGGAACAGCGGTGGCGGTGGCGGGAGCGGTGGCGGAAGCGGTGGCGGGAGCGGTGGCAGCGGGAGCGGTGGCAGCGGGGGCGGAAGCAGCGGCGGCGGAAGTGCCGGCACGGCAGCATCGGGCACGGCCGGCGGCACGACGACGGGCGCGGCCGGTACGACGGCGGGAGGTCAATCGTCCGGGGGAGCCGGTGCGAGCGGCCCGGGCGGCGGCACCCTGGCAAGCGGACCGGCGGCGGGCGCGGGTAACAGCTCCACCGGAGCCTCGCCGGGCAGCGGGACAGGTGGCACGGGCAGCGCGCCGGGCGGTACGTCCGGCAGCGGGTCCGGTGGCCCATCCGGCACGACGTCCTCGGTCGTCGCGGGCGTGATTCTCACCAACCCGTCTGCCGGCGGATCCGCCGGCGGCACCCAAACGGGCACCGCGCAGAGCGGGTCGCAGCCCGCCGCGCCGGGTGCAACCGGCGCCGGCGGCGGCCCGGGGGGATCGGGCGGCACTTTCCTGCCCGGTGGCATCGCTTCCGGAACCGACCCCGCGGGTACCTCGAGCACCGGCCTCCCCGGCGATGCTTCCGGAGCCGGCTCCAGCGGCGCCGGCAGTACTTCGGGAATCGGCTCCGGCGGCACCGGCGGCGCTTCGGGAATCGACGCCGGCGGGATCGCGAGCGCGCCCGGAACCGGCACGGGCGGCTCGGGCTCTGCGGCAGGGCAAGGCGCGACCCCAGGCCTCGGCACCGGCGACGGCGCCGGGAGCACCTCGGGCGGCTCGACGGGCCTTCCGGCGGGGTCCGGCGGAGCCGATCCGGGCCCGCTCGCCGGGGGGGGCCCTTCGATCGTGATCGACCCGATCGGCGGCGCGCCGGGACAATCCTCCGGCGGCTCGACACCGGACGGTTCCACCTGGCTGCCGGGTCCGGGCGACGCCGTTTCCCCGAACGAGCAACGCGGTCCCGACGGGTCGCTGCTCGCGGTCTCCGATCCGGCCGCGACGATCCCGCCGGGAACCTCACCCGGTGGGGACGGCAACGGGTCGGGCAATGGCAACGGGTCCGGCAACGGTGACGGGTC
>JBDHRX010000137.1:0-7526 GCA_039807785.1 Burkholderiaceae bacterium
ACGGCCGAGCAGTTCGTGCCCCAGATGATCAACTTCGATGCGATCGGCGGCGTGAGCTTCGACAAGGGCTGCTATCCCGGCCAGGAGATCGTCGCCCGCAGCCACTACCTCGGCAAGGTCAAGCGGCGCGTGTTCCTGGCCCATGCCGATGGCCCCGAACCTCCCCCGGGCGCCGAGGTCACGGACGATGCGGGACAACCGGTGGGCGTCGTGGCATTGGCGGCGCCCGCGCCCGGCGGCGGAATCGACCTGCTGGCCGAGATCCAGACCGCCGCCGCGAGCCCGGCGGCCGCGCTGCGCGTCGACGCCCGGCCGCTGCGGCTCGAGGCGCTGCCCTACCCGCTGGCGTCCGGCGACTGAGCGCGCGGTCCGGCCCGGAGGCCCCGATGAGCTGCGTCGTGATGGTCTGGTTCCGCGCCGATCGGGCGCACGACGCGCGCTGTCACGCGGCGCTCGCGGCCCTGGTCGGGCGCGTCGCGCCGGCGCACGGAGTCGCGGCGCGCTTCGGATGGCGCGACCAGCACGACGCGGCGTTCCGGACCTGGATCGAGGTCTACGAGCCCCTGCCCGCATCCGCCTGCGACGACTTCGCTGCGGCGCTCGCGGGGCAGGCGAGCGAACTCGGCCTGGATGCGCTCGCGTCGAACGGGCGCTACGTCGAGGTGTTCGAGTGGGCCGACGCCGACGCTGGAGCCCGGGCCTGAGCGGCGCAGCGCGGCGATGTGCCTGATCGGCTTGGCGCTCGACGCGCACGACGACTACCTGCTGCTGCTGGCGGCCAACCGCGACGAGTTCTACCGCCGCCCGGCCGCGGCGGCGGGCTGGTGGGCCGGTCACGGGCCGGCCTGGGGCGGCCGGGACCTGGAGGCCGGCGGCAGTTGGCTGGCGATCGATCGCGCCGGCCGGCTGGCTGCCGTCACCAACGTGCGCGATCCGGCGGCGCCGCCCGGCGGGCGTTCGCGCGGCGAGCTCGTGGCGGGCTTCGTAGCCGCCGAGGTCGCGCTCGATGCCTACGCGGACGCCGTCGCCTCGCGCGGCGACGACTACGCGGGCTTCAACCTGCTGCTGTTCGATCCGGCGGCGCCTTGCCCGGTGCGCTATGTGTCGAACCGCCATCCGCAGCGCGTGCTTGAGGTGTCCGCCGGCGTGCACGCGCTGTCGAACCACCTGCTCGACACCGGCTGGCCCAAGGTCCGGATGCTGGCCGACCGGATGACGGGCCTGCTGGGCGATCCCCATGCGCCGGTGGATACGGTCCTGCTGGCGGCGCTCGCCGACCGCGGGCGGCCGCCCGACGAGGTGTTGCCCGACACCGGCGTGGGGCTGGAGCGGGAGCGCGTGCTCGCGCCCGCGATGATCGTCGCGCCGGCGCTCGGCTACGGCACGCGCGCCTCGACGCTGGTCGCGGTGCGCCGCGACGGCGGCGTCGAGACGCTCGAGCGCACCTGGCTGCCCGAGGGCGATTCGGTGCGCATCGGCGGCGAGCGGCGCGCCCGCTTCAGCGCATCGCGCCGAACACCCGCTCGATGAGCTTGGAGCCCGCCTTCAGCGGATTGCTGCGGATCGCGCGCTCCTCCTCGGCGATCATCAGGTACAGGCCGTCCAGCGCGCGCGTGGTGACGTAGCGCTCGACCGAGGCGTCGCGCTCCTTCATCAGGCCCAGCTTCGAGGCCTGCCCCGCCAGCGCGTTGTAGCGCTGGGCCAGGCCCAGGCGCGACACCTGTTTCGTCACGACAGGGAGGAAGCGCTCGGTCAGCGGGCCCGCGGTACGCGACTGGAAGAAGCGCGTCACCGAATCGTCGCCGCCGGTGAGGATCGATTTGGCATCGGACACCGACATCGATTTCACCGCCGAGACCAGCAACTGCCGGGCCTGCGGCACGGCCTGCTCGGCGGCGCGGTTCATCGCCGTGGCGAGCTCGTCGATCTCGCGGCCGCGTCCCATGGCCCGCAGCAGGTTCTCGACCTTGCGCATGCCTTCGGGCAGCGGAATGCGCACCTTCGGGTCGTCGAGGAATCCGCCGGGCCGGCCGAGCCGGGCCACTGCCTGCCCGGCGCCGCGCTCGAGCGCGGCGCGCAGCGCGGCGCCGGCATCCGTGTTCGACACCGCATCCAGCGCGCCGGCATGCGCCGTCGCGGGCACGAGGCCGGCGAGCGGCGCGAGGCCGGCGGCGAGCCCCAGCGCGAGCAGCTCGCGGCGCATCTTGATGTGCGGGATGCCGACTTCCTCGTAGGGCGTGCCCAGCGGCTCGAATCCCTGGGCCCGATAGAACGGCTCGACCTGTCGCTGGGCGCTGAGCTCGATGCGCGCGTCGCCGCGCGCGGTGGCGATCGCGACCAGCGCCCCGAGCACGCGCCGGCCGATGCCTTCGCCGCGCCGGTCCGCCCGCACCGCCATGCGCCCCAGGTGCCCGTCGGGCAACAGCCGGCCGGTGCCGACCGGCTCGCCGTCCTGGTAGGCGACGCAATGCACCGAGCGCGCGTCCCATTCGTCCCATTCGAGCGCCGCCGGGATGCCCTGCTCGCGCACGAAGACTTCGGTACGCAGCGCCGAGGCCGCCGGGCCGAGGGCGGCCCAGTCGCCGGTGCGCAGCACGAGCGCCGGCGGGCCACCGGCCCCCGCGCCGGTTCGCGCGTCGATCGAATCGTCGTTCCGGTGCCCGGTTCGATTTCCGGCTCGGTCTTCGGTCATGGGTGGATTCCGTATGGAGGGCCGGCGTCATCGCCGCGGAAGGCCGCGCGCAGCGCGGCGCAGGCGTCCGCGTGCGCGCGCCGCGCCGCCTGCACGAAGCCGGCGTGCTGGAAGAAGGCGTGGATCATCCCGTCGTACTGGACGAAGCGGACCGGCACGCCGGCCGCGCGGAGCCGGTCGGCGTACCTCCGATCCTCGTCGATCAGCGGATCGTACTCCGCGCCGGCGATCCAGGCCGGCGCGACGCCCCGCAGGTCGGGCGCGCACAGCGGCGCGAAGCGCCAGTCGAGGCGGTCGCGCTCGTCGCGCAGCGTCTGCCCGAAGAACCATTGCACCGTGTCGGCGTCGAGCAGGTAGCCGGCGGCGAAGCGCCGGTGCGAGCCGGTGTCCTGGTGGCTCGAGACGCCGGGATAGATCAGCAGCTGCAATGCCAGCGGCCAGCCGCGGTCGCGCGCGTGGATCGCGGTCGCGGCGGCGAGCGTGCCGCCGGCGCTGTCGCCGCCGACCCCGATCCGCGCCGGGTCGACGCCGAGCGCGATCGCCTGCGTGCGCAGCCAGGCGAGCGCCTCGAAGGCGTCGTCCTGGGCGCTCGGGAAGCGATGCTCGGGCGCGAGCCGGTAGTCGACCGAGAACACCAGGCAGTCGCCGCCCAGCGCGAGCATCCGGCATACCCGGTCGTGGGTGTCGATCGAGCCGATGGTGAAGCCGCCGCCGTGGAAGAACAGCAGCGCCGGCCGGGGCGCGCCGAGGTCGAGCGGCCAGGGCGCGTACTGGCGTACCCGCAGCGCGCGCCCGGGGAACGCGACCCGGAGGTCCTCGACCGCGTGCAGCGGCGGCGGCACGATATCCAGCGTCGCCGAGGCCGCGGCGTAGTGCTCGCGGGCGCGCGCCGCCCCCAGCGCCGGATACGGCGCGACCGACGCGCGCCGCGCCCAGTGCAGGATCTTCTCGACCTGCGGATCAAGCGGCATCGGCGACGAATCCGGACAGCTCCCGGACGATCCGCTGCGGCTGCTCGTGCACCAGCCAGTGGGTGGCCTCGGCGAGCCGCACGATGCGCAGGTCGGGCACCACGCGGTCGAGGCCGTCGAGCAGCACCGGGCGCAGCGCGGTGTCGCCCTCGCCCCAGACCACCAGCGTCTTCGCATGCACCGTGAAATCGGCCTCGGCGAGCTCCGGCACGGCGGCGCCGGGTTCGTGCTCGTCGGACGGGTGCAGCGGCGACGCGCGATAGTAGTTGACTCCGCCGGCGATCGCACCGGGCTGCCCCCATGCCGCGCGATAGGCTTCGCGCACCGCGCCCCGGAACCAGGCCGCGCCGCCCAGGCCCAGGAAGAAGCCTTCGAGCCGGGCGAAGTCGTCGCGCGCCAGTAACGCCTCGGAGCCGGGCCGGCGCAGCCAGTTCATGTAGCGGCTGGCGGCCTGCTGGGCCGCGTCGCCGGCCAGGGCGCGCGCGAAGGGCACCGGGTGCGGGGCGTTCAGGATCGCGAGTCGCCGGACGCGCGCCGGGTGCGCGATCGCGTACGACCACGCGAGCGCGCCGCCCCAGTCGTGCCCGACCAGGACGCAGCGCTCGTGGCCGAGCGCACGTACCAGGGCGTCGATGTCGGCCACCAGCGCCGCGATCCGGTAGGCGCGGACGTCCGGGGGCTTGTCCGACAGGCTGTAGCCGCGCAGGTCCGGCGCGACCGCGTGGAAGCGCGCGCCGAAGGTCGGCAGGATCGCGCGCCACGCGTACCAGAACTCGGGAAACCCGTGCAGGAACAGCATCAGCGGCGCGCCCGGCGTCCCGCACGAGGCGTAGTGCAGTCGCACGTCCGGAGCGACGCGGGCGAAATGGCCGGCGGTGATCGGCGGCGAGCCGGTGCCCATGCGCAGCGCCTCAGTCCGGCCGATGCGCGACGCCGGGCTTGAAGCTGAACGGGTCGCTCGGCGCGCGCCCGCCGAGGATGTCCTGCAGGCGCAGCTCGACCGACGCGAGGATGCCCGGGTGGGTGATCACGTAGAAGCGTTCGGCGCGGATCGCATCGAAGGTCATCCGCGCCACCTCGGCCGCGCTGATGCGCCCCGACGAGACCGCCTTCTCGGAGGCCTTCCGGGCCGCCAGCATCGACGCGGTGGGCGCCTCGTCGCCGGCCAGGCCGGCGGGCCGGTTGCGGTGCGACTGCGCGATGCCGGTCGGCACGAACGCCGGGCACAGCAGGCTGACCCCGATGTTCGCCCCGCTGATCCGCAGGTCATGGTAGAGGGTCTCGGTCAGCGTCACCACGCCGTGCTTGCTGACGTTGTAGAGGCCCATCAGCTGCGGCGACAGCAGGCCCGCGACCGAGGCGGTGTTCACGACGTGGCACGGGTCGCCCTGCGCCAGCATGATCGGGACGAAGGCGCGCACGCCGTGGATCACGCCCCACAGATTGACGCCGAGCACCCATTCCCAGTCCTTGACCCCGTGCTCCCAGAGCAGGCCGCCGGCGGCGACCCCGGCGTTGTTAAACACGAGATGCACGGCGCCGAAGCGCTCGAGCGTGCGCTGCGCCAGCCGCTCGACGTCGGCGGCGCGGCTCACGTCGACGGTCTCGCCGAACACCTGCACGCCCTGTGCGCGCAGCGTCTCGACGGTTTCGGCCAGCGCATCGGCCTGGATGTCGGCCAGCGCGAGCTTCATGCCGAGCTGCGCGCCGAGCTGGGCGAACTCGCGGCCGAACCCGCTGCCGGCGCCGGTGACGACGGCGACCTTGCCGGCGAAGTCCTTCATGGCGCGACCAGCCTCACGAGCTGCTTGCCGACGTTGCGCCCCTTGAGCAGCCCGATGAAGGCCTGCGGCGCCTGCTCGAGGCCCTGGGCGATCGTCTCGCGGTACTTCAGCGTGCCCGAGGCGACCAGCTCGCCGAGCTCGCGCAGCGCCTCGGGCCAGACCTCCATGTGCTCGGAGACGATGAAGCCCTCGATGCGCAGCCGGTTCACCAGCACCGAGGCGAAGGCGTGGACCGGGGTCGGCTGGCCTTCGTAGCCGGCGATCAGCCCGCAGACCGCGATCCGCCCGAAGGCGTTCATCCGCCGCAGCACCGCGTCGAGCGTCGCGCCGCCGACGTTCTCGAAGCAGCCGTCGATGCCGTCCGGTGTCGACGCGCGCAGGTCCGGGTACAGCTGCCCGGCCTTGTAGTCGACGCAGGCGTCGAAGCCGTATTCGCCGGTGACGATGCCGCATTTGTACGCGCCGCCGGCGATCCCGACGACCCGGCAGCCCTTGAGGCGCGCCAGCTGGCCGACGACCGAGCCGACCGCGCCGCTGGCCGCGGACACCACGACCGTCTCGCCCGCCTTCGGCGCGATGATCCGGTTCAGCCCGTACCACGCGGTCACGCCGGGCATGCCGGCCGGCCCGAGATAGGCCGTCAGCGGCACGCGCGCGGTGTCGACCTTGCGCAGCCCGGTGCCGTCGCTCTTGCCGTAGAGCTGCCAGCCGAGGGCGCCGACGACCCGGTCGCCGACGGCGAATTTCGGGTGCCGGCTCTCGACCACCTCGCCGGCGGTGCCGCCGATCATGACCGCGTCGAGCGCTTGCGCGGCGGCGTACGACCGGGCATCGTCCATGCGCCCGCGCATGTAGGGATCGAGCGACAGGTAGTGGTTGCGCACCAGCACCTCGCCCGCGCCGATCCGCGGCAGTTCGGCCTCGACCAGCCGGAAGTTCTCCGGCGTCGCCTCGCCCCGGGGCCGGCTCGCCAGCAGGATCTGCAGGTTCCGTTCGCTCATGCGGCCTCCGCGTCAGACCGCGGTCACGCCGCCGTCGACGGCGAGGATCTGCCCGGTGATGTGCTTGCCGGCGTTCGAGCAGAACAGGACCGCCGCGCCCTTGAGGTCCTCGTCGTCGCCCAGCCTGCGCAGCGGCGTCGCGGCCTTGAGCGGCTCCTCGATCGCGGCCAGGGTGGCGCGCGTCATCCTCGACGGGAAGAAGCCGGGCGCCAGCGCGTTGACCGTGATGCCGTACTCGCCCCATTCGCCGGCCAGCGCGCGGGTGAAGTTCACCAGGCCACCTTTGGTCGTGTTGTAGGCGATGGTCTGGTTGGTGCCGGGAGGGTTTCCGCGCAGGCCCGCGATCGAGGCGACGATCAGGATGCGGCCGTAGCGCCGGGGAATCATCGAGCGCCGGCCGATCTCCTGGGTGAGCAGGAACACGCCGGTGAGGTTCAGGTTCACCAGCTTCTGCCAGGCTTCGAGCGGATGCTCGGCGGCGGGCGCGCCCCAGGTGGCGCCGGCATTGTTCACCAGGATGTCGCAGTGCCCGAGCTTGGCCAGCGCGGCGTCGGCGAAGGCTTGCACCGCCTCGGGCTTGCCGAGGTCGGCGGCGAGCGCATGCGCGGTCACGCCGGCCCGGCCGAGATGCGCGACGGCCTGGTCGAGCTCGTCCTGCCGGCGCGCGGCGACGAGGACCTCGGCGCCCATCTCGCCGAGCGCCTCGGCGATCTGAAGGCCCAGCCCGCGCGAGCCGCCGGTGACGATCGCCTTGCGGCCGGCCAGATCGAGCGCTTGTTTCAACGACATGGAGGTCTCCTGGTTGGAACGGGGTCAGAACCACGCATCGCGCATCTCGAGCGTGGTGGGATCGCGGGCTTCGAGCAGGTCGAGCATCGGCTCGACCCGGGGCAGCTCCCAGCGGTGGAAGAAGCGGGCCGCCTGGCACTTCCCGAGATAGAAATCGCGGTCGGCGGGAGACAGGTCCGCCCGTCGCAGCGCGGCCTGCGCGCACAGCGCCTGCTCGAGCCAGATCCAGCCCACGACGTGATGGCCGAACGCCTCGAGGAACACGCTGGCGTTGGCCAGCGCGGCCCCG